>DATMZU010000758.1:0-22407 GCA_035607435.1 Thermoanaerobaculia bacterium | reverse complement strand
CAGTACCCACAGCTCCGCTCGACCGAGGCGTTCACCAACCTCATGGCCTCGCTCGAAGGCTCGGAAAACCGGATCGCCGTCGAGCGCAACCGGTTCAACGAGGTCGCGCGCGGCTACAACACGCGGATCAAGCAGTTCCCGGCCAGCCTGTTCATCAGCATCCTCGGCTGGAACTTCCCGCCCAAGCCCTACTTCGCCGCCGCAGCCGGCGCCGAGACGGCTCCGAAGGTGGATTTCGGGAAGTAGAGGGCGAGAGATCAAGACCGGATGAAACAACCGCCGCCGCGGAGCCGCAGGCTCCCGGCGGCGGGTACCGAGACCGAGCCGCCGCACTAGACGTTTTCGCGCGGATGTCGTAGAAGTTCTAAGAATGCGCGCAGTCCGCCGGAGCCTGGCGCTCCTCGTCCTCTGTTTTCCCCTCTTTGCGGCCTTGGGCTGCCAGGGTGCCGTGGGCTCGGCGGCGGTCGATACCTCTCAGCCGGAACTGACCGTTCGCCAGGGCGAGGTGCGCCCGTGCCAGTTGCTGACCGGGGAGCTGGTCGCCGAACAGGCGGAGGTGCTTTCCGTGCCGCAGGTTCCGAGCTGGCAGGCGCAGATCCGTTGGCTTGCCAAAGACGGGTCGGAGGTGAAGGCGGGGGATCCGGTCGCGATCTTCGACAGCGGTGCTCTCGCTTCGGACATCGAAGAAAAAAAGCTGCAAGCGACAGAGGCGGAGCGAAAGCTGGAACAAAAGATGGCGGAGGCGGAGACCAACGCGGCCGAGAAGCGCTACGCGATCGAGGAGAAGCGGACCGCCGTGGGGAAGGCTCGAACGAAAGCCGAGGTGCCGCCCGAGCTGGTGCCGCAGGCGGAGTACCAGGAGCGGCGGCGCGAGCTCGCCCGGGCGGAGGGCGAGCTCGCGAAAGCCGAGCGGGCGCTCGCCACCCAGGTCGCCACCGGCCGTGCGGATCTCGAAGTGGATCGGATCTCGCTCGCCGCATCGCGGCGCGAGATCGACACCGCGGAACGCGGGCGCTCTGCGCTGTCGCTTACGGCGCCGCGCGCCGGGTTGGTGCTGATCGGCAAACATCCCTGGGAGGATCGTGAGCTGCGCGAGGGAGACTCCGTCTGGGTAGGGATGACCATCGCGAGCCTGCCGGATCTTTCGACCCTCGGGATCAGGGCGCGCTTGGCCGACGTGGACGACGGCCGGGTCGCCCCCGGCACGGCGGCGACCTGCACGCTCGACGCCTACCCGCGCGAAACGCTGCCCTGCCGAATCGAGGAGATCTCGGCCCTCGCGGGGGAGGCGGCGAAAGGCGCGCTGCTGCGCCGGGCGTTCGCCGTGCGGGTCTCCCTCGCCGGAGCCGATCCGCACCGGATGCTGCCCGGCATGTCGGTTCGGGTGGAGGCCTGCGGCGCGCCGCAATCCGGTCTGCTCGCTCCCCGCGCCGGTCTGGATCTCGCCGCCAAACCGCCGCGCGCTCGTCTCGCCGCGGGCGGCACGGCGCCGATACGCCTGGGTGCCTGCGGCCCCCTCGATTGCCGGGTGCTGGCGGGGCTGGCGGTCGGACAGCGCCTGCGGGTAGCGGGTGAGGGCGAAGTGCAATGACGGCGATGACGGAAAGGACCCAAAGGACTCCAGGGACGGCAAGGACAGAGGGAACGCTGGAGGTGCAGGCGGCGGCCCGCGAGAGGAGAGACCGGAAGAAAACAGGGCTGCGGATTGTCTTGGCGGTTGCCGGACTGGCGGTCTTGGGCGGTCTCGCTTGGGCGGGCCGATCGGGCAAGACTTCCGCTTCGCCGCGCGATTGGGGGGTGGTGGAGCGGGGCGATCTGGTGACCACTGTTCCGGTCTCGGGCGAGCTCGAAGCCGTGACCTCCGTGATGCTCGGGCCGCCCCAGATTCCCGAGACCTGGGAGTACAAGATCGCCGAACTGGCGCCCGAGGGGCGGAGCGTTCCCGCAGGCACGCCGGTGGTCCGCTTCGACACCGCCGAGCTGGAGCGCAAGCTGATCGAGAAATCCGCCGAGCGCGATTCGGCCGAGCAGGAGATCGCAAAAAAGCGCACCGAGCTGGCGCTCGCCCGCGGTGAAGCGGAAGTCGCTCTCGCGGAGGCCGAAGCGCGGCAGCGGAAGGCCGCGCTGGAGGCCCAGGTGCCGCCGGAGCTGTCGTCGCGGATCGAGCTGGAAGGGGCGAAAGCCGATCTGGCCCTGGCCGAAAAGGAGGTCGCTTATCGCCGCGAGCGGCTGCGCCAGGAGGCCCGAAGCGGCGCGGCCGAGCTGGGCGCGCTCTCGGACAAGCGCGATCGCGCGGCGGCCCGCCTGCGCGAGGTGCAGGAGTCGATCGAGAAGATGACCGTCCGCGCGCCCCGCGCCGGGACGGTGATCTACGTGGCCGATCGCAACGGCCAGAAGAAGCGGATCGGCGACTCCTGCTGGCAGATGCAGAAGGTGGTCGAGCTGCCGGACCTCGGCCGGATGAGCGCGCGCGGCGAGGTGAGCGAGGCGGACGTCGGCCGTCTCGCGGTGGGCCAGAAGGTGCGGCTGGCACTCGATGCGCTGCCCGATCTGCCGGTCGCGGGCCGGCTCGACTCGGTCGATCGAGCGGTGCGCGAGGAACGCGGCAAGGAGCGCTCGGAAGGCAAAGTGATCGAGCTCGACGTCTCTCTGCCCGGCGCGCATCCGGGCGCTTCCGGCTCGGCGACCGAGGGTTCGCCGGGAGCCGTCGCGCTCGCCGGTCGCCTGCGTCCCGGCATGCGCTTTCGCGGCACGATCGAAATCGCGCGCGTGACCGGTCTCCTGTTGGTGCCGGCCGAGTCGGTCTTCCCGTCCGCCCGCGGCCCGCGGGTCCTGCGCCGCACGGCCTGGGGTTTCGAAGAGGTCTTCCCGAAGCTCGGCCGGCGCACTCCGGAGGCGTTCGAGGTGCTCGCGGGCTTGGCGCCCGGCGATGCCGTCGCGCGGCGCGACCTGGCGGAGGAGGCGCAGTGAGGCGGCGATTGCTGGCGGGAGTCGTCGGCGCGCTCACGTTCCTGACGATTCTCGCCGGTTGCGGCGGCGGTGAGGTTACGGTTCCGACCGTCACGGTGCGGATCGAGCCGCTGGTGCGGGAGGTGGCGGCCGAAGGCAACCTCGAATCGGCCCAGGCGACGCCGCTCTCGGTGCCGGTCGAAGCGGCCGGCCCGATGCGCATCGTCTGGCTCGCTCCGGACGGCGCGCGGGTTCGCGCGGGGGAGGTCATCGCGACGTTCGACCCGACGGAGCTCGACAAGGCGCTCGACACGGCGCGCGGCGATTTGGCGAAAACGCGCGAGCAGATGAAGAAATCGGGCGCCACGTCGAGCGCCGCGCTCGCCGATCTCAGCGTGGACGCCGATCTCGCGCGGGGAGATCTCGACGCGGCCGACAAGTTTCAAAAGCGCGACGTGGAAGTCTTTTCGCGCCACGAGATTTTGGCCTCGGCGGCCGATCGCGAGCTGGCCCAGGCGCGGGAAAAGAAAGCCCGCAAGGCGCGCGAGCTGCGCGCCGCGCAATCCGCGGCGGAGCGGGCGTTGATCGAGATCGATGCGCGGAAAGCCGAGGTCCAGATCGGGCGCTCCGAGCGCGGGCTCGCGGCGATCGAGATGCGCGCGCCGCACGATGGCCTGTTCGTCGCCCAGCGCGATTTCCGGAACGATCCGGTACGCCCGGGCGATACCGTGTTCGCCGGTCAGCCGATCGGCGAGCTGCCGGAGCTTACGATCATGCGCGCCGAGGTCTACGTGCTGGAGGCCGACGCGGACGGGCTGGAGGTGGGCAAGCCGGCTAACGTGACGCTCGAATCCCGTCCCGGCAAGCCGATCGGGGCGCGGGTGGCGCGGGTCGATACGCTCGCCAAGCCGCGCTTCCGCGGCTCGCCGGTGCAGTATTTCGCGGTCGATCTCGATCTCGCCGAAACCGATCCGACCTTCGCCAAGCCGGGTGCCCGCGTGCGCGCCGAGCTGGTGCTGGAACGGCGCGCCCAGGCGCTCGCCATCCCGCGCCAGGCGCTGTTCGAACGCGCGGGCCGGAGCGTGGTGTTTCGGCGCGAGAAAGGGGGGGCGGCGCGCTTTACCGCCGTGCCGGTAGTCACCTCCCCGGCCGGTCCGGGACGGCTGGTGGTCGAATCGGGGCTCGCGGCCGGCGACGTCATCGCGCTGATCGACCCCGAACGGGGAGAGGTGGGAACCGAATCGAAGGCGACCGGAGACCGGCCCGCCCTCCCGAGAACGCCGGGAAGGTCGGGGGCGCGCTCCGGGCCGCCGCCGCCGGGAGGTGGGGGATGATCCCTCGCGAAGCGTTGCGCGCCGGGCTCGACAGCCTGGCGGCGCACAAGCTGCGCGCGGCGCTCGCGACGCTCGGGGTGATCTTCGGGGTCGGCGCGGTGATCGCGATGCTCTCGATCGGCAAGGGGGCGGAAAGGCAGGCGCTCGCCCTGGTCGAGCGCCTGGGTCTGCACAACCTCGTGGTGCGCGGGCGCGACTTGGACGACGAGGCGGCCCGGGAGATCCGCAAGAAATCGCTCGGCGTCTCGATGCGCGATCTGGCGGCGATCCGCGAAGCGATCCCCGGCGTCGAGCTGGTCGTGCCGCGGATCAAGCTCGATGCGACGAGAGTCGAGGCGGCCGGCGCGCGCGCCGACGCGGTGATCTGGGGCGCGGCGCCCGAGCAGGCGCGGCTCGCCGGGCTCGAGATCGCGGAGGGGCGCTATCTCGACGCGCTCGATCAGGCCACTTCGGCGCAGGTCTGCGTGCTCGGACCGTCGGTCCGCCGCGACCTGTTCGGCCAGGAGCCCGCGCTCGGCCGGCCGGTAAAGATCGGCGACGTCTGGCTGACCGTGGTCGGCGTTCTCGCGGCCTCGGCGGGAGGCGACAGTTTCGAAGGGGTGTCGATCGGCTCGACCGCGCGCGAGGTCTATCTGCCGGTGGCGACCGCGGAGCGCAAGTTCGAGCGCGAACCGCTCGCGGCGCCGCTCGACGAGATCGCCGTGCGGATGGCGCCCGGCATCGACATTCCCCCCGCGGCCACGGCGCTTGCCGCGCTGCTCGGCCGCCTCCACGGCGGCGCCGAGGATTACGACTTGGTGGTGCCCGAAACGCTGCTCGAACAGAACCGCCGCACCCAGCGGCTGTTCAACATCGTGATGGGCGCGATCGCCGGGATCTCCCTCCTGGTGGGCGGCATCGGGATCATGAACATCATGCTCGCCTCGGTGCTCGAACGGACGCGCGAGATCGGCCTCCGCCGCGCCGTGGGCGCCCGCTCCCAAGACATCCGGACCCAGTTCCTCGCCGAGGCGTTCGCGATCAGCGGCTTGGGCGGCCTCGCCGGAGTCGTCTTGGGGCTGGTGATCGCGAAAGGGGTGTCCCTCGGCGCCGGCTGGGCGACCGTGGTGACGCTGCCGTCGATTCTCCTCGCGACCGGCGTGGCCCTGGCGGTCGGTCTCGCGTCCGGTTTCTATCCGGCCGCCCGCGCGGCGCAGCTCGATCCGATCGAGGCGCTGCGCTACGAGTAGCGCGGCGACGCGTCGCCGCACTCCACATCAGTTCATCTTGGCTCCCCAGGCAGCCTCTGAGCCGATCGCTTGAATCAGCACCGCTACGGCGGCGGGGTCGGTTCCCGGTGGGAGCGCGATCTCGCGATGGATCGGCTTGCCGCCCGGCTTGGGGCCTTCGAGGTCTTCGTGGTGCATCTCGATGGCAGCTCCGGCGTGCCGAATCGCCCAGGAGATCCGGAGCGGTCCGAGCGGCACGGAGTCCTCGCCGGGAGCGGAAATTTCGATCGAGAGCTTGCCTGACTCGACCCTCGCCTGAGCTGGCAGCTCCTTGCGCGGCGAATCGTTCGCGAGGAGTCCCGCGAGCGTCAGCTCGGCGAGGTCTTGGCTCGCCCCCGTGCGGGCGAAGTGCGGCGAGACGGCGGGGGAGGAGCCGCGGGCGCTCGCGACCGCCAGATCCAAGATCTCTCCGGTTTTGGGCTCCGCGCTCACCTCGTAGCCCAAGACGTACCGACGCCCCAGAGCGTCGAAGGTCAGACGGATCTGTTCCGCCCGGTCGATCGCGAGGCCTCCGGTCGCTTCGGCGAGGCCCCGTGCGGCAAATCTGCCGGGAAGGGTTTCGGATTCGATCGTGACACGGGCGCGCGGCGGCGGCATCGCCCGCTTGCCCCGCAACCAGCGCAGGACGCCGCGGATGTCGAGAGCCCGCCCGACGAACGAAGTATCGTTCCAGTGGTCGTAGGCGCTCACTCCCGGTCCGTCGAGCGAGAATCCCGATTCCGCGCTGAGACCCAAGGGCAGAAGCGACCAACCGTAGGCCGCGAGCAGGCGCGAAGGGCGGCCGGTCCCGTCGCCGGGGGCCAAGGCATCCTGGGCGTCGAGCGGATCGAGCGGCAGGGCCACGGCGCGAGGACCGCCGCCCCCGTCCGCGAGCAGGAAGTGGGTGATTGCGCCCAACCGATCGGCCGCGACCCGGGAGGGCAGAGACCGATGCGGCTCGTTCCGCCGACGATCCGCACGCGCCTTGCCGGCCGCTTCCGCGAGCGCAAACGCGATCGACTCGGAGCCGGAGAGGTCGCGCCCGATCCAGCCGATTTCGGAGCCGGAAGGGTCTGCCGCCGCGAGGTCCACCTTGCCGAAATCGGCGATCGCGTCCGCTTCGCTCGCGAGCGCAAGCAGGCTCGCGACGATCGTATCGGGATGCGCGAGCGCCGGGTCGATCACGACCACCAGCCGCCAGGGAGCGCGCTCCCGGGCGAGCGGCGACAGCCGAATCACCTTGTGCTCCTCGCCGCCGATGCGGACGACGAAATCCTCGGGCCGCAGCGACCGGTCGCGCTCGGCCTGGAGCGCCGGAGGAAGGCCGACGACGATCTCCGCCTCGCGCACCGCGAGCTGATCGTGAAACGTCTCAGGCGGGGCGGCGGCGTGAGAAGCGACGGAAGCGAGGGCGAGCAGGGCTGCGAGGGAGAGGAGGCGAGGACGAACGAGTCGACCGCTCATGCCATGCATTCTATGAGCCAGTGCCAGGAGGGTTGGCGGACTTGGGACGAATGGGCCAACGGCCTGGGTCGGAATCGGGTGGGAACCCGCCGCGCCTCGGTCGAGGGGTGATGGTAAAGTTCGAGGAACTTCAGGAGGTAGCTCATGACTTCAAGCTCCGCTCTCCCTCGGCCCACCCGCCTCGCGCTCGGCGCGGCGCTGGGTCTCGCGCTCTGCTCGCCCTTCGTGGCGCCCGCCCAGGCGCAGGACCGGGATTTTTCGAAGGTGGAAATCAAAGCCACGCCCGTCGCCGGCAAGGTCTTCCTGCTGGAGGGCGCCGGAGGCAACATCGGCGTCTCGGTGGGGGCCGACGGGATCTTGATCGTGGACGATCAGTTCGCGCCGCTGGCGGACAAGATCCGCGCGGCGCTCAAAGGGCTGTCCGACGGCAAGCTCAAGTTCATCCTCAATACCCATTGGCACGGCGATCACACCGGCGGCAACTTGAGCTTCGGAGCCGAGGCGCCGATCCTCGCCCAGACCAACGTCAGGAAGAGGATGGCCGTCGATCAAACGGTGTTCGGCGAGAAAGTGCCCGCCTCGCCGACGGGCGCGCTGCCGGTCGTCACGTTCGACGACGCGCTGTCGATCCATTTCAACGGCGAGGAGATCCAGGCGATCCACTTCCCCAACGGCCACACCGACGGCGATTCGGTGATTTTCTTCACCGGCTCGAACGTCGTCCACATGGGCGACGAGTTTTTCAACGGGATGTTCCCCTTCGTGGACATCGGCAGCGGCGGCAGCGTCGAGGGATTGACCCGGAACGTCGGCAAGGTCCTCGATCGCCTGCCGGCGGACGTCAAGGTGATCCCCGGCCATGGGCCGCTCGCCAATAAAGAGGGCCTGGCGAAATTCCACCGCATGCTGGTCGAGACCTCGCGGGTGGTTCGCGACGGGCTGGCGGCCGGCAAGACGATCGAGCAGATCAAGGCCGCCGGCTTGCCGGCGGAGTGGAAGCCTTGGGGAGAGGGTTTCATCAAGACCGACCAGTGGATCGATACGATCGCCGCGAGTCATTGAGGACAGGGCTCGCGGTGAGGGCGTCAAAGGCTTATGATCAAGTCTGAATACAACACGAATCGCCTGAGGTAACGCCGCCATGCGCAGACATCGCAGCCGCCCAATGCTCTCGGCCCATTCCCGCGGTTTCACGATCATCGAGGTCTTGCTGGTGCTGTCTCTGATGCTGATCCTGGCGCTGTTCGGCTATCCGACCCTGATCCGGTACCTCCACAAGAGCAAGCTGGTCTCGGTCGCCCGCCAAACCACGAGCTTGATGAGCCTGTCGCGTTTCGAAGCGGTCAAGCGGAATCGGCCGGTGCGCGTCGAGGCGAATTTCACCAACGATACGATGATCGCCTTCGCCGATCTGAACGCCAACGGCACGTTCGAGGAGGCGACCGACAAGCTGGTCAACCGCTTTGCGCTCCCCGTGGACGTCGAGTTCTGGGGCCCTCCGGACGGTGCGCCCGAAGGGACGAACGCCATATCCAACTTCTCCAAGGACGCCACCAAGGCGTGGGCGGTGTACCAGCCGGACGGGTCGATCGAACGAACCGGCGCGATTCGTTTCGGCGACGCCGTGGGGAACTTTCTCGAGGTGCGGGTCCAGGACATCGCCGGAGCGCGCACCCGCTTGCTCAAGTGGGACACCTCGGTCTCCCCGAACGCCTGGGTGGCCGAAGGTACCGCGGGCAAGACCTGGGTCTTTAAGTAAGCGGGTAGCGGCTCAGGCAAGCCTCCTCGTTCCTTCGGGCGCCTTCGGCAGCAGCCGGTCGCTGCGGGACTTGGCCGGAGCCACGACCCTTGGCGGGGCTTTACCCTCGCAAACCCTTGACCGTATCGACGAACGCCCGGGCATGCTCGACGGGCGTGTTCGGGAAAATCCCGTGGCCCAAGTTCGCGATGTGCGGCCCGCCCGCGGCGTCGGCGAGCAGCGCGCGGGTGCGCCGTTCGATCTCGTCGGGCGAGGCGAGCAGCGCCGCCGGGTCGAGATTGCCCTGGAGCACTTTCTTCGGTCCCACGATCCGCCGCACCTCGGAGAGCGGCGTGCGCCAATCGACCGACAGCACCTGCACCGGCAGCTCGGCAAGCCCGGGCAGCAGGTGGCTTCCCCCCTGGACGTAGTAGATCAGCGGCACCCGGGTCCCGAGCGCCTCGGCGATCGCGAGGATCGACGGGAGCGAGATCCGGCGCCAACGTTCCAGGTCGAGCAGACCGCCCCAGGAATCGAACAGTTGAATCCCTTGCGCCCCCGCGTCGATCTGGCCGAGGAGATAGTCGATCGACACCTCCGCGAGGCGGTCGAGGAGGAGCTTCAAGCCCTCCGGATCTTCCCAGCTCCACCCCAACAGGTGGGTGAACTGCTTGGACGTGCCCCCCTCGACCAGATAGGAGGCGAGCGTCCAGGGCGTGCCGCCGAAACCGAGCACGGGGACCCGGTCGGCCAGCTCGCGGCGGACGGTGCGCAGCGCCTCGAACACATAGCCGAGCGTGCCGGCGACGTCGGGCCGGGCGAGGTCGGCGATCCGGTCGCGATGGCGGATGGGGGAGGGGAAGACCGGTCCGTCCCCTTTCTCGAAGCGCAGCTCGGCGCCCATCGCTTCGAGCGGCAGAAGGATGTCCGCGAACAGGATCGCCGCGTCCACGCCCAGCCGGTCGATCGGCTGGATCGTCACCTTCGCCGCCAGCTCCGGCGTCTTGCACAGTGTGAGAAAATCGACCTGCGCGCGCACCTCGCGGTACTCCGGGAGGTAGCGGCCGGCCTGGCGCATCATCCAGACCGGCGGGCGCTCCACCGTTTCGCCGCGGGCGGCGCGTAGAAAGAGATCGTTGGCGGGGCGGGGCGGTGAAATCGAGTCGGACATGGAGGCGGAGGATACCGTATGCTCTCTCCTCCCATGCTGCGATTGGTCGCCTACGCTCCCGACGGCGTGCATCGCTATCCGTTGCACCGCTCCGAGCTCCTGATTGGGAGCCACCCGAATTGTGACATCGCCCTGGACTACGTCGGGGTGGCGCAGCAGCATGCCCGGCTCCGTTACGAGGCCGGCGTGCTCAAAATCGAAGACCTCGGCAGCCGGCGCGGCACCCTGGTGTCGGGCAAGCGGGTGAAGGAAACGGAGCTCGAAGTGCTGGACGAGATCCGGGTGGGCACGGTCACGCTGCTGGTCGAAGACGTCGCGGCCGAAAATCCCCGCCCGCCGTCGGCCGCGCCGATCGAAGAGCTGGTGCCGCGGATCACCGCCGAGGGGATGCTCGGCCACCTCTCCCGCCTGAGCGACTGGACGCTCGCCGACACCGAGAGCCGGGTGACCTCGGAGTCGCTGGTGCGCGAACTGCTGCGCGATTTCGGCGGCGGCGTGCTGTTCCTGCTGGTGGGCGAAGGGGAGCGCTCGGCGATCCGGCTCGCGGTCGCGACCGATCAGGCGTGGCTGTCGAGCGGCGAGGCTCTGCTCGACCAGGTCGTGGCGCACGGGGGGCGCGGTGGCGGTTTCTTGGGCGCGCTCGACGGCAAAGAGGCGTGGATCGGCCACCATGCGTTCCAGGCGGTCGAGCGGTCGTATCGGCTGATCGCGGCGCTGCCGCGTTTTTCGCCGGCCGGGTCCCCTTCGATCTCCGAAGCGCTGCGCGCGGTCGGCCACCTGATCGCCCTCGGGCTGATCCACCACGTCGGCGCGTTCGAGCCGATCCTGCCCGGTTCGCTCGGTCAGCAGGACTTGGTGCTCGACGCGGGGTTGGTGATCGGCGAGTCGCCGACGATGAAACGGATGCTCGACGAGCTGCGCGCCGCGGTCGATCCGTCGATACCCGTCCTGCTGCGCGGCGAGGCGGGCCTGGGCAAGCAGCTGCTCGCCCATTCGCTCCATCGGTCGGGGCCGCGGCGCCAGGGTCCGTTCGTGGTCGCGATCGCGGCCGGCGCGCGCCCCGCGGCGATCGAGGCCGACCTGTTCGGCTCCGAGCTGGCCGGCCGCGACGGGACGATCCGGCGCGAGGGCAAGCTGCTGCTCGCCAACGGCGGCACGCTGTTCCTGGACGACGTCGATCACCTGCCGCTCGACGTGCAGGCCCGGCTGGTGCGCTTCCTGCGGACCGGCGAGGTCGAGTCGGCGGACGGTCTCGAAGAGGCCGCCGCGGTGGACGTGCGGCTGATCGCCGGGAGCAAGGCGCCGCTCGAAGAGGCGGTGGCGCGCGACGAGTTCCGCGTCGATCTCGCCTACCGCCTCTCCCGAACCACGGTGGACGTGCCTCCCCTGCGCGATCGGAAGGAAGACCTGCCGCTGCTGATCCAAAGTTTCGTCAACCGGTTCTGCCACGACACCGGCACCCGCCTGGCCGGCATCACGGTCAAGGCGATGACCGCGCTGCTCGCCTACGACTATCCGGGTAACCTCGACGAGTTGGAAGGAATCGCGCGTCAGATGGTCTATCTCTGCCCGGCGGGCCGGCCGGTCGAGCTGAGCTCGCTGCCCGAGAAGGTGCGCAAGGGGCGTCTGCAAACCGCGCGGGTCGATGGCACGACCGACCTCGATCTCGACCGCCTGGTGGGCATCACCGAGCAGGCGGCGATCCGCGAGGCGCTGCGGCGCGCGCACGGCAACAAGTCGCTCGCGGCGCGCATGCTCGGCCTGTCGAGGAACGGCCTGGCGATCAAAATGGAGCGCTTCGGCATCTAGATGGAGGGTTCGTCGCTACTGTCGGCAGGGATCGGCGCCCTCGTCGGCGCGCTGGTCGTGTGGGTGATCGCCCGTCTGCTCGCCCGGGCCGAGCGCTCGACCCTCACCGAGCGGCTGGCGGCGCGCGAGCGCGAGGCGCAGGAGCTGCGTTCCGCTCGACAGGCCCTGGAGATTCGCGCCGAGCGCGAGACGGTCGAGCTGCGCCGCATCGGTTCGGAGCTGCGCACCCGCCTGGCCGAGGTCGAAACCGCGCTCGACATGGAACGCGAGTCCGCGGGCGAGAAGCTGCGCCTGCTCGAAGGCGCCCGCGAGCAGCTCGGCCAGGCGTTCTCCGCCGCTTCGGCCGAGGCGCTGGCGAAGAACAACGAGGCGTTCCTTCACCTCGCGAAGCAGAACCTGGAGGTCTTTCAGGAGCGGGCTCGTGGCGACCTCGAAGCGCGCGAGAAGGCGATCGGCGAGTTGGTCCGGCCGCTCGCCGATTCGCTCGGCAAGGTGGACGACAAGATCCGCGAGCTGGAGCAGTCTCGCGTCCAGGCCTATGGCGGCCTGTCGGAGCAGCTTCGCACCCTCGCGCTCACCCAGCAGAGCCTGCACGTCGAAACCTCGCGCCTGGTCCAGGCGCTGCGCCAGCCGGCCGCGCGGGGGCGTTGGGGGGAGATCCAGCTGCGCCGCGTGGTCGAGATGGCCGGCATGGTCGAGTACTGCGATTTCGAGCAGCAGCCGGTCGGCGGCTCGGTGGAAGAAGGCCGCGTGCGCCCCGATTTGATCGTCCGGCTGCCGAACGAGAAAAACATCGTGGTCGATGCCAAGGCGCCGCTCGAATCGTACCTGCTGGCGATCGAGACGGTGGACGAAGACGTCCGACGGGTCCACCTGGCGAGCCACGCGGCGCAGGTACGCGCCCATCTGGGCAAGCTCTCGGCCAAGTCGTATTGGAGCCAGTTCGAGCCGGCGCCGGAGTTCGTGGTTCTGTTCCTCCCCGGCGAAACGTTTTTCTCCGCGGCCCTCGAACAGGACCCGAGCCTGATCGAAGCGGGCGTCGAGCAGCGGGTGATTCTCGCGACCCCCACCACGCTGATCGCGCTCCTGCGCGCCGTGGCCTACGGCTGGCGCCAGGAGCAGATGACCAAGAACGCGCTCGAAATCAGCAAGCTCGGCCGGGTACTCCACGATCGCCTGCGGACGCTCGCTGGTCACTTCGGAGCGCTTTCCGGCGGCCTCGAAAGGGCGATTGACGCCTACAACAAAGCCGTGGGCTCGCTCGAAACCCGAGTCATGCCGGCGGCGCGGAAATTGAAAGAGTACGGGGCCACCTCGGGCGAAGAGATCGAGGAGCTGGCGCCGATCGATCGAATGCCGCGCGCGCTGCAGACGCAACTGCATTTCTTTCCGGATGACGGCGAAGAGTCGGAGGAAGAAAAACCCGATGAACCGAGATGAGCTGCTCGCCGCGTATCGCGAGGTCCGGGGATTGTCCCGGGAGCTGGTGCGTCCGCTCGCGCCGGAGGTCTGGCGCATTCAGTCGATGCCCGACGTCAGCCCGCCCTGGTGGAACCTCGGCCATACCAGCTGGTTCTTCGCGCGCAACGTCCTCGCTCCCTGGGGGCGCGAGGCGGCGGACGACGGGCGGCTCGAATACGTCCTCAACTCGTATTACGAATCGGTGGGGCCGCGGATCGAGCGCCACCGCCGCGGCTCGCTCACCCGGCCGGGCAACGACGAGGTGCTCGCCTACCGGGCCTCGGTCGACGGCCGAATGGAGAGCTTGATCGCCGAAGTGCCGGACGGCGACTGGGAGCGCTTCGAGTTCCTGGTGAGGACCGGCCTGGAGCACGAACAGCAGCACCAGGAACTGTTGGTCACGGAGATCAAGCACATCCTGGCGACCGACCCCTACGAGCTGCGGGCGACCTACGCGCCACTCGTTCCCGAAGCCGCCGGAGGACGGACCGAGGCCTCCTGGATCGCCTTCGACGGCGGTTTGGTGGGGATCGGCAACGTCGAGGGAGGGTGGTGCTGGGACAACGAGCTGCCGGTGCACAAGAGCTGGCTCGAACCGTTCGCGTTGGCGAGCCGCCTGGTGACGGCAGGGGAGTACATGGAGTTCATCGAAGACGGCGGCTACCAAAAGCCGCTGCTCTGGCTCGCGAACGGCTGGGGCCAGGTCAAGGAGCACGGTTGGCACGCGCCGCTCTATTGGCGGACCTGTTGGGATACGGGGGACGAATGGGCGGCCTGGACGCTCTCCGGCGAACGCCGAGTCGAATCGGAAGAGCCGGTCGCCCACGTGAGCTTCTACGAGGCCGACGCCTACGCGCGCTGGAAAGGGGAGACCGATGCCGCCTGGCGCGGCGCGCGGTTGCCCACCGAACGCGAGTGGGAGCACGGCGCGCGCCTCGGCGGGTTCTATCCCGCCGCCGGCAATCACCTGGAGAACCGCGCGTTTCATCCGCTCCCCGCGCCCGCGGGCGAGGGGCTTTCCCAGATGTCCGGCGATCTCTGGGAGTGGACCACCAGCCACTATGAGCCCTACCCGGGATACGCCCCGTTCGAGGGCAACTTGATGGAGTACAATGGGAAGTTCATGGACAACCAGCGCGTCCTGCGCGGCGGCTCGTGCGCCACGCCGCGCTCGCACATCCGGACGAGCTACCGCAACTTCTGGCCGGCGGACACCCGGTTTCAGCTCACCGGGATTCGACTGGCCAAGGGCGTGTGAACTTCACGGGGGAGTCGTAGGGAAGAGCGCTCCGAAATAGGCGACCGCCTCCCCGGCGAGCGACAGGACATGCCCGCCGAGGACGATCGGCAGCCCGATGACGAAAGCGCCGAGCTGCGCCGATCGGTAGGCGTCTCGGGCGACGAGCGCCGAGACCCGCGCCATGCGCAACGGCAGGAGGGTCGCGAGCAGGTAGCGGAGCAGCGGCAGAGGGCGGTGATCCAGCCAGCCGGCGCGAAGCTCGCCGTAGCGCCGCCCGCGCACGAACCGCTCGCGGACGAAGCTCGTAAGGGTCTGCTCATGATGGTGGGCGACGATCGCCGCCGGTTCGAACCAGAGCGTCCGCCCGTTGGCGAGCAGGTTGCGGGAAAGCTCGACGTCGCCCATCAGTGAATCGCTCACCTCCAGATCGCCCGCCGCGCGGAGCTGGTCGCGTTCGATCAATAGATTGGCGGTCGGCGCCATGTCCACCGGCCGCGCCGCCCCGCGCGGCAGCCATTTACTGAACTTGCAGAGGTGCACCGCGCGATCCCACAGCCGGCCGCCGTGGCAGGCGAGCGCGCCGACCACCACCTCGCCGGTCTCGCGATGCCGCGCGAGCAGCCTCTCCAACCATTCGCGGTCGGCATAGCAGTCGGGGTCGGTGAACACGATCACCGGGGCGGTCGCATGGCCGACCCCGACCCGCCGCGCGGCCTGGGGCAGCAGGCGGCTCGTCCTGCGCAGAAAGCGGACGCGCGGGAAACGCTCGCTCACGATCCGCTCCGAAGTGGCGTCCGGTCCGCTGTCCACCACGATCGTCTCGAAGTCCGCGAACGTCTGCAATTCCAACGATTCGAGACAGGCCTGGAGGGTCGAATGCGAGTCGTACGCGGGGATGACGACCGAGAGCGCGGGGGAGTGCCCCGCCGGCCGCGAGGTCATGCCGGCCCCGCATCGCGGTGCTCGTTCATCTCGAACCAGGTGAAGCGGGCCTCGGCGTCGCCGGGTCCGAGCAGCAGCCCGGCGGAATGACCGAGCGCCGCCACGACCGCGACCGCGGCGATCCGCGGCAGGCCGAAGAGCGCGACGGCCATCAGGTCGGGCCGGTGGCGCCGCAGCCACAACATCAAGCGGATCACCGAGTAGATCGGGATGAGCGGGGCGGCGAGGACGTATCCCCCGCGGCGCGCGCGGGACCAGCCGAACGCCTTCGCCCGTTCGTGCGCGTAGATCCGATTCCACAGATACCGCCCGCGCGAGGCGCTGGCCAAGTCGCTCTCGTTCCAATGCGCGAGCTTCGCCGCCGGTTCGAGCAGCAGGCGATGGCCGTCCGCGACCAGCCGGAGGTGCAGCACGATCTCGGCTCGCAGGTACTCTTCCAGCCGCTCGCCGTAGCCGAGCAGGACGTTCCGTTTCCACGAGCTGTTGTGGCCCGGGAGCATGCCGCGCTCGCCGCGCGCCGCGCCGGGATAAAACATCTGGTAGTTGACGACGTGGATCGAGCGGCTGAACGGCACGGTCGCGTTGCCGTTGTGGACCTCCGGTCCGACCCCGGCGTACGGTCCGTCATGCGCCGCGATCAGCGCCGCGGCCCATCCCGGGAACGCGCGGCAGTGTTCCTCGACGAACGTCACGATCGGCGCCCGCGCCGCTTCCACGCCGCGCGCCTTGGCCACCGAAAACAGGGTCTCGGGCGGCAGTCGTTGCACCACCACGCTCGGGTGGCCGCTCCCCGGGAGCGGCTCGGGTTCCCCGGGAGCCAGATCGTAGAGCAGGATCTCGATCCGTTCGATGCCCTCCTGCGCGAGCAGGGACGCCAGGCAGGCGGGCGCACGATCGCGCCGCTCGCCGATGGCGAGGATCACGGAGAGATCTGGCGTCATGATGGCGGTGGACTCTAGCAGAGCGGCGGCGCGGATTTCGCGCTTCCTTCAAGCCCCTCCCGCCGGTACACTACGCGCTCTTGCCATGAAGACTCTGCTTCGCCCTTCGCTCTCCTGGCTGCTGATCTGCGTGCCGATCGCCGCGGTGTTGGAGCATTCCGCGCCGGAGCGCCAGGTGTTGATCTTCTTCTTCGCCTGCGCCGCGGTGATCCCGCTCGCCGGCTGGATGGGACGCGCGACGGAGCATCTGGCCGAGCACGCGGGCGAAGGGGTGGGCGGTCTGCTCAACGCCACGTTCGGCAACGCGGCCGAGATGATCATCGCGATCATGGCCCTGCGCAAAGGGCTCTACCCGGTGGTCAAGGCGTCGCTCACCGGCTCGATCATCGGCAACATCCTGCTCGTGCTCGGCGCCGCGGTCCTGGCCGGCGGGCTCAAGCATCCCCGGCAGAGGTTCAACGCCACGGCGGCCAACTCGCAATCGACCATGCTTTTGCTGGCCGCCGTCGGCCTGATCGCGCCGGCCGCGTTCCATCACCTCGCCGGCAAACAGGCACTTCTGGTCGAGGGCCGCCTGTCGTTCGACATCTCGTGGGTTCTGCTCGCGACCTACGTCTGCGGGTTGATCTTTGCGCTGGTCACCCACAAGGGCTTGTTCGCCGGGGATGGCGGGCACGGCCAACCCGGGGAGGGCGGGCCGACCTGGAGCGTCAAGAAGGCGCTCGGCATCCTCGCGGTCGCGACCGCCTTGGTCGCTTGGATGAGCGAGATCCTGGTCGGCGCGGTCGAGGAGACCGCGCGCTCGCTCGGCATGACCGAGGTGTTCATCGGAGTGGTCGTCGTCGCGATCATCGGCAACGCGGCCGAGCACTCGACGGCGATCCTCGCGGCGCGGCGCAACCGCATGGACCTGTCGATCGGCATCGCGATCGGATCGAGCGTGCAGATCGCGATCTTCGTGGCGCCGCTCCTGGTCCTGCTCTCCTACCTGATCGGCCCGCGGCCGATGGATCTCGTGTTCACCGTGCCGGAGGTGCTCGCGGTAACCGTCGCGGTATGGGTCGCGACCCAGATCGCGAGCGACGGCGAGTCGAACTGGCTCGAAGGGGCTCAGCTGCTCGCGGTGTACCTGATCCTCGGCATGGTATTTTTCTTCCTGCCGGGCTGATTTTCGCCGGGCCGAGCGCCCCAGGGGAGAAGAGATGAAAACCCGCCCCCCCTTCCTCCTCTCCGGTCTTTTCCTCGCCGCCTTGCTGGGTTGGGCCTGCGGCAAGAACGGCGGCTCGCCGACCAGCCCGCCGCCGCCGCCGACCTCGAACGTCACCTCCTCGAACGTGATCTTGGCGATGTTTCTGGGCGAAGGGCCGCTCCGGCCGGCCTCGGGCCTGACCTGCGACACCAGCGGGTCCTGGCGCGGGTATCCGCGCGGCAGTAGGCTCCACATTCGCTTGAGCACCGCGCTTTCGGGCGCCGAGCGGAGCAACGTCGAAGGCTTCCTGGCCGGCCTGAGCGGCCTGATCGGCGGAGCCTACGAGCTGGCGATCGAGACCACGAACGAAGAAAACCCGATCCCGGGATTCCTCGAAGTGACCGCAACGTCGCTCAGCAATCCGCAAATCGATGCTTTCTGCAACCCCGGCGCCGGAGGCTGCGCCAAGTTCACCTTTCAAGCGCCGAGCATCCTCGCCAGCTCGCGCACCGCCTCGCGCCACGGGCTCGGCGGCAACGTCCACAACCACGAGCTGGGCCATGGCATTTTGGGTCTCTGTCACTTGGACGGCGCCCAGATGCCCGACGCGCTGATGGCCACCCCGAACAGCGCGGCCACCAGCAACTTCAATTCCCTCGAACGCCAGGTGATCCAGGCGGTGATGCGTTCGGGGCTTTCGGCGGGAGCCAGCCGCGCCGACTTCGAGCGGGCCGGCCTGGTCCAACCGGCGGGCACGAGCGGAGCCTCGTCGAGCCCCGGGCTTGGCGCGCCGGGAGCCGTGGACGCCCCGCCGATCCTGCGGCCGAATCGACGGGAACGCGGTGGAGCAGCCGAGCGCGAGCGGCAGTAAGGTGACGTCCCAGTCCTTGCCGTTCTCCCCTCTCCCTTTGGGAGAGGGGCCGGGGGTGAGGGCTGAGAAGGGCACTGCCTACTCCGTGCGCAGCACCTCCATCGGATCGGCCGCCGCGGCCCGCCGCGCGGGAAGATAGCTCGCGAGCATCGCGACGCCCGCCAGCACGGCCGAGACCGCGAGATAGGTCGCGGCGTCCGTGGCGCTCACGCCGAAGAGGAAGGGCTTCATCAGCCAGGTGGCCGCCAAGGCGAGCGCGATCCCGATCGCCAGGCCGATCGCGACGAAGCGGATGCCTTCCTGGAGGACCATTTGGACGACGTTCCGCGTGGTGGCACCCAGCGCCATCCGAACGCCGATCTCGCGCCCGCGCTGGCTCACCGAATAGGCGATCACGCCGTAGAGCCCGACGGCGGCGAGCAGCAGCCCGACCAGGCCGAGGAGACCGGTGACCATCGCGGCCACCCGTTGCGGCAGAAGCGCCAGGCTCGTGATAACCGAAAGGGGCGTCACCTCCGCCCGCGGCAGGCCGGGGTCGAGCGCGCGCACCTCGTCCCGGATCATCGCCGCCACCTGCGCAGGATCGGCCGCCGAGCGGACCATCAGGTTCTGCTCCGGGCTGAAGCTCTGGGCTACGGGTAAATAGAGGAACGGTTCGCCGTTTTCGGAGAGAGAAGCGATCTTCGCGTCGCGGGCGACCCCGACGATGGTCAAAGCTTTCTCGCCCTGATGAACCGTGCGGCCCAGCGCGTTGCCGTTGGCAAAGAAGCGGCGGGCGAACGTCTCGTTCACGACCACCACGCCGGCCGTTTTCGGGCCGTCGGCCGCTTCGAAGCCTCGCCCGGCGATCAGAGGCAGGTGAAGGACCTGAAAATAATCGGCATCGACCTGCGCGAACAGCATCGGTTCCACACCGTCGCCCTCCGTGGGCGAGGCCGGCGCCGCGCCATCGACGCGAAACTCGTCGCCGGTCCGGTTCCCGGAAAGCGGCAGCACCCGCGCGTAGGAGACCGCCTCGACCCCGGGCCGGGCGGCGAGGCGGGTTCGCAGGTCGGCGTAGAACTGCCGCGCCCGCTCCTCGCCATAGCCGTAGGTCCGGGTATCGAAGGACGACGTCGCTACGTGCGAGGCGTCGAAGCCCGGATCGACCCGCTGTCCCCGGTCGAGCGCTCTCAGGAAGAGCCCGGCGGCGACCAGCAGGAGCAGCGAGAGCGAGATCTGGCCGACCACCAGCGCATTGCGCGTCAGCGACCGCTTCCTCCCCGCGCCCGGCGTCTCGGCGCGAAGGGGAGAGGAAAGATCGAGCCGCGTGCCCTGAAGTGCCGGGACCAGGCCGAAGAGAAGACCGGAGAGCAAAGCCGTACCGACCGCGAACGAGAGCACCCGCAGGTCGGGTGTCAGTTCCAGCGAGATCGGCACCTCGACCGGAATCGGGATGCGTTCGAGCGCCCGCGTGCCCCATTCGGCGAGCAGAATTCCACCGGCCGATCCGAGCACGAACAGCGTCGCGCTCTCGATCAGCAACTGGCGCACGATCCGCGCGCGCGACGCCCCGAGCGAAAGGCGAACGAGGATCTCGCGGCGGCGCGCCGTGGCGCGGGCGAGCAGCATACCGGTGACGTTGACGCTCGCAATCGCGAGAACCAACCCGGAAGCGGCGAGCAGCAGCGCGAGGAAACCGAGAAACGGCCCGTTCGCCTCGGCCGGAACCGCGCCGAGAGAATGAACCGTCACACCGGAGAAGCGGACGAGATCGGCCGGCTCATCCTTTCCCGCGAACGCGGCGGTCGCGGCCGCCAGCTCCGCCCGGACCTGGCCGAAGTCCACCCCTTTGCGTCGTCGTCCGATCAGCTCCAGCCAGGAACTGCCGGCCGAGGAAAGAAGATCCCCGGTGCCGCGCACCTCCGCCTGCATCATCATCGGCACCCAGACATCGGTCGAAAGCGCGGCGTAGACGCCATGGAAACCGCGCGGCGCGACACCGACGATCGTGAAGGGATGGCTGTTGATCGAGATCGACCGGCCCATCACGCCGGGATCGCCGCCGAACGCGCGGCTCCAATACGCATGGCTGAGCACCACCACCGGCCGCGCGCCCGGAACGCGATCCTCCTCGGGAAGGAAGAACCGGCCCGCCGAAGGCCGCACGCCGAGCACCTCGAAATAGTTGCCGCTCACCAGGTTACCGAGCGCCCGCGTGCCCTCCGCGTCGTTCGTCCGGACGGTGAGCGCGAGCATCGACCAGGCCGCAAGGCCTGAAAGAGTTTGCGACCGGTCGCGCAACGCCCGATAGTAGGGATAAGAAGCCGAATGCGAGCCGCGGCCATTTTTGTCCGACCGGTGGACCTCGACCAGCCGGCCGGGCTCCGAAGCCCCCGGCAGCGGACGAAACGCCAACCCGTTGGCGGCGCTGAAGATCGTCGTCACCGCGCCGATACCGAGCGCGATCACGAGCCCCGCGACCAAGGTGAACATGGGAGCCTGCTTGAGCAGCCGGAGCGCGTACTTGAGCTCCAGAAGGAAGATCTTCATGGGCGGTTCTCCAGGGCGAGAGTGGGGAAGTGGCACCGGTGCCCGAAAAGGCATCCGGATCGCGGAGCAATGTTCGAGGAACGCCGAAGCGAAGAGATCGGGGAGAGCGCGCAGCCAAAGACGAACGACGCCGAATCGCGGCCCGCGGGCCGCGCGAAGTTGATCGCGGAAGAACTCGCGAAGATCGAGCCCCGCCTCACGGCGGAACGCGGCCGGATAAAGGTGGAGTAGGAGCGCATAAATTCTCTCCGACCCGGAGCGAACGGGCGTGGCGCTCATGAGGGTTCAGCCCGCTGTCCGAGAGCCCGCACCGAAGGAGAGGCAAGGAGGGACCGAAGCCGCTTCACCTCCGCCTGAACCGCCCGAAGGCCGAGCGGCGTGATCCGGAAGTAGTTCCGCCGCTCGTCGTCGCTCTCCTCGTCCAGCCGCCGCCGACCGGCCTCACCCACCAGCCCATCGGCAACTAGCCGCCGAAGCGTCCGGTACAGATTCCCCGCCTCCAGCCGAACCGCGCCCTCCGTCCGCCGCTCGACCTCCTGCGAGAGCGCATACCCATGCCGGTCCCCCTCGGCGAGCGCCAGAAGGAGGATCAGATCGACCGGCTTCAACGGCTGAAACGGTAGAGGCTGTGCAGGCACCGGGGTCTCACCTCCGAATAGGGTGTAAATGACCTTACGGAGCGAGGTGGCGGAAGGTTTCAGGGGAGGCGGCGCCGGGCAGTGTTCCCCCGGGAACGCCAATCACCAGCTCGGCACCGCCGAGGAGCAACGTCGGCGCGAACGCGGCTGAGACGGAAGCGCTCGACACTCGATTGAAGACACTCCGTTCGCGATCCGGGCCTCTCGGATCGCGGTCCGAGGTATTCATCGGCCAAGATGCCTCGTCGCCACCTTTGCCTGTGCCATTCCGGGGAAGGTCTGTATTGCTCGTAGTGACCTTCGCGATGCACAACTTCTGTTATGTACCGCCGCGTACGAGGTTTCGTGGGTCCGTAGCGGGTCAAACATCACTACGATCGACGATTGGCACGCCGCGGTCGGTCTCTGCATCATTACGAGCGAAATCCGCATCACCGCGACCTGTCTCCGCATCACTGCGACCTGTCTCTGCATCACTGCGATCCAGGTCTGCATCACGGCGATCCAGCTCCGCATCACCGCGAGTTGGTTGGGCATCACAGGCAGCCGATTTTGCATCACAGAGAACAAGCTCCCAATCACAGCGAGCTGGTTCTGAGACGCTTCGATCCAGTTCTCGAACGCTACGATCGAGATATGCATCGCTACAATCCGGTTCTGCATCGCTGCGAGCGGGCTTTCTGTCCCTGAGTGGCCCGTCCCTGTGATGGATAACCAGATCCGAGTGATGCGTGAACAGATGGGAATGATGCAAAAGAAGCTGGGAATGCTGCGCGAGTAGCTCTCGTGATGCATGAAGCCGCTGCGGGAGGTCGTGTTGCGGATCTGAGTGATGCGAAGCAAGTCGCGAATGGTATCGAGCTGGCTGCTCGTGTTCGGTA
>DATMZU010000751.1:0-3957 GCA_035607435.1 Thermoanaerobaculia bacterium | reverse complement strand
ACCATCCGCTGGTACGTGGCCACCGGCGAGCCGCTCGACAAGGCCGGCTCCTACGCCGTGCAGGGCCTGGGCGCCCTCTTCGTCGAAGCGATCGACGGCAACTACACGAACGTCGTCGGCCTGCCCATCCCTGCCGTGCGGGGGCTGTTCGCGGAGCTGGGGTACGACGTGAGGGACTGGCGGGAGAACGAGTAGAAGCCCTGCACGTATATCCTCCGCAAGAGATCGCCTTGGGGAGGAGCGCTTTGGGACCCGATCTGCGAATCAGCGCCCGTCGCGAGAACGCGGGCGCCGGCATTCGAATCGAAATCGACCTAGAGAGCTCCGACGGCCGGATTCTTTGCGGCCCGGCCCACTGGTCGATCGCGATCGACGCCGAGGCGCGGCGCCAAACAGAGGCCCTGTATCGCGACCTCCAAGATGTTGCTCTTTTGGATCCAGGTCCATCCCCTGATCTGCCGATGGCCGTTCGGAAGTTGGATGACCTCGGAGCTCATCTCGGTCGATTGCTGCCCGGGGGGCTGGCGGACCTTCTTTGGCACCTCCAGGGAAAGTGCCGGACTCTCCAGATCGTCACCGACGATCCGTGGATTCCTTGGGAGCTCTTGCGCCTTCGACGCTTGGATGACGGCGTACCTCAATCCGGCCAATTTCTCGCCGAGGTCTTCGCCATATCCCGTTGGCTGCCGGATGCGTTGCCGCAAATCTCGATCCTCCCTTGTGCGGAGATTGGCGTCGTGCGCCTCGCGGCCGAGGGTCTCTCGAGCACCGAGGACGAAATCAAGGATCTGATTCGGCGTGCCGATTCGGTCCGGAACGTCGCCGAAGCCCCTTCCGGGCGGGCCGGTCTCGAAGCCCAAGCAGAAGCCGGTTGCGTCGATGCTTGGCACTTTGCCGGGCACGGACCGAGAACGTCGAACAAAGTTCCGGATCGCTGGCAGATTGAGCTCGCGAACGGCGATTTTCTATCCCCTGACGGTCTCTCTGGGATCGAAGGATTGGGCCGCGCTCGCCCGCTGGTCTTCTTCAACGCCTGTGCGGCGGCTCGTACGGAGCGCGCCGGGATCGACCTCGGCGGCTGGCCTGCGCGGTTCATTTCGGCGGGAGCCGCCGCTTTTCTCGGCCCCCATTTCGAGATTCCGGACCGCATCGCGCGTACTTTTTCGAACGCTTTCTACAACCGCTTCCTCGAAGGCCGGCCGCTGGCCGAAGCTGTGCGTGGTGCACGGCTTTACGTGCGCAAGAAGTTCCACGGACATCCCGCCTGGCTCGCCTTTGCCGTTTGGGGTAATCCGCTCGCCACGGTGGGAGTCCGCCCGAAGGCGAGCAGGAGTGCGAAATCGATCAACGCAGCCGCTCCTGCTTCCGCCAAGCCGCCGGGTGGCAGTCGGATCGCCCAGGAAAAGGCCTGGACGGGTTGTAAGGAGCATGGCCACCTCTCGTGGCGAATCGCCAGCGATCCCGGCGAGTTTCAACGGATCGCGGAGAGGTTTTTCGCTATTTCCTGGGCTCCTCCGGGAGTACCCCTCCGGCTTGGGCATCGAAGGCCGTTACCGGAGGGTGAGATCCTCTTCGAACGCGAGGACGGTGCCCAGAGGGTGGTCCGTTTCCTGGCCTTCGTCGAAGGCGAGCACGACTTGGGGCCCGCTCAGGCCGAGCGGGCGGCGGCCGAGGTTCGCCGATTTGCGCATAGCCCCTCCGCCGGACGCGTGGACGCCTATGTCCTCGCGCTCAATCGGCCGGCGCTGCCTCGATTTCGCGGCCCTGTCCTCGAGGCGCTTCGCGAGCTGCAGGAAGCGGGTGCTGCCCCGTCCGCCGATCTCTGGGATCCGCAACGAATTCTCCGCCAGGCCTTCAACGCCGTGCTCGACCAGATGCTCACCGCCGCGATGTCCGGGGCCCTCTCCCTGCCGCGAGATCAGGGCTCGGGGGGCGAAGAAGAGCCGATCGAGCACGTGCCCTTACGGCGCGCGACGCTGATCGTCGATCAACACCGCTTGCGCGGCGAGCAGGGAGAAGAAACTTTGGTAGCCGATCCGGCCCAGCTCATCGCGGCGAGCGGAGCGAGCCATCGAACCTTGCTCCTCGGCGACTTCGGTTACGGCAAGACGACCGCTCTCGAGCGATCGCTCGCGAGTGCCCGAGTTCGCGTTCTCTACGTCCAGGCGGCCTCGCTCGCCAAGACGATCACCGGCGCGAAAGACCTGCTCGCGCACTGCGTCGATCTCGAAAAGCTGACGGCAGAGCTGTCGCCCGAGGATGTCGAGCTCTACCGGATTCTGGCGCGGCCGACTCTCGAACGGCTCTTGAAAGAGAAGGATCTGCCGATTGCGCTCGTGCTCGACGGCGTCGACGAATCCGCGATCCTCGCGAGGTCCGGTGGTTTCCAACAGCTGTGCAACGCGCTTCACCAGGTGCGGATCCCGTTCGTCCTCGCGATGCGAACCGAATTCTGGCTCGATCGCCGCAGCACGTTCGAGGCGGAAATCGGCTCTACCGCGAGCCATGGCGAACGCCAGATCGACCGCTTCCAGCTGATCGAGCTCACCGCGTGGGGGCCGGAGCAGATCGGCGAGCTCGTCGCTCGGTATGGTCGGTCCCAAAGCGATCCGGAGAGAGCCGAGCGAGTCGCCCGCCTCGCCGCGATCGTGGGAACGGCAGAGTTCGATCGGATTTACGGCGACATTCCAAAGCGGCCGCTCTTCCTTCGATTCATCGTCGACTCTGTGGCCGAGGTCGGGCTTCCCGGCGAGGGGGTCGGCCGGGCACGGCTCTTCGCCGATTGGGCGGAACGAAAAATCCGCCGCGATCTCCGCGAGCCGCGGCGCTTTCGAGACGAAGGCCGGGGAGGCCTGACCGACCGGGACGAGAACGACGACGAGGTCATCCAACTTGCCTGGGAAGCCATGATCGCCGCGGCACGATCGATGTCGACCTCGCGAGACGGCAAGCTCGAGCTCGAAGCCGACTGCGACGTCGATGTCCTCCTGGCATCGTCACCTCGGTTCGAGCGGATCGCCGAACCTCTGCGCCTCTGCCTTTTCAGCTTGCTCCGCCCGAGCGGAGAGCGCAGCCTCGGCCGGGCTCGGCGCGTCCGCTTCGGCCACCGCGCCTATCAGGAGTTCTTCCTGGCCTGGAGCTTCGGAATGAAGGACGGACCGCCGCCAGGGATCGAGCTTCCCGAGACGGTTCGTACCTGGCTCGCCGACCTCGAGCGCGAAGGCCTGCCGTGAGCTACTAGGCTAACGGCGATCGGTCAATCTTGGCCAGGCAGACGAATACGCACCGCCGGGTCACCGAGCAGTGCGAAGTTGCGGGCGTTCTTGGTCGCGCTCCACTGCACCGTGAACTCGTCCGGATCGACCTCTTGGCTCAAAGCGTGGGTCTGCCACTTTTCGTTCATGTGTCCGGCATGCGTGCCAAAGAACTGACCGAGCCGTTCGGTCGCCCAGCCGACGGGATCGCCTCTCATCAACTGGATTCCGAGATCGAGGAAAACCTGCGGTTGCGCCTCGATGCCGTCCCACGTGCCGGCGATCGTGAGTGCCCGATCGACGTGACCCACGACGGCGAGGGCACCTCGCGCCAGCAGGCGTTGCGGTAGGCGGGCGACAAAGGAAGCATCGGCGATCTGCGGAGGTTTCTGGCCGATGACCGCGGTGAGCTCGTCGATGGCCGGGGAGCCCATTCCGTGACAACAGAAGAGCACGACGACCCGCCCGTCGAGGCGAGCGCCGTCAAGTAAGTCCTCGGCGGCGAACCAGTGCGGGCGCCTCACCAGCTCTGGAGATCCAGGCCAGTCCTGGCAGAGGATCGCTCCTTGGTGCTCTCTCTGCCGCGGATCGCCGAGATCGAAAGCCATGCCATGGCTTGCCGCGATGAGCAGATCCGGCGCCTCGTCGCCGAGCAAGCGGCCGAGCTGTTCTTTCGTTGCGGCCTCTTCGAGATAGCTATCGA
>DATMZU010000746.1:0-2633 GCA_035607435.1 Thermoanaerobaculia bacterium | reverse complement strand
TGGCCTTCTCGGCGCCAGCGCCAAAGACGTGCCTGAGAAAGGTTCCACCCAAACCCGAGAGGGCAACACCGCCTCTCCGTGAGGCGAGAGCCGCGAAGGCTTCCAGTGGACGCCGAGGGTTTCGAGAACCTCGCGGACGTCTTCGAGTACGGTCCGGGCACGATCGAAGCGGTTGTGGGGTGAGGTAGAGCTCCGCCAGGTCAAGGGGACGATGGCGGACTCGGCGAATTGCTCGAAACGTTCGAAGGAAGCGATCACGTCTGAAAGGCGCAGGCGGCTACGCAGTCGCTCCAACCACGATCGCAGTCGCTCCAACCTCGGTCGCAGCCGCCCCAACGGCGGTCGCAGTCACTTCAACCCCGGTCGCAGCCGTTCCAGCCACAGTCGCAGCCCCTCCAACCACGGTCGCCGTCGCTCCAACCCCGGTCGCCGTCGCTCCAAGCTCGGTCGCAGTCGCTCCAACCCTGGTCGCAGCAGTTCCAACCTCGGTCGCAGCCTCTCCAACCTCGGTCGCAGCCTCTCCGACCGTGGTCGCAACCGCTCCGACCGTGGTCGCAGCCTCTCCAACCTTGGTCGCAACCGCTCCAACCTTACTCGCAGCCTCTCCAGCCTCGGTCGCAACCGCTCCGACCGCGGTCGCAACTCTTGAAGGCGGCTTGGTTCTCGTCGCTCATCAGGCCGCGTGATCCCGCCGGAGTCTCTCGAGGAGCTCGGGCCAGGCCAGGTCCAGAGTCGAGCGCTGCTCGGCGTTGCGACGAAGCACTTCGCGACGGGTCGCTTCGAACGCCTGCGGATCGCCGATCCACACCGGCTGCCCCTGCTCCAGGACGTGCGCCTGGTGGGAGAGGGAGAGGTCGGCGATCCGGCGCAGATCGACCTCGCGCCCGGTGCGGCGCTCGATGGCATCCATCATCCGTGCGAGCATCGCGTCGGATACGGGACTCTCGGGCCGGTCGAGGACCGCGACGTCGAGGTCGCTGTCAGGCCGGAGATGGCGACCGAGCGCGCTACCGTAAACCAGGACCGCGATGATTCCGGTGCGGTCTAACCCCTCGAGCGCCGCGCTACAGGCTCGGAGAATCGCCGCTTCCGGCGTTCGGGTCTCTCGGACCGCGATCATGGCGGTAGTTTACTCCCGATCGCTGGCCCCCCTTGCCTCCAAAGCCCCCTCTTTCCTGGGAGCGCCGGCGCCCTCGCCGGCTGTGGAGTGCCGATTGACAATAAAAACGGAGACGCGTCATCCTGTTCGACGACTCCTGGGCCGAAGTCGACCGCCGGAGATCTTGAAATGCGCACCGTGACCTTGGAAGTCTCGTCTCGAGAGGAAACCAACCGCCGCTTCTCGCGTGCCTTCGAGGGCGAGCCGCAGGGGGAATTCATCAGCTTCGAGACCCCGGCGCTTCTCTTCAAGGTGCTGACGCAAAAGCGCTGGGATCTTCTCTCGATGCTGACGGGCGCGGGACCCATGACGCTCCGCGAAGCGTCCCGTCGCCTGGGTCGTGACGTCAAGGCGGTCCATAGCGACGTGCATGCCCTGCTCGACGTGGGCATCCTCGAGAAGACCACACAAGGGCGGATCGTCTTCCCGTTCGATGCCGTGCGCGTCAGTTTTCTCTTGAAGGCGGCTTGATCTCGCACCAGAGGCACTGGCGCCCCAGAAAGTTGCCTTTGAGGTCGCTTAGAGTGATTTCGATCCGGCATTGACCATGCTACTTATGGGAAAGAACTAATGATTTCGCGACGAATAATCAAGTCCGGACTACTTATTGCCGGCATCCTGGCATTCTCGGCGGCTCTAGGCCCTCTTTTTTCGTCGGGCCCTCGGGCTCCTGAAACCTGGGCGACTGTCGCAGCAGCGTTAGCGGTAATCACCGCCGTTATCGCAGCTTGGTCGAGCCAACGCGTCTTGGAACTTCAAGAGGATGCGCAAGAGCCTGTGCTCGCTATTGGAATTGACGCTCGTAGGCGCTACCAACTGGTCCAGTTCCGTGCCGCGAACGTAGGGGCAACGCCCGCTCACGACATTGAGATTTCGTGGGATGAGCCGCTGCTCGATGTCGATGGCAATACTGTTCGTGTGTCGGCTAGCTCCGAAGGCCCCGACATACTTCCTGTTCTCTTGCCAGGAGAGAGCACGGCAATTGTTCTTGGCGTGGCGCATCGTTTCTTCCAGAAGTACAAGGGCCGAACCTTCCGAGGGTCAGTTCGATACAAGAACTCGTCCGGCGTATCCCGGAACCACCGCTTCAGCTTCAGCACTGAGGCTCATGAAAGGAGCCTTTTACATGACGAGGAAGAGCCAAAAACGCTCTATGAACTTCAGAAGCTACCCGACAAACTCGAAGCAATAGCTCGCGAGATCGCCAGACTCCGGTCAACTCTTGAAAATGATTCGGCAGATAATGTCCCGGGAAGCCAATAACACCGAGCATGAGCCCCGAAAACTAGCGGCGCTGGCGAAGTAATTCCGGGAACTGCCTGAACGAGGGGCGGCTGGTTGGCCGCCCCTCCAGATCGCGCCGGCGGGCCGTCCTCTACTTCCCGACAAAAATCGTCTTGCTCTCCGTGTAGTACCCGATCGCTTCCTTGCCCAGCTCGCGGCCGAAGCCGCTTTGCTTGAAGCCTCCGAAGGG
>DATMZU010000278.1:0-2075 GCA_035607435.1 Thermoanaerobaculia bacterium | reverse complement strand
CGACGTTGGTCTGCGCCGCAGAGGGGGTCGCCTCGAAGGTCCAGGTGGCACCGTTGTCGGTCGAGACGTAGTTGCGCAGGCGCAAGGCGCCGCCGACGATGCCGAGCGTCGAGGACCAGCCCCGGCCGTCCGAGGTCCATTCGACGGTCGGATCGGAGTGCGAGGCGTCGGTGCCGGTGAACGGCAGCGTCGTCTGGCCCCAGGTGACGCCGCTGTTGGTCGAGAAGAACACCGCCTGGTGCCCGCCGCCGACAATGCTGTTCGAAGCGCCGAGGATCTTGGTCGGGTCGAAGTAGTTGACCCGGATGTCGGATTCGCTGCGCGGCGTGGTCTGCGCACCGGAAATGCGCAGCTCACCGCTCACCACCGCGGCGTTGCCTTCCAGTTCCTCTTCGGACAAGCCGGGAGCTTGGTCGGCTTCGGCCTCGCCCGGCTGGAGATCCTGGTGGTGGAGCATCCACTCCCAGATTTCCTTCAAAACCAGCGGATAGCCGCCGGTCGGATCTTCCCGCGTATAGGCGACCTCCGGATGCTCTTTGCGCCACCAGACGCGCAGCCACGGGGGAAGGCCGCGCAGATCCTTCGCCTCCTCGGCGCGGAGCATCGAGAAGTCTTGGTTCTCTTGGATCAGTCGCGCAAGCGCGCTGCCAGACTGAATCGCGACCGGCGAATTCGCCATCTGCTGATCGAGGGTCGGCCACGAAGCCGTAGCGCGGGCCGGAGCGGACGCCAGCGCGAACGCAAACAGACCGGCAGCGAGATAGGACGACAGCTTGCGCATGTGGATCTCCAAGTTCTGACACGAATGAAAAAAGACCGATAGTCATGGGAGAATATCACATCGGGTCGCACCTCTCCTGGGCGCGGAGTGGACGGCACGCGGCGCCGGACGATAGAGTCCGGCAACTTCTCACGATCGCGACCCGGACGCCGGAATGCCTGTCAACTGCCAGCTCAAACGACGCTACGGCAAAGAATTCTGTATCACCGACTGCCCGGCCCGCGGCGCGGAGTCGGGCTATCGGTTCGCCCGGGTGGAAGGCGCGATGAGCGTACCCCCGGCCGACCCCAAGACGATCGACGTCGCCGTTCTCGACATGAACCACGGCTGGCCGAACCTCGGTCACGATTCGCTGGTCGCCTCGATGGTCGACGTCTGCTGCGATCTGGCGCCCGAGCTGCTGCGCCTCGGCCTGCAAGTGCGGGCGATCTCGTTCGACGTGCGCGGCAGCGGAGCGCTTCCCGACCCGCCCGGCGGGCGGTTTTCGCTCTACCTCGGCACCGGCGGCCCGGGCCACATCGACCCGCGCCAAAACGACGGGCTCGCCGAGCACAGCCAGGGGTTGCGCGAAGATCCCTCGTGGCGCGCCCCGGCTTTCGAGCTGTTCGACCGCATCCTCGCCGATCGCACGGCCGCGTTGATCGCCGTCTGCCACACCTTCGGTGTCCTTTGCGACTGGTCGGGCATCGCCCGGCCGGTGCTCCGATCGCCCGAAAAAGGCGGGAAGAGCACGGGCGTGCTCGAAAACATCCTGACGCCCGAGGCGATCGAGCACCCCTGGTTTCGCCGCTTCTACGCCGAGCTCGGCGGCCCGCGCCTGCGGATTCTCGACAACCGGCTGTTCGATCTGATTCCGGAGCCCCAGAACTTCCTCGCGGGCGGCACGGTCATCGGTTACGAGACGGAGAGCGTCGACGGGCCGAGAGGCGAGGCGCTCACAATGTACGAGTTCGATCGCGACGATGCGGGGGTGATGCCGCGGATCTTCGGGGTCAACCACCATCCCGAGATCATCAACCGCGCCCGCCAGATGCTGATCCTGGAACGGCGGGTCGAGCGCGGCGAGGTCTCCCGCCAGTGGGCGGCGGAGCGGCGCGAGATCCTCACCCGGGTCTACTCCGGCGAGGACAGCGATCACCTGCTCCAGCTCACCTCGAACTTCACGCTGCTCGCGCCGCTGCGTTACCACCTGTACCGCCAGATCCGGCTGCGGGCCGAAAGCTTGGGCCTGGCGATCGACGTTCATGAGGACCGGGCCTTGAACCCGATCTCATTCCCCGCCTGCGACCTGGAA
>DATMZU010000728.1:0-6620 GCA_035607435.1 Thermoanaerobaculia bacterium | reverse complement strand
ACCATCGAAGGGGAACCGACCTCGAAGATGTCGATCGACGACGCGGTCTCGAAGCTCAAAGGCCCCAAAGGAACCCAGGTGAAGATCACCCTGGTCCGCCGCGGCCTGCCCGACCCGCTGGAGATGTCGATCACCCGCGCCGAGATTCCGCAGACCACCGTGCGGCAGGCGTACATGCTGACCCCCGAGACCGGCTACATCCAGCTCAGCGAGTTCTCGCGCTCGACCGGCAAAGAGATGGCCGACGCGATCCAGAAGCTCCAGGGCCAGGGGATGAAGCAGCTGTTGATCGACCTGCGCAACAACGGCGGCGGCCTGCTCGATCAGGCGATCGACGCCGCCGAGCAGTTCGTGCCCGAAGGGGCTTCGATCGTCGAGACCCGCGGCCGGACCCGCGATTCGTTCCAGACCTACGAGGCGAGCGGCCGGCATACCCCGCTCGGCAAGCCGGTGGTCGTGCTGGTCAACGAAGGGACGGCCTCGGCCTCCGAAATCCTCTCCGGCGCGATCCAGGATCACGACGTCGGCTTGGTCGTGGGCACCCAGAGCTGGGGCAAAGGGCTGGTGCAGACGGTCTACGGCCTCTCCTACGGCGCCGGGCTTGCGCTCACCACGGCGAAGTACTACACGCCGTCCGGCCGGCTGATCCAGCGCGATTACAGCTCGTACTACGACTACTACGCCCACGTCGAGCCGGCGGCGCCCGGGTCGCCCCCGGTACCCGGCGCCAAGCCGCGCGAGATCTTCCACACCGATCTCGGCCGCGAGGTCTACGGGGAGGGCGGCATCACGCCGGACGTGATCGCCGAGCCGGACAAGCTCGGATCGTTCGAGCAGTTCCTGCTGGCCCGGAACGCCTATGTGAACTTCGCGCTCGACTACCACCTGCGCCACAAGGCGACCTCGATCGATTGGCAGCCGACCGAGGACGTGGTCGAGCCGTTCCGCCAATGGCTGATCGAGGAGAAGATCGCGACCGCCAAAGAAGTGGCCGACGGGATCAAAACCCAAGATTCGACCGACTTCGCCCGCCTGCAAATCCGCGCCGAGGTTCTAAACATCGATTTCGGCCAGGAGGCCCGCTCCCGCGCGCTCGCCCAGGCCGACAAGCAGATCGCCCAGGCGCTCGCCCAGTTCCCGAAGGCGGCGACCCTGCTCGCCCAGCGCCGCGGCCTGGAGAACAAGGACAAGCACACGGTCGCGACGAAGCTGTAGGGAAAGAACTCCGGAAGCTTGGCCTCGCGAGGGGGAGTTTTCCCCTCCTCGCGAGAGCCGAAATCCGGACACCGTAGAGTAAGATCGCCCTCCCCATGGGCTTCGAAATCAGCGAGGAGACTCGTCAGGGCTTTCTGGCCCTCGGCGAGAAGGTGCGCGCTCTAGGTGTCGGCGGGCGTTGGCTGGTGCTCACCCACGACAACCCGGACCCCGACGCGCTCGCCTCGGCGCTGCTGCTCTCCCGCCTGCTCCGCATCGCGTTCAAGCAGCCGGTCACCGCGGCCTACGGCGGCCTGGTCGGGCGCGCCGAAAACCGCGAGATGGTGCGCGCGCTCAAACTCCGGTTCAGCCACATCCGGAATCTCAACCTCAAGAAGTACGCGCATTTCGCCCTGGTGGACACGCAGCCTCGAACCGGCAACAACCAGCTGCCCTCAGGCGTGTTGCCTTCGATCGTCATTGACCACCACCCGATCCGCAAGGCGACCACCGGCGTGCCGTTCCACGACATCCGGCCGAGCTACGGGGCGACCGCGACGATACTCGCCGAGTACCTGATCGCCGCGGGGCTCCGCATCCCGCATGCGCTCACGACGGGGCTGGTCTATGCGATCCGTTCGGAGACTCAAGACTTCGCCCGCGAGTTCGTCGGCCACGACAAAGCGATCTACGATCATTTCTTCCCGCTCGCCGACCATCGGCTGCTGGCGAAAATCCAGACCCCCCGCCTGCCGCTCTCCTATTTCGGCAACCTGCACGAAGCGCTCGAAAAGCTCGAATGCGTCGATTCGCTGATCGTCTCTCACCTCGGACGCGTCGAGCAGCCCGACATCGTCCCCGAGCTCGCCGACCTGCTGCTCCGCATGGAAGGCAAAACCTGGTCGCTCGCTACGGGGCTGTTCGAGGAGCGGATCTACATGTCGATCCGCACCACCAACCCGCGCGCCGACGCCGGAACATTGATGCGCCGCCTGATCGGCCGCCGCGGCAAAGGGGGAGGCCACGGCCGCACGGCGGGAGGCTGGCTCGACGCGAGCAAGCTCAACGACGAAGATAAAATCCGGGCACAAAGAGACCTCGCGGACCGCCTCGCCCGCGAGCTCAGGAAAAACCCCGAGAAGTTCGCCCGCTTGGCGTTGCGTCCCGTCGGGTGACGGCAGTTTTTGCCGGGACGACAATCTCTGTGAAAAGTACTCGTCGCCACGACGAGGTGTTCTCCCCCTTGCCGGAGCCGGCATCGATCTCGCAACTTGGCTCATCGCCGCAGGGATCGCCGCTCCGGCGGGTTCCAATCGTGAACTAGGGCTTGGCCTTAGGCCTTATCAAGCCCCGATCGAAGGAGAGAACATGAAACGTCTACTCGCCGTTGCCAGTCTCCTGGCTTTGACCTTGGGTCCCATCGCGCCGTCCGCGGAGGCTGCGCGTGTTCGAGTTGTGAAGCATCATGGACATCGCACCCGCGTAGTGATTCATCGGGGCTTTCCGATCCGTAGAGCGCTGCCGCAGGTTTACATTCGTCCTCCCCACATCGCGATCCGCGTCACGCCGCGGGTCTTCCTGCCGCCCGTCGTCTTCGGCGCCGCGGTCACTACCCTCCCCGACGGGCCGCGTGCCTGGCAGGAGGATGAAACTCTCACCCGCGACGACGACTGGACCGAATTTTCGTTGAACGTCAATGCACGGGGCTCGCGCCTGCTGCTCGACATCACGGGCGGCCCGGCCCAGGTCAGCTTCGCCGAGGTGGTGTTCGAAAACGGTGAGGCGCAGGTCGTCGATTTCAACGACCGGGCGCAAAAGCTGGGGATCTACAACCTGCTCGATTTCAGGGATGGCCGTAGGATCGATCACGTCCGGCTCGTCGCGAAGGCAAGCGACGAAGAGACCACGATCGGCCTCCGACTGATCTAGAGCCACCCGATTGACGGCAACGCCGCGACTTCCTACGATCTGGCCCCTCAACGATCAAGGAGTGTGCCGATGGGACTGATCAAGGATTGGATCGCGGAGATGGGCAGTACTTGGAGCGGGATGGCCCAAGGCGACGCAAACGCCTTTCTGGGCCTCCCCTCCACGCCTCAAAGCACGGGGCACTCGAACACCGGACATCTAGGCGGCCAGCCCGGCACCGGAAGCCCGAACACCGGACATCCCGGCGGTACGCTCACCGCACCGCAGAAAAAGATGCTGATGCAGCTCTTCCATCAACAGTACGGACGCTACCCGGTGAGCGAGTTCGAGTACGACCAGTGGCTCGCCGCGAACTGGTGAAGGAAGCTCTCAGCCGAGCCGCGAAAGAGCGAACAGGAACAACGCCAAGAGCCAGCCGAGCAGGGTGAGCGCCCCCTGCACCCGCCAGATCTTCTCTTGCGCGGCGATCGCGTCTTCGAGCGCGCGGGTCGGCTGGTCGCCGCGGATCCGCTCGATCGCGTTCGCATAGTCCTTGAGCAGCAGGAAGGAGAACGCGCTGATCGCGAGCGCCGCCGCAAACGAGATCAAAGTGCGGTTGTCCAGCTTCGCGCCCAGCGCGTCGATCGTAAAGTAGGCGAACGTCCCCGCGGTCGCCAGAAACAGGAAGGCGAGCGCCGAGGAGAACACGATGACTCGCACCCACGAACGAGTGTTGTCGAGCGAGTCGATCATGGTCTCGGTGACGACCCCGTAAGGAGGCTTCGGCGGGGTCGGCGCGCTCGCGGGGAGAACCGCGAGAGGAGATTTCGTGGCCACGGAATCGTCCAACGACGACCGCGTGCGCGCCTTGGCGACCAACACGCCGCAACGCGGACACTCTGAAGCGTCCGCGGAAAGCTCGGCACCGCATTTCAGGCAGTTCATGAATTTTTTGGGATTCTCTGCCGACGCGGCTGATCCGTCAAGGGGCGGACCTTGGACAAACGCCCCAAAACGGCTCGACCGGGCACTCCTCTAAAGAGAGGTCCAACGATCGATCGATAAAGGAGCCCCAACCCATGCGCCGGACGTTTCCCTCGCTGTTCGCCTTCTTCCTGCTGCTCCTCTCCCTACCCGCACTCGCCCTTCCGCCCGCCGACACCATCCTCTACCACGGCAAGGTTTTCACCGCCGACGCCGATCACCCCTGGGCACAGGCCGTGGCGATCCGCGGCCAGCGGATCGTCGCGGTGGGAAATGACGGTCCGGTGCGTGCTCTCGCCGGACCGCACACGCGGTCGATCGACCTCGGCGGCCGGGTACTTATGCCGGGCATGAACGACGCCCATTTTCATATGGGGGTTGGATTTCCGCGTCTGACGCTGCCGCCGATCGACATCCCCGGCCCCGGGCCGAGCCTCGCCGTGGCGCTCGACCAGGTGGCCCAGGCGGTGGCGGTGGCACAGCCCGGCGAGTGGATTCTCGGGCTGGTGGGCGAACAGCTGATCCTCGATCCGGCGGCGACTCGGGCGGCGATCGATCCCATCGCCCCCAACAATCCCGTCCTGCTGATCACCTGGTCGTCACACAGCGGGGTGATCAACGGCGCGGCGATGGCCGCCGCGGGGATCGCGCCGAATGCCGCCGATCCGTTCGGCGGTTCCTACGGTCGCTTCCCCAACGGAACGGTGAACGGAATCGTCAACGAATACGCGCTGTTTCGGGTGATCCGCACCATCCGCGCCGTCGTGCCGGACTCGGTGTTGCGCGCCCAATTCGAGGCGATCACCGCGGCGGCGGCGCAGGTCGGCGTCACCTCGGTCCAGGAGATGACGATCGGCCTCACCCGGGAGCGCAGCACGAGGATCCTCTCCGGCGCCGATCTGGCGATCCGGGTGCGCTCGATGTGCGTGCCCCTGTCTCAGAACGAGGCCTGCGAGGCTCCCCCCTTCGATCCGACCGACCGCCTGACCTGGTCGGGCATCAAATGGCTGCTCGACGGCACGCCGATCGAACGGAGCGCGTATCTCCGCGAACCTTACGTCGATTTTCCCGGCATCGGCCATTTCAACCTGACCCCAAGCCAGCTCAACCAAGCCGTCCACCGTAGCTTGTTCGGCCTTCCCGTTCGCGACCAGCTGCTCTGCCACACGGTGGGCGACCGGGCGATCGACAACCTCCTCGGCGCGCTCGAAGGCGCGGCGCCGCCGTTCGTCTGGCAGCTGCTGCGCCCGCGCATCGAGCACGGCGATTTCCTCCACCCCGAACAGATCGCACGGGTCGAGCATCTGGGCGCGATCGTGGTCCAGAACCCGACCCACCTGGCGCTCGACTTCTCGCCTGCGGTCGGCCCGGCCCGCGCGGCGGTGATCCAACCGCTGCATACGCTGCTCGCTTCCGGGGTAAAGCTCGCGTTCGGATCGGACGCCGGCCAGGCGAATCCCTTCCTCGATTTGTTCCTCGCCGTGATCCACCCGTTCCACCCGGCCGAGGCCCTGACGATGGAAGAGGCCGTCACCGCCTACACCCGCGGCTCGGCCGCGGCCGAGTTCCAAGAGTGGCAAAAGGGTTCGATCCGCCCCGGCTACCTTGCCGATCTCACGGTCCTGTCGCAGGACATCTTCACGATCCCGCCGCCCGCGGTCCCGGGCACCACGAGCGTCCTCACCCTGGTCGGCGGCGAAACCGTCTGGGATGCGGGCGTGCTGCACTGATTTCACCCCCGGCTTCCGTCGCAGCCGTTGGGACTTAAGGTAGGGGCGGCCCCCCGTGGCCGCCCGGGTTAAGTCGAGCTGTCGAGGGCGGCGACGGGGCGCCGCCCCTACACAAGGTGGCCACTGGACCCTACCGAGCGAACCTAATCCGGTAGGACGATCTCGGTCCGCCGGTTGAGCGCCCGATTCTCCGGGGTGGTGTTCGAGGCCACGGGATAGTCCGCGGCAAAGCCCTGGGTTCGCAGGCGCGCCGGATCGACGCCGTGCGCGGCGAGGAAATGACTGACCGCCTCGGCCCGGCGCAACGACAAGATCCGATTGTGGTTGTCTTCACCGGTCGAGTCGGTATGGCCGCAAACGTAGACCTCGATGCCGGAAAACGCGCTCGTGAGCAATTCGGCCTGGCGGGTGAGTAGCGCCTCGAACGTCGGTTTGATTTCGTAGCGATCGACTTCAAACGTCGTCGCGTCGCTGTAGTCGAAAACGATCACCCGCGACAGGCCAAGCGCTTTGGCCAAGGCGGAGGGTTCCGAGCCGGTGCGGATCAAAACCTCCACCCGATCCGGACCGAGCACCCGGAAGCGGCGCTCGGTGGTTTTCGGCTCCACCCGCACCGCCTGGAACTGGGACACGTCCGCAAGGCTCGCGATCGGCCGGCGAAACGGGGTCTTGCCGGCGGATTTGCCGCGAAACGAGACGGCAAGCCCGGCGGGCTCCGAGGTGACCTCGGCAACCAGCTGTCCCTTCTCGACGCGTCCCGGGGTGGCGCAGCCCTGCATCCAACCTACCCACAGAACGATCGCA
>DATMZU010000711.1:0-10380 GCA_035607435.1 Thermoanaerobaculia bacterium | reverse complement strand
GGGCCGCTGGCTCTTTCCGCGCCGCGCTGGGTGACCGAAGGGTATGCGACGGTCGTCGAAGGCCGGCTCACCGGATTCGGCCGGCCGAACGGCGATCTGCGCGCCGCCGTGCTCCGCCGCTGGGCCGCCGCGGGCAAACTGCCGAGCTACGACCGCCTCGGGAGCGACCGCGACGGCTATCTCGGGATGTCGATGGCCTACCTTGCCGGGTCGGCCTACCTCGAATGGCTGGAGCGGCGCGCCGGTCCGGGGAGCCTCAAAAACCTCTGGGCGCGGATGTCCGCGCGCACCCCGCGCTCGTTCGACGACAGCTTCAAAGGGGTGTTCGCCGGTCCGGCGGGAAGCTCGCCGCGCGACCTGTGGGATCGCTTCCGCGCCGAGCTGTCGGCCCAGGCGATCGAGATCGAAAAGCGGCTCGCCCCGCTCTCCGAGGGGGAGCTTTGGCACGATCTGCCGCGCGGTGCGGGCGCCCCGGCTCTGTCGCCTGCGGGGGAGCTGCTGGCGGTGGTTCAGGAGCGGCGGGAGGAGCCGGGGGAGTTGGTGGTGTTTGGGGTGGGGGAGGAAAAAAAGGACCTAAAGGACAGCAAGGACGGCAAGGACGAAAAAAGCAAGAAGCCCGCGCAGGATCCTGAGGACGTGGCGGCGGTGAAGTATGGGCCTCCGGAGCGGCGGCCTCGGTTCCGGCTTCCGGCTGGGGGCGGCCGGGCTCCCTCGATGCCGCGGTTTCTGGGGGAGGACTCGATTCTCTTCGTCCGGTTCGAGCCCGACGGAGAGGGCTATCTTCACCCGGACCTGTTCGCCTGGACGCTGTCGTCGGGGGCGGTGCGGCGGATCACCCGCGGCGCCGATCTGCGGGACGCCGATCCGAGCGCCGACGGCGCGTGGGCGGTCGCCTTGCGGCAGCGCCATGGTTTTTCGCAGATCGTGCGGGTCGATCTCGCGACCGGCGCCGTGACTCCGATCACCGAGCCGTCGATCGAGGAAATCTACGACGCCCCGCGGCTGTCGCGCGACGGCTCCCGCCTGGCGTTTTTGCGTCATGCGGGCGGCCGTTGGCGCTTGATGGTCCGCGACCTCCAAAGCGGCGCGGAGCGCGAGCTGCCGCACCTCAAGGAAAACGCGACGCCTTCCAGTCCCGCCTGGAGCGCCGACGGCAGGACGATCTTCGCCAGCCTGGGCCGCGAGGGGCGGATCGACCTCGTCGCCTTCCCCGCCGACGGAGCGGCCGGAGCCCTCCGAGCCAGGGAGATCACCCGCACGGCGGGCGCCGCTTTCGCTCCGGCTCCGACGCCGGACGGCCGCGCGCTGTTCTACCTTTCGCTCGAACCGCAGGGTCTCGACCTGCGCCGGCTCGACCTCGCGGCCAGGGCGGCAGGGCCGATCGACTCGCCGCCTGGAGCGGCCGGCCTCGCGGTGGACTTCGAAGCAGCGGACCTCGCGCCCGCCGTGCGCCCGATCCCGCCTTCGGCGCCGGTCGATTTCGTCGCCGCCCCGGTGGCCCCCGGCGGGCCCTACGGTCTCGGCCACGGAGAGCGGCTGGCGCTGTTTTCCGGCTCGCTCGCGACCGCGGCGGGCAACCGGAGCGAGCTGGGCTTCCGGGTCGGAGATCCCCTCGGCCGGTTCGAGGTTCTCGGGATGGGCGGGATCGCCGGAGCGGGGGGCGCGGGTCCCCGCGGCGCGAGTCTCGCGCTCACCTATCGCGGCCTGCCGGTGGAGATTTCTCTCCGGGGGTTCGATCTGGCCGAGCGGCCGACCCGCGCGACCCGCCCGGCGCTCCCGGCGGAAACCTTCGGGCTCGATCTCGACCGTTCGGGAATCGAGCTTTCCGCGGATCTCGCACGGCGCTTCGGCGCGTTGCGCACGGCGGCCCGCCTGAGCGGCCGGGTCGAACGGATCGAGCCGGTCGGCCTGGAACGGGCGGAGAGCCGTTCGCGCGCGGGCTTGGAGCTGGGCGGCGCGTGGGGTCTCTCCCGGGGCAAACTCCGTTTCGAACCCTGGATCGCGCTCTACGGCGCGGCCGGATCGGGGATTCGGACCCGCGGCGGCACGGCGGGATTCGCGCTCGAACGCGGTTCCTGGGGCCTCGACCTGGAGATCCGGAGCGCCCGGGTGACGGGTGCCCGGTTCGATTTCGACCGGCTGCAGGTGGGCGGTCCGCCGAGCAGCCTGTCTCCAGAGTCCCCCGAGCGGATCGACGTCTCCGCTCTCGCTCCCGGCGCGCTCCTGGGCGCCCGCCATCAAGGATGGCGGGCCGATCTCGCCGTTCCCGATCTGCCGTTCCGCCTGCTCTACGAGCGGCACCGCGTCGCGGCCGATCTCGGTTCCGCTCGGGATTTCGGCCCCTGGCTCAGCCTCGCAGGGATCGAGCGCCGGTTCGGTCTCGGTCCCTATCCGCTCGCCGGCCTGCCGGCGTTCGAAGTGCGGGCGGGCTTGGCGCAGATCGTCGACGATCCGCGACCGGACGAGATCGGCGAACGGCGCGGCTGGCTGGTGCTGGTCTGGCGTCCGCGCTGAGCGCCGGGAGGAGTCGAACGGGATTCGAGGTTCCGGGGCACGATCTTTGCTTCGAGAAATCACTCGCTTCCTGTTTCTTCCGACCTGGATTGCGGGTGACCCGTTGTGACGAGCTCGACCGAACCCTGCGTCGACGGCAAGGCGCCGTTCGCCGCCACCGACAGCTGGTTCCGCTCTCTGGCCGAGACGACGGAGATCGCGATCCTGGTCTACCGGGAGGTCTATCTGTACGTCAACCCGGCGACCGAGCGGCTGACCGGCTACACCGCCGCCGAGCTGATCGGCCAGCCGATCACGCTGCTGGTCCACCCCGACGACCAGGCCCGGGTGGTCGAGCGCTCCAAGCGCCGGCTCGCCGGCGAGGATTTCGCCAGCAACGTCGAGGTGAAAATCGTCCGCAAGGACGGCGGCGAGCGGTGGATGCAGGTGAGCGCCACGCGCGTCATGATGGCGGACGGCTCGGCCGGCCTGCTCTCGGCGCTCGACATCACCGGCCGCAAGGAAACGGAAATCGCGCTGCGGGAAAACCAAAATCGCCTGGAGCTGGAGCGGGAGCGCGCCCAGGTCACCCTCGCCTCGATCGGCGACGGCGTGATCCGCACCGATCCGGAAGGCCGCATCGATTATCTCAATCCGGTCGCCGAGCATCTCACCGGGTGGGCCGCGGTCGAGGCGCAGGGCCAGCCGGCGCTGCGGGTTCTCCAACTGGTGGACGAGCGGGGCCGGCCGATCGGTTTCGATCCGATCGCGACCTGTCTCTCGGAAGGACGGGTGGTCGAGCTGCCGGGCGGCGCGACCCTGGTTCGCCGCGATGGCGTCGAGTTCGCCGTCCAGGATTCGGTGGCCCCGATCCGCGACGCCGCGGGCACCATTCGCGGCACCGTCTTGGTGTTCAAGGACGTCACCCGGATTCGCCGGATGGAGCGCGAGATGACCTACCTCGCGCGCCACGACGAGCTCACCGGATTGATCAACCGGCGCGAGTTCGAAGAGCTGATCGACACCTGCGTCGCGAGCGCCTGCGGCGAGGGACGCCGACACGCGCTGCTCTACCTCGACCTCGACGAGTTCAAGCTGGTCAACGACACCGCGGGGCATCTGGCGGGAGACGAGCTGCTGCGCCAGCTGGCGACCCTGCTGCGAGCGCGGATCCGGCCGAACGACGTCCTCGCGCGGCTCGGCGGCGACGAGTTCGGCATCCTGCTCGAAGACGCGGATCTCGATCGCGCGCGGCGCATCGCGCAGGAGGTCTGCGCCGCCGTCCGCACCTTCCGTTTCGCCTGGCAGGAGCGCAGCTTCCAGGTCGGGATTTCGATCGGCCTGGTGCCGATCACCGCCGGAGGAGCCGACCGGGTGCAGCTGCTCGCCTCGGCCGACGCCGCCTGCTACGTCGCCAAAGAGGGCGGCCGGAGCCGGGTCCACGAATACCAGGAGGACGACGCCGCGTTGGTCGAGCGCTACGGCGCGATGCAATGGGTCCACCGGATTCAGAACGCCTTGGACGAGGAGCGGTTCTTTCTGCTCCGCCAGGAGATCCGCCCGCTGCACGGCCAAAACGGCGGGCCGGAGATGTCGGAGATCTTCATCCGGATGCGCGACGAGCAGGGTCAGATCGCGCTGCCCGGCTCGTTCATTCCCGCCGCGGAGCGCTACCGCCTGATCTCCCGCATCGATCGCTGGGTGGTCAAAAACGCTTTCCAAAACCTGGTGGTGAAGCAGCGGTCGAGCGTCAAAGAGCTGCACTGGGCGATCAACCTCTCGGGCCGATCGATCGACGAGGAGAGCTTCCTCGACGACGTGATCGAGCAGCTCGACCTCTCCGGCGTTCCTCCCGCGAGCATCCTGTTCGAGGTGACCGAAACCGCGGCGGTGGCGAACCTCGCCCGCGCCCAGCAGTTCATCCGCACCTTGAAGGCGCGCGGCTGCCGTTTTGTGCTCGACGATTTCGGCACCGGCCTGTCGTCGTTCGCGTACCTCAAGAACCTCGACGTCGATTTCCTGAAGATCGACGGCGGCTTCGTGCGCGACGTCAACGAAAGCTCGATCCAGCGCGCGCTGGTCGAATCGATCCACCAGATCGGCCAGCTGCTCGGCATCGCGACGATCGCCGAGTCGATGGAAAGCGACGAGATCCTCGCGACCCTTCAGCAGATCGGCGTAGACTACGTGCAAGGCTACGGAGTCGCCCGTCCCGAGCCTCTGTTTTGAGTTTCGCCGTTTCCCGCCAACCGCTGCAATCTTAGAGACGATCCGAGGTTCCACATGAGCACTTCCGTCGCCAAAGTCATCGAAATCAGCGCCGAGCACCCCGACAGCTTCGAAGCCGCGGTCCAAGAGGGGATCAAGCGCGCCGGCAAAACGCTCAAGAACATGCGCAGCGCATGGATCTCCGAGCAGCACGTCCACATCGAAAAAGGCAAAGTCATCGGGTACCGGGTCACCATGCGCGTGACCTTCGTGCTCGCCGACTGAGCGGAACGACGCGGCCCCCCGAAGCTCGCGGTCAGTTCGCGGGCTCGGGGTCCGCGAGCAACTCCTCGATGCGCAGGCGCACCTTGTCGTCCGGCTCCGCCGCCGCGGCGCCGATCAACGCCTCGGCGATCGGTTCGGGCCACGCGTCCGGTCCCCAGGCGGCGATCACGTCGAGCGCCCGATGACGTAATCGGATCGCCGGACTCCGCAGGGCGGCGAGCAGCAAGGCAACCCCCGCGCCGGGAGTCTCGCGCAGCGCGGGAAGGATCACCTCCAAACACGACCCTTCCGCGAACTTCGGCCCGAAACCGACATCGAGCGCCGGCCCCGCGCCGATCCGGGCGAGGTCGAGCCGCGCCAGGCCAAGCGCCACGGCGCGCTCGCGGCGCACCGGGTCGGTCGTCGCGGCGATCGCCTGCCAGTGCCAGGCGTCCAGCTCGACCTCGGCGCGGCGAAAGTGCGCGTCCCACAGATCGATGCCGAGCCTTTGGGCCGCCTGGTCGGCCGCGGCGAACGCGGCGCGGTCGCCTTCCTCGCCGCTGGATACCGCCTGGGCGATCTTTTCGCGCCAGGCCGGCCAGGCCAGAACTTCGTCGCACCGGGCGATCAGCCGGGCGCGCAGCTCCGGCGTCCAGCCGTGAATCTCGCGCTCGGCCCAGGCTTCCTCGTCCTCTTCGGCCAGGAAACCGCGGATCGTCGCCGCGTGATTCAGATCGTCCAGCCGCTCGGCCCGCTCGACCAGCAGATCCAGATAGAGGCCGGTCGCGTCGGCCCCCTCCTCGTAGTCGTCCATGCTTCCCGAAGGGCCGTCCCGTCCGTCGATCAGCGCGGAGAGGATCTCGCCCGCCGCCACGAACAACTCCGGATCCGGAGAGCCCCGCTCCAGCTCCTCGCGCAGTTGCCCGGTGCGCGCCGCGATCAGCACCGTGTAACCGAGGTCGATCTTGTTGCGGAATCCTTCGCGCAACAGCCAGCGCCGCACTTCGGGGCTTTCGCTGTCGGCCAGGCGCTCGATCAGGTGAATGCGTCCCCAGCCCTCGACCTGCCGGGCGAGGGAAAACAGGGTGCGCTCCGGATCCTCCAGCCGGTTGGCCAACGCGACCGCGGCGTAGAGGGTGAACTCCTCGTGCCGGGCGAGGGCGCCCAGCAGCTCGTCGTCGTCGCCGCCGCGCAACAGGCCGAGCCAGGCGATCGCCAGCTTGACCGGCTCGCGGTCCGGCGCGCGGGTGGCGAAAAAACGCGCGATCGAGTGGAGCTTCGACGGATCGATGCCGCCGCGGACGATCCGGCCGTTCAAGGCATCGACCGACTCCAACGCGGAATGGCGGAGCATCAGATCGTAGAGGTCCGCGAGCGCCTGGGCGGTCGCCCGCTCGCCGAGCGCCACCAAAGCCTCGTGCAGGCTCTCGGCCACCGCCTCGTCCACCCCCGCCCCGCCGTGCTGGGCAAACGTGCCGTCGAGCGCGCCGGCCGCCCAACGCAACCCCCCGGCCGCCGCCAAGCGGCTCTCGTCGGGCAGCGCTTCGCCCCCCTCCGCAAGCCCCGGCCGGCCGGGCACCAAATGGGCGCGCACATGGTCGTAGATCGAAATCTCACCGCTCTTCCAAGGGAGGGAGACCCCTTCAAGCGACCAGCCGGTCCGACCGAGAAGACGGGAGAACAAAGCCATACGGGGAGAAGTTTATGCGACCGGCCGGGGGTGCGAAGCCACCGTGGGATGGAGGGGCGCGCGGACGATACGCTTCCCTCACTCGCAGGCGAGAGATATCGCCAAAGCCCGGCAGATGTCGAGCATTTTCTCGGGACTCACGGATCCAACGAAACTCCGCAGCTCCGACTGCTGGACCGTAAAGAGGTTGCAGAGATTGACGCAAGAAGTCTGCTTCAACCCTTCTGCAATCCCCAATTCAACTTCGGTGGGGGAGCCGCGGAGCGTGGACGTGACCGCCGCTACTGTGACGGTATGAAGCAGAGGGATCATCGAAGGCCGACTGAGGACCAAAACCGGACGTCGCTTGTCGGGACGAGCGAGATGAAGGAGCCAGATTTCTCCGCGGTTCAGTCGTTCGGCCATCTTTGAGCGCCCAGGAGCTCTTCGACCTCGTCGAGCAAAATGTCGGCTTGGCCTGAGTATGCCTGAACGAGGCGGGCCTCGATCGCAAGCCGCTCTTTGGCCTTAAGGTAGATCTGGACGGCGGAGCCGATGAAGGCCGACCTCCCTTTTTCTCGGACCTCAGAATCGGCATCGATTCGATCCAGCAAGTCGGAGTCCAGAGAGATCTGTACCGGTAGGGCGGACATGATCAGAGATTACAACAAGATCTGGCCCCGCATGGCACACCCCGTGCTCTGCCTCCTTCTCTTCATGAACCCACGAAGCAGGGAGCAGGGGCCGAGCGGCGGATGAGCGCTCTGGGACTCGCGGTGGATCGCGGAGGGGCGGAGGTTCATTCCCCGGACCTCGATCGGCTGCTCGATGGGATGGCTCATCGCGGCCGCGATGGGCGTTCGGTTCGGGCGGCGGCCGGCGGTGCGCTGGGGCACCTTCATTTTTGGACCACTCCGGAAGAGGTGGACGAGCATCAGCCGCTGGCGCTTGCCGGGCGGCGGGCGTGGATTGCGTTCGACGGCCGGATCGACGATCGCGAGGGGCTTTGGCGCGCGTTGCCCCGGTCTCCGGGGACTTTGGCCGACGCGAGCGACGCGCTGCTCGCGGGCGCGGCGTTTTCCGCTTGGGGGATCGCGGGGTTCGAGCGCCTGGCCGGACCGTTCGCGATCGCGATCTGGGATGCCGATCGGCGGGAGGCGATCCTGGTTCGGGATGCCCTCGGCGGACGCGGCCTGGCCGTGGCGCTCGACGACCGCCGGCTGCTCGCCGCGTCGGAAGAGGGGGCGTTGGCGGCGGTGCTCGACCGCGGCGCGGAGCTCGACCGGGCGCGGGTCGCGGCGTATTTTTCGCTCGAAGACCCCGCGTCGGGACGGACTTTTTGCCCGTGGGTACGGCAACTGGCCCCGGGCGAGATCCTGATCGTGCGTGGGGATCGTGTCCGGAGCCGGTGGCTTCCCAGGGTGCTCCCGATGGCCGGGCTCGCCGCGATGAGGCCCAAGGAGCGCGCCGAAATGCTGCGCCAGCGGCTCGATCTCGCGGTCCGCTGTCGCCTTCGGGCGGTGGGAAGCCCGGCGGTTTTGCTCTCCGGCGGGCTCGACTCGGCGCCGATCGCCGCGCTGGCGCAACGGGATCTGCCGGCCGGGGAGCGCCTGCGGACGCTCTCCTGGGTTTTTCCCCGCCATCCGCGCGCCGACGAAAGCCGCCATCTCGCGGCCTTGGAGGGCAAACTCCGGCTCGAAATGCATCGCCTGCCGTGCGACGACGAACTGCCGCTCGCCGATCTCGCCGCCTGGCCCACCCACCCGGCCACGCCGGAGCAGAACGCCTACCGGCGGTTCCACGAGCGCGCCTATGAAACCGCGAGCCGGCTGGGCAGCCGGGTGCTTCTGTCCGGGATGTGCGGCGATCAGCTCTACGGCGGCGCGGAGTACCGGTTGCGGGAGATGCTCCGGGCGGGGCGTTTCGCCGCCGCCGCGGGCGAGCTGTGGGGCTCGCTCGGTCCTCGGAGCCCGGGGAGCGGCGGGGCCGGTTCGCTGCGCGCGGCCCTCGGCGCGCTCCTGCCGGACCGGTTGCGGCTGGAGCGGGCCGGCCGGCGCGGCGCGGCGCGCTTTCCCTGGCTCACCGAAGAGGCGCTGGGCCTGTTGCCCGATCCGGTCGAGCGCGATGGCTGGGCGGTGGGCTACCCGCGTCCGGCCCAGGCGAGAAGCCTGCTCGGCGCCGGCAACGGCCACGGCCTCTCGGTCGAGCGGTACTACTGCGACCGGCTGGGGGTCGAAATGCGGTACCCGCTGCGCGATCGGCGGGTGATCGAGCTGTTTTTGGGGCTGCCGGCCGAGGATTTGGGCGGGGCCGGGAGCACGCGCCCCGTCTTGCGCCGGGCGATGACGGGCCTGCTTCCCGCCTCCATTCTCGCCCGGGAGGACAAGGCGACGTTCGAGGATCTCTTCCTTGCCGGCGTCTATGCGAACCCCCCTGCCGAGGTGGCCGCGATGTTGCTATCTCCCAAGGCTATCTGGCGTGAGTACCTGGTGTCCGGCTGGATCGAGACCGCTTGGCGAGAGCGGCGGACGGGCCTTTCCGGCCTGCTGATCTGGTTGGCGCTTTCGCTCGAAATCTGGTGGCGGCGCCGGTAAGTCGAAGGAGCCCTTGCAGGCGGTTTCGGCCTGCTCTGGAGATTGAAGCGACCATGGCCTATTTGGAAGTTCCGTCCCTTGCGCCCCTCTTGCAGAACCTCGTTCCGGGTCCGAAACGCCCCTACGAGCCGCCGAAACTGATCGTGTTCGGCGACCTGCGCACGCTCACTCTCGGGCCTTCGCCCGGCATCGGGGAAAGCGGCAACCCTGCTTTGTTCAAGTCTCGCTGAGTCGTTCGTTCCGAAAGGTGATGGCCATGCCGATCCGAAATGCCCGCGATTTATTCTCACGCCGTCTCACATTCGCGACGATTCTGGGGCTGTGCGTCGGCGGATTTTTCGCCGCGGCGCCGATCGACGCCCTGACCTATACCTACGACAACACCACCTCCGGCGCCGTGACGTTTTCCGGCGCGGGAGGGGCGGCCGGATGCAACACGCCGCTGGTGCGGACGTTTTCGGTCGCCGATTCCTTCACGGTCTCGCGGGTGGCCCTGGGGCTCGACATCGACCACCTGAACCGCGGGGATCTTCGGATCACGCTCGTCGCGCCGGGCGGAACGACCCTGCAGCTCCTCCCGGGCGCGCCGGGGGGCGGCGGCGATACCCAGGACAACTACGACATTCTGCTCTCGTCCAATACCGAAGGAACGCTCGCCGACGGCGACCTCGATCCGACCGCGGCGCCGTTTTTCAACCGGATCGTGCCGATCGCCAACATCGACACCACGTTCGCGGGCGTCGCGAGCAGCGGCACCTGGACGCTCAATATTTGCGACGTCAGCAACAACTCGATCGACGGCACGTTCAACCGCGCCTATCTGAACCTTTCGAGCACCACGGCGGCGGCCTCCGTCTGCACCGGCACCGTGACGTTCGATTGGGGCGCCAACGGCAACGTCGTCGCGTTCACCACCGCGACGACCGGCGATCTGACGTTCTCCCAAGGGACGGTCACCGATCACGGCGGAACCGGCTCCAACACGGCGACGGCGTTGGGCAATCCGGCGGTGACGCGGACCACGACCAACGGCAACCATTCCGGCTACTACTCGTTGTCGATGGACGCTTCCGCTCGGGTGGGAGTGCAGGACAACGAGGCGGTGGGCATCGCATCGACGATCAACTTCGCGCGGCCGGTGCGCGACCTGCG
>DATMZU010000695.1:0-6034 GCA_035607435.1 Thermoanaerobaculia bacterium | reverse complement strand
AGCAGGTCCTTGCGCACCAGCGGCTCGCCGCCGGTCAGGCGGACGCGCCGGATGCCGAGGCGGACGAGGGTGCCGACGAGGGTTTCGATCTCTTCGGGGGAGAGGAAGTCGCGATCGCCGAACGGAAACTCGGCGTCCTCGGGCAGGCAGTAGACGCAACGGAGGTTGCAGCGGTCAGTGACCGAGACCCGCAGATAGGTGAGCCGGCGGCCGAAGGCGTCGATCAGGCGGCTCGGGGCGTCGGCGTCCCCCGGGCGAACGAACGCGGGCAAGCCGGCCGAGGACGGGGAGGTCCCGGAAGTTGTCGCGCCGATCTGGTAGAGGTGATCCATCTCATCCGCCTGTCTTGTCGTCCGGCCGAAAAGCAATGGCCGGACGGCGGGAGCGGAGCGCTCCAGCGGACCGGCCCACCTTTCCGAACACGGGAGGCGACCGGGTTTCCCCGGCCACCCTCTGCTGCTTTGGGGCGGCTCGGCCTCCCGCCGTTGTCTCCGGGGAGGGTGGGCCGAGCTCGGAGGGCCAAACTCATATTATGCTCCTCCTACGCCTTGTCGCTACCCTTGTCCTTGATTCGGACCGGCCCTGTTCTTAGAATGGCGGCGGTCTCACCTTCCATCGAACGCCCGACTCCGTGAATCGACTACGCCCGAGATGATCACCGGCTATAACACGGACGTTCGCCACAACGACGTCGTGTTTCACGTCCAGACGGAGGACAAGGGGGCCGCAAACCCTCAGATCGAGAGCCTCGTCTACGTGAGCGGCCAGGTTCTGGTGAGCAAGAAGGCGAGCTACGCGAGCCTGCTCGCCGAGGGGCACGGCGAAAAGGCGATCCTGGCGCTGATGGACCAACAGCACCGGACGATGATCGCCGCAATCCGCCACGGCAAGCTGGACGACAAATGGGCGGCCCTGGTGGCGGCCCGCGGCGGCAACACCTCCGTCAAAGTGCCGATCGTCCGTCCGCCGCGCTTCGAAGAGGAGCGCGTGGAGCGCGCGGAAGAGACCCGGAACGGGCCGGTCCGCGGCGACACCACGGTGGCGCCGGAGCGCAGCCTCGACCAGGTGATCCTCGAATACCTCACCCACGAGGCGGACCAGGAGCAACTGGTGGTCACCCTCGAAGGCGAACGCGATCTCACGATCGGCCAGGCGGCGAGCCTGATGTTGCGGGCCAGCTCCAGCAAGAGCGGCCAGCCGGTCACCGGCGCGCAGGTGATCGTCAAGATGATTTCGACCGTCTCCGAGCCGCGCACGCTCGCGATGGGGCAGAGCGACGACCTCGGCCTGGTGGCGCTGCGGTTCGACATTCCCAGCCTCGGCCGCGGCACGGCGGCGCTGATCGTCTCCGCGGTGTCGGCGATCGGCCGGGCCGAGCTGAAGCACCTGTTGTAGACGATGGACGTCGAATTTTTCTTGAACGGCGAGGCCCGGGCCGTTGCGGCGGGCGAGACGCTGCTCGACCTTTTGGCGGCCTTGGGGCGCGATCCGCGCACGGTGGCGGTCGAGAAAAACGGCGCGATCGTGCCGCGGAGCGAATACGGCGCGGCGCCGCTTGCGGCCGGCGACCGGATCGAGATCGTCCATTTCGTCCAAGGGGGCTGAAAGGCGCGGCCCGGCGGAACGGACCGCCTGGAATATGCGCCCGCGGGCTCCGGTTCTCCTCCCCCGCACGACCTCACCTTCGCGAGGGTTGCTTCCGACCCGCGCAGTGCATAAAATCTCCCTGACGGGCCGATAGCTCAACTGGCAGAGCAGCAGACTCTTAATCTGCGGGTTGAAGGTTCGATTCCTTCTCGGCTCACCACCCCTTATCTGCCGACCTCTTTTCCGGGTATCCTGCTTCCTTCAGAGCGTCCTCTCGCGAAAGTGGCGGAATTGGTATACGCGCTAGACTTAGGATCTAGTCCCGAGAGATCGGGTTGGGGGTTCGAGTCCCCTCTTTCGCACTCTCGCCGCGGGATCTGACGTACGGCGTTTTCCGGAGCCCTTCCTGGAGTCCAAGATCGATGAGCGTGGTCCTATCGGTAGAGGACGTCGGTCCTTGCCGCAAACAGTTGACGATCGAGATCCCCGCGCCCGCGGTCGATGCCGAATCGGCCCGGGTGCTGCACGAGTACGGCGCCAAGGCGAAGATTCCCGGGTTCCGCCAGGGCAAAGTGCCGAGCGGCGTCATTCGGCGCCACTTCGGCAAAGAGATCGACCAAGAGGTGATCGAGCGGCTGGTGCCCCGCTACTGGCGGCAGGCCCAGGCGGAGGCCGAGCTGGAGCCGCTGATGTCGCCCGACGTCGATTCGGTCGAGCCGGCCAAACCGGGCGAGCCGATGAAATTCACCGCCACGGTCGAGGTCCGGCCGAAGATCGCGCTCGGCAGCCTTTCGGGCTTCGACCTGGCCGATCCGCCGACCGAGCCGGCTCCGATCGAGGTCGAAGAGGCGCTCGACGACCTGCGCAAGCGGATCGCGGAGTGGCGTGACGTCGATCGCCCCGCGGTGCGCGGCGACCTCGCGGTCGGCAAGATCTTCGAGCGCTTCCCGGCGGAGGATCGCGAGAGCGACGGCAACCCGTTCGAGGTGGAGGTCGGCGACCCGCAGGTCTGGGAAGAGCTGACGCTCGCGCTCACCGGCCTCGCCGCCGGGCGCGAAGGGCGTTTCGAGCGGAAAGACCCGGCGGCTCCCGGCGCGGAGGGCGCGCCCGAGGCCGAGGCGCCGCTGCGCCACTTCCGGATCGCCGTGGACGCCGTGCGCGAGCGCGACCTGCCGCCTTTGGACGACGCGTTCGCCCAGAAGGTGAACGCCTCGTTCGAGAACCTCGCGGCTTTAAAAGAGGCGATCGCCGCGCGGATCCGTAGCGAGAAGACCCAAAACCGCAAGGACCAGCGCGAACGTATGCTTCTCGATCAGCTGCGCGAGCGGCATCCGACGGAGCTGCCCGCGGGGGTGGTCCGGCGGGAGACCGAGACGCTGCTGCGCGACTACGCCGAGAATATGGCGCGGAGTGGGGTGGACATCGAAAAAGCCGAGATCGACTGGCATCGCCTGGGCCACGACATGCAGCCGCTCGCCGAGAAGCGCGTCCATGCCCGGCTGGTGCTCGACGCGGTGGCCGACGCCGAAAAAATCGCCGTGGGCGAAGCCGAGTTCGAAACCGCGCTCGCCACCCTCGCCCGCGCCCAGGGCGCCTCGACCCCCGTTCTCCGCAAAGCGCTCGACGCCGACGGGCGCCTCCAGGCGCTACGCCAGCAGCTGCGCCGCGACAAGACGATCCGCCATCTGCTCGGAGAGGAGCAGACGGCGGGTGAGAAGCAGTAGAGACGTAAGGAGAGTCCGATGCTGATTCCGATGGTCCTCGAACAGACGAACCGCGGCGAGCGTTCGTACGACATTTTCTCCCGGCTGCTCAAAGACAACATCATCTTCCTGGGGCGCCCGATCGACGACGATCTGGCGAGCCTGCTGATCGCGCAGATGTTGTTCCTGGAGGCCGAGAATCCCGAGAAGGACATTTCGATCTACATCAACTCGCCGGGCGGTTCGGTCTCCGCCGGGCTCGCGGTCTACGACACGATGCAGTACATCAAGCCCGACATCGCCACCTATTGCGTCGGCCAGGCGGCGTCGATGGCCGCCGTCCTGCTCGCCGCGGGCGCCAAAGGCAAGCGGACGCTGCTGCCCAACTCCCGCGTGCTGATCCACCAGCCCTGGCTCCAGGGGCTCGGAGGCCAGCAGTCCGACATCGAAATCCACGCCCGGGACCTGCTGCAGATGCGCGGCCGGCTGGACGAGATCCTGGCGTTTCACACCGGCAGGAGCAAGGAAGAAGTTCACCACGATACCGAGCGGGATCGCATCCTCTCCGCCGACGACGCCGTGGCCTACGGCATCGTCGATCGGGTGATGGTCAAGCGGCGCACGTAAAGTCTGAAGGGGCGTGAAATAGCGCCTGCGAACAAGGGTGTTGTACCAGGCAGGTTTCGCGGCCTCCTTCGAGGTTCGTAAGAGTTGACAGGGCCGGGGATCGCTCCTAGCATGACTTCATCGTCCCTGATCTTCGCACCGGCCGCACTGGAGAAGAAATGCCGAAGAAAGAGAGCGGCGACGAGGTCCTGAGGTGCTCGTTCTGCAATAAGAGCCAGCGTGAGGTCAAAAAGCTCATCGCCGGCCCGACGGTTTTCATCTGCGACGAATGCGTCGATATCTGCATCGACATCATCGCGGAAGACCGGATGCTCGAACAGCAGCAGGACACCTCGTTGCCGAAGCCGAAGGAGGTCAAGGCGCTCCTCGACGAGTACGTGATCGGCCAGGAGACCGCGAAGAAGAAGCTCGCGGTCGCGGTCTACAACCACTACAAGCGGATCGACTTCGCGGAAAAGGCGCCGCACGGCGAAGTCGAGCTGTCGAAGTCGAACATCATGCTGATCGGCCCGACCGGGACGGGCAAGACGCTGCTCGCGCAGACCCTTGCGCGGCTCCTCTCCGTGCCGTTCACGATCGCCGACGCGACGACCCTCACCGAGGCGGGCTACGTCGGCGAGGACGTCGAAAACATCATCCTCAAGCTCTACCAAGCCTCCGGCAGCGACAAAGAGAAGACCCAGCGCGGCATCGTCTACATCGACGAAGTGGACAAGATCTGTCGGAAGAGCGACAACCCCTCGATCACCCGCGACGTCTCGGGCGAGGGCGTGCAGCAGGCGCTGCTCAAGATCCTCGAAGGAACGCAGTGCAACGTGCCGCCGCAAGGGGGCAGGAAGCACCCGCACCAGGAATTCCTCCAGATCGATACCACCAACATCCTGTTCATCTGCGGCGGCGCCTTCGTCGGTTTGGACGACGTGATCGAGCGTCGGCTGAACCAGAAGTCGCTCGGCTTCGGCGCCGACATCCGGGGCAAGAAGGAGCGCTCGAAGGGCGAGATCCTGGAGCAGGTGCTGCCCGAAGACCTGATCCGCTACGGCCTGATCCCCGAGTTCGTCGGCCGCCTGCCGGTGGTGGCGACCCTGGAGCAGCTCGACGAGGAGGCGCTGGTGCGCATCCTCAAGGAGCCGAAGAACAGCCTGATCAAGCAGTACCAGACGATGTTCGAGTTCGAGGGCGTGGAGCTCAAGTTCACCGACGAGGCGATCGTCGCGATCGCCCGCGAGGCCCTCACGAGAAACGTCGGAGCCAGAGGCCTGCGGATCATCCTCGAAGACCTGATGCTCGACCTGATGTATACGGTCCCATCGCAGCGGGACATCAAACAGTGCGTGATCAACGAGGAAGTCGTCGCCAGTCGAATTCAGCCGATCATGCTCTACAAGAAGGCGGGCTAGTCCGGGTACCGGGCTCAAGCCGCGGAAGCGAGGACCGATGGCCGCATCCTTCATCGACAAAAAACGGGAAATCCTGCCGCTCGTCCCCCTGCGGGACATGGTGGTCTTTCCCCACATGATGGCGCCGTTCATCGTCGGGCGCGAAAGCTCCGTCCGGGCGCTCGAACAGAGCCTCGGCACGGCGCAGAAGCGGATCTTCCTGGTCGCCCAGAAAGACCCGAAGATCGACGAGCCGCTGCGCGACGACGTCTTCGAGCTCGGCGTGATCGCGACGGTGATCCAAAACCTGAAGCTGCCCAACGGCAACGTCAAGGTGATGGTCGAAGGCGTCCAGCGCGGCAAGGTGGTCGAGGTGATCGACCGCGACGGCGCGCTGAACGTGGACGTCGAGACCTACGAGGTCAACTTCCCGATCTCGGAAGAGCTTCAGGTCTACATGAACAAAGTTCTCCAGGCCTTCGAGCAGTACGCCAAGATGTCGCACCACCTGGCGTTCGAGGGGCTGATGTCGACGCTCAAGGTCGATAACGCCGACCATTTCGCCGACACGCTGGCCGCCCATCTGATGGTATCGACCGCCGACAAGCAGTCGCTGCTGGAGCTGCTGAACCCGTACGAGCGGCTGCAACGGCTGCACGACCTGCTCGACGTCGAGATCGAAAAGATCAACATCGACAAGCGGATCAACGTCAAGGTCAAGAAGCAGATGGAGAAGGC
>DATMZU010000678.1:0-10365 GCA_035607435.1 Thermoanaerobaculia bacterium | reverse complement strand
AGCGGCCCGGCCTCGGCGGAGAAATAGGCGACCAGCCAGAGCCCGATCAGCGGCCAGACGAGATGGCCGATCATCGCCGGCCATTCCTCGCTCGGCCCTACCGGTCCGAACCTTGGGTCGAGCGGCAGGGGCACCGCCAGGATCAGGAGCGTGGCCAGGCCCGCCTTGGCGTAGGTCTGGCGGCGGGCGGCGGCCGGCGCGCTCTCGTAGAGCACGATGTAGTAGAGGAAGAAGAGCGGACTCTCGGTCGCCCCGGAGAACAGGACCACGGCGGTGATCCAGAGCAGGTCGATCCATCCTTCGATCCAGACCCGCTGATCGACCGAAAAGCGCGCCAGCAGCCGCGAGTGAAGGGTGAGCGTGTAGAGCATCATCACGCTCGCGAGGCTCCAGAGGATTAGCCGGTCGGCCTGGGGCTGAACCAGCGGATAGAGCACCACCAGCGCCGAGGCCAGGTAATGGAGATTGCGGACCAGCAGGGAGTACGAGCGAAACCGTTCCCGCTCGATCGCGGCGAGCGCGTTCGAGGGTTCGAGCGGCCGGTTGGGAGGGCGCTTTGGGCTAGCGGCCATCAGCTCGGGGAAGATCCTTCTTCTGGAGCAGTGGTCCGAGCCTCGCAATTCGGGACGGTTCGTATGCGAAGCGAGGAGATCTCGCCGAAAACAGGATGGAGATCGGCTTCCAAGCCGAGCGCCAGGCGAGACTTCAGAACGTCCATGGGAGATTCTCCCCCGGTTCCGAGCGGAGGCCAAGCGAGGGTGAGGCGAGCGAGGCCCCGCGAGAGCATCCGGCGCGGGACGTGGAGGATCGCGCGGCTCCACGACCGGCCGACCGCCAGCTCGCCCAGCGGGATCGACTCGCAGCGCGAGCCGCGCGCGTCGGAATAGCCCACGCCTACGACGGCTCCTGAAGCGGCGGCGCCGGGGCAGCGCAACACGGCGCGGATTTCCAGATCCTCTTGCCCCGAGGCGATCAGGGCGAAACCGGTCTCCGGCCAGGGCGAACGAAGAAACGCCCGCCGCGCCAGATCTTCGTAGTCGAGCAGGTCGGCGAAGAACTGTTCGAGCGGCTCCCAGACCCATGGCGCGCGCGCCAGCTCGGTCCACTCGGGGCCGATCGCCCGGGCGATCAGGCGTCGTTCCAGGTCGAGGACTGCGGCCGGATGGTGTTCCGAGAGGACGGTTTGCGCCGCCCGCAGTACTTCGGCGTCGAGATAATCCCAGCGCCAACCGTGGGGAAGCCCAAGGCGGCAAGGGGAATCGAGGTTGCGCCGTTGCGCCGCGGTCGCGACCGCCGGAAGCGGCGCCGTGCGCGCGTCGATCAGATCGCGAAGCGCTCCCTCGGCGTGCGGGGACAAAGCGAGCGCCTCGGCGAGAAACGGTTCGAGGAACGAAGATTTCTCCCTCAGCGGCAAGAGCCGATGGGCGCCGTGGATCGCCGCGCCGAGCCGCGCGGTCGCTTCGACTTCGGAGGGAATCTCCAGCCCGCCCGCGCGGTCCAGAAGCTCGCGCCAGCTTGGGGCGGGCTCGACCGGATCGCCCAGGAACGGCAGCACCTCTTGGGCGATCGCCGCGGCGGCGATCCGTAGCCCTTCGCTCGTCAGATGGCAATAGTCGAGAAAAAACCTCCGCCCGGGCAGGGGCGAGCCGGAGATCGCCGCGAACAGCGCCCGAAGATCGACCCGCAGCCAACCGTGGCGATCGGCCGCGGCGTTCAAGATCTCGGCCGTCTGGCTCGTTGCCTGTGGCACGCCGAGGTTGGCGAGTAGCGGGTAGGCGGCGGCGTCGATTTCGGCGCGGAAGGCGCTCGCCGCTTCGTCGATCCGGCCGAGCTTCTGAAGCGCGCGCCCGAGCAGCCGGTACCCGGAAGGGCAGAGGCCGCCGTCGATCCGCAGCAGGGCGCGGGCGGAGAGCGCGGCGGTTCGCGCGTCGCCCCCATCGAGCGCCGCGCGCCCTTCGCCGAGCAGGCGGTGCCAGCGCATCGTCGTTTCGGCGTCGAGACCTGCCGCCGGTTGGATATTTTCCCAATCGTCCAGATTCACCTCGGGGATCACGACCACGACCGGGATGCCGATTGCCCGACCGAGCGCCGCGATCCGGTCGAGGGTGGCGTTCGCCCGCTCGGCGATCTGCCGGCGGGCTTCCGCTACCGGTTGCCCAGTCCCAAGCGCCAGCAGCTCGCCGAACCGAACGCGGGCGGCAGCGGAAGGGGCCGCGGCCGACAGCTCCGGGGTTTCGAGCAGGTTCCAGTTGTTGCCGGCAAACAGGACCAGGACGTCGGGTTGGATCTGGATCGCCGCCTCGACCGTCTCGGCGAGCCCCAACAGCGTCTCGTTGGTCCGCGCGAGGTCGATCACTTCGGTGAGGTTCGGCGCCGCCGCCTCCAGGGTGGAGCCCAAGATCTTCGCCAGCGTCACGGCCGGGGCATACAGGTAGCCGGCGGCGGCCGACTCGCCGAACAGGATCACCCGCAGCGGCAGCTCGGAGCGCTTCGGCCGCAGCACCGGCGCGTCGGCGAAGTGGTCGCCCAGAGGCGAGGGCTCCGGACGGACGAAGGAGATCCCGCCGGATTTTTCCCGGACGGGCGCCCAGATCGAAATGGGCCGCGGCTCAGACAAAGGTGTACAACTCCTCGGAGATCGCGCTCGTGGATCGGGAAGCGTCGGCGAACCCGCTGCGCCGCCGCTCCCGCCAAGCGGGCAGGAGGGTGCGCCAGACCTCGGGCAGGTCGCGGCCGTCGATCAGAAAATCATCGAGCACCAGGGCGTCGAGCGTGGCGTCCGCCGCCCCCAGCAGCGCATCGACCGGAGTGGCGACGATGGGCTCGCCCGCGACGTTGAACGAAGTGTTGACCAGGATCGGGCAGCCGGTCCGGCGGAAGAACGCGTCGAGCAGCGCCGTGAACCGAGGATGATCGGCGGGATCGACCGTCTGCGGCCGGGCCGAGCCGTCCACGTGGGTGATCCCGGGCAGCGCCAGCTTCGAACGGACGGCGCACGTTTCGAGCATGAACGGCGAAGGGTGATCCAGCTCGAAATGCTCGGCGGCTTGCTCGCTGAGCACGCTCGGGGCGAACGGCCGAAACGCCTCCCGCTTCTTGACCCGGCCGTTCAGGCGTTCGCGCACGTTCGGGTCGAGGGGGTTGGCGAGGATTGACCTATGCCCGAGCGCGCGCGGTCCGTGCTCCATCCGGCCATGAAACCAGCCGACGATCTCGTTGTGCGCCAACCGCTCGGCGACCGCGGCGAGCAGTTCCGCCTCGCGGCCGGAATAGTCGGTCGCGGGAAGGCCGGCCCCGGAAATCATCGCCGCGATCTCGGCAGGAGAAAACGAGGGGCCGAGATCGACGCGGCGGAGCGCTTCGCGAGCGATCGGCGCCCCGCCGAGCTGGGCGTTCGCCAGCGCCGCCGCCCCAAGGCAGCCGCCGGAGTCTCCCGCCGCGGGTTGCACGAACAGGCGCCGGAACGGCCCCTCGCGCAGGATGCGCCCGTTCGCCACGCAGTTGAGCGCCACGCCGCCGGCCATGCAGAGGTTTTCTTCTCCGGTCTGGTCGTGCAGCCAGCGCGCTTTGTCGAGCAGGATCTCTTCGAGCAGCACCTGAACGCTCCGGGCCAGATCGCGGTGGAACGGCAGGATCTCCTCGCCCCGGCGGCGCGGCGGTCCGCCGATCAGCTCCTCGAACGCCGGGCTCCACATGCGGGTTCCGGCGACGAAATCGAAAAACTTGAGGTCGAGGGCGAAGCCCGCGCCCGGCTCGACTCGGATCGCTTGGGCCAGCCGGTCCAGCAGCCGCGGCTCGCCGTACGGTGCCAAGCCCATCACTTTGTATTCGCCGTCATTCACCGCGAAGCCGAGATAGGCGGTGACGGTCGAATAGAGCAGACCGAGGGAGTGGGGGAACCGGACTTCGGCGAACAGGGAGAGGTCGCCCCTCGCGCCTCGGCCATACGTGGTGGTCGCCCATTCGCCCACGCCATCGATCGTGAACGTCGCCGCCCGTTCGAAGCCGCTCCAGTAGAACGCGCTCGCGGCGTGGCAGAGATGGTGGGGGAAGAAAAGGATCTCCCCTTCCCAGCCAAGCCGCTCGCGGATCGACCGTTCCGGTGCTCCCACGTCGAGCGCGGAGGCCGGCATGCCGGACTGGATCTGGCGGTCGTGTTTCAATTCGGGCAGCTCGTAATAGGCGATCGCATCGAGATCGAGCAGGTCGAGCCCCTCGCGGTCGAGGCAGAAGCGGAACGCCTCGACCGGCAGCCGCGGATCGTGCTTGACCCGGGTGAACCGCTCTTCGGACGCCGCGGCGACCAGCCGCCCGTCGCGCAGCAGGCAGCAAGCAGACTCGTGGTAGAAAGCCGAGATGCCGAGGATGTTCATGGGCTAAGAGATTCTATAGGAAGGGTTTAGCCATTCCCGGACGATTTTGGACGCGAAATACGGCGGGACGAGCCTGGTTTGTGGCACAGGTACGGTACGATCCCGCCGCCCTTGGAGGCGTGCCCCATGACGATCCGCCCGCTCGCGACCTACATCGACCATACGCTGCTCAAGCCAGACGCCACCCACGCCGCTTACGAGAAGCTCGCGGCCGAAGCGGCGGAGCACGGTTTCGCCTCCGTCTGCGTTCCGCCCGCATGGGTGAGCCTGGTGGCGGAGCGGCTGGCGGGCACCTCTGTGCGGACCGGCACGGTGATCGGGTTTCCCTTCGGCTACGTCCATCCGGAGGCGCGCCGGGCGGAGTCGCTCCGGGCGCTCGCCGACGGCGCGGTGGAGCTCGACACGGTCATCAGTCTCTCCTGGCTCAAGAGCGAGGAGCCTTGGCCGGCGCGCGCTCTCACCGACCTGGAAGATTGGGTGCTGGCCGTCCGCGGCGCGCGGCCGGACGCGACGCTAAAAGTCATCCTGGAAACCGCCCTGCTCTCCGAACCGGAGAAAATTCATGGCGCGGCGATCGCGATCGCCGCGGGAGCCGACTACGTCAAAACCTCGACCGGCTTCGGCCCGGGCGGGGCGACGGTCGAAGATGTGTTACTGCTCGCCAAAGTGGCGGCGGGCCGCGCGCGGATCAAAGCCTCCGGCGGCATTCGTGATTTTCCGACCGCGAGCGCGATGATCGCGGCCGGCGCCGATCGGATCGGCACCTCGAACAGCGTCGCGATCCTCGCCCAGTCTCAGGTCTAGATCAAATAGTTCCCGACAATCAACGAAAGGCCCCGCATGGATACGCTGCACCTGCTGCTCGACTATTTTCTCCACCTGGACAAGTACCTGAACCAGGCCGTGGCCGCGCTCGGCCCCTGGTTCTACGGGCTGCTGTTCGCCATCGTGTTCTGCGAAACCGGGCTGGTGGTCACTCCGTTTCTGCCAGGCGACTCGCTGCTGTTCGCCGTCGGCGCGCTCGCCGCCTCGGAAGGGTCGCCGATCTCGCTTGGACTCGCGGTAGGTCTGTTGATGGTCGCCGCGGTGGCCGGCGACGCCGTCAACTACGCGGTGGGCAAGCGCCTGGGGCCGGCGGTTTTTCGCCGCGACGATTCGCGCTGGCTGAAACGCAAGCATCTGGACCATGCACAGGCCTTCTACGAGAAATACGGCGCCAAGACGATCGTCATCGCCCGTTTCATTCCGATCGTTCGCACCTTCGCTCCGTTCGTCGCAGGGATCGGCAAGATGTCGTACCGCCGCTTCGCGGTCTACAACGTCGCGGGCGGCGTCGCCTGGGTTCTCCTGTTCACCCTCGCGGGCTACTTCTTCGGCGATCTCCCTTGGGTGAAGAGCAATTTTCATTATGTGATCATCGCGATCATCGTTTTGTCGCTCGTCCCGCCGGTCATCGAGATTTGGCGCAACCGTCGCGGTCCGAAATGAAGGCTGCGAACAGGCTAAAGTAGAGCGTCATGCGAGTCGCGCCCGAAGAGTTCGAAGCCCTGGTCGCCAAGGCGCTCGACGATCTGCCCGAGGAGTTCGCCGAGCTGCTCGAAAACGTCGCGGTGGTGGTCGAGGAGGAGCCGACGGAGGAGGAGCTGGCGTCGGTCGATCTCGACCCGGAGGACGACCTGCTCGGTCTGTATCAAGGGGTGCCGCTCGCGGAGCGCGACTCGTTCTACGGCGGATTGCCGGATCGGGTGGTGATCTATCGCGGACCGATCCTCCGCGCCTGCTCGTCGCGGCGCGAGGTGATCCGCGAGGTGCGCGACACGGTGGTCCACGAGCTGGGGCATCATTTCGGTCTCGACGAAGACGACATGCCGTACTGAGCCTCCAATAAGCCGCAATGCGCAAAACGCAAAAGCGCCTGGCCCTGCTGATCCTGGTCGCACCCACGGTTCTGGTGCTCGGCTCGGGGTTGCTCTATATGGCCGGCATGCGCCTGTTCGAAGGGCAGCAGCGCGGGTTCTGGGACAGCCTCTCGTGGGCGGCCGAGACGCTCACCACCACGGGGTACGGCGCCGATTCGCGTTGGCATCACCCGGCGATGGTGATTTTCGTGGCCCTTGTGCAGTTCGTCGGGGTCTTTCTCGTCTTCATGATCTTCCCCCTCTACCTGATCCCGATTCTGGAGGAGCGTTTCCAGGCGCGCCTGCCGCGGCGGCTCGACAAGCCTCTGGAAGGGCACGTGGTGGTCTATCGCTACGGTCCGGCAGTCGAAAGTCTGCTCGGCGAGCTGGCGGCGGCGGGAATCGCGAGCCTCGTGCTCGAACCCGACGAGCCGCAGGCGCGCAAGCTTTTCGAGGCCGGCCGCCGCGTGCTCCATCTGGGACTCGGGGAAGGCGGGCTCGCCGCGGCGGCGCTCGCGAATTCGCGGGCGTTGATCGCCAACGGCACGGACGCCGAAAACGCGACGGTGATCCTGGCGGCCCGCCAATCGGGTTACGCCGGGCCGGTGCTCGCGATCGTCGAAGAGCCGTTCCACCGCCGGCCGATCATGCTCGCCGGAGCGACCGCGACCTTCACCCCGCGCCACATCCTCGGCGCCGCGCTCGCCGCAAGAGCTTCCGCCCGGATCGATCCGCGCGTCGCCGGCCTGCACGAGCTCGGCCGTCAACTTGAAGTGGTCGAGATGCAGATCGGAGCGACGAGCCCGCTGGTCGGGAAGACGCTCGAAAGCGCCGCGGTGCGCACGCAAACCGGTGTGACCGTCCTCGGCCAGTGGATCGAAGGGAAGCTCGTGGCGCCGCCGCCGCCCGACATGACCCTGATGGCCGAGGGGATCCTGGTCGTGATCGGTCCCGCCGCAAGCCTCGACCGTCTGACCGCGCTCGCCCGGGGGCCGGTCGCCCTGCGGCGCAAGGGACCGTTCCTGATCGCGGGCTACGGCGAGGTCGGCGGAAAGGTGGCGGAACTGTTGCGCGACGCGGGCGAAGAGATCCGCGTGATCGACCGGACTGCGAGCCCGGGGGTCGATGAGGTCGGCAGCCTGCTCGACCCCAAGTTGCTCGACCGGCTCGACGTGAAGAACGCCCAGGCGGTCATCCTGGCGCTGTCGAGCGACAGCGCGACTCTGTTCGCGACCGTAATCCTCAAGGATCTGGCGCCGGAGGTGCCGGTCATCGCGCGGGTGAACGAAGCCGACAACGTCGAGCGCATCCGCCGCGCGGGCGCCTACTTCGCCCTGTCGATCAGCCAAGTGTCGGGCCAGATGCTCGCCGGCAAGCTGCTCGGCCAGGAGGCCGTGGCGCTCGATCCGCGATTGGAGATCCTGAAGGTGCCCGCCGCGGGATGGGTCGGCCAGCGTCCTGGCCTGATTCGCCAGAGAACCGGCTGTACCGTAGTCGCCGTCGAACGGGGCGACGAGGTGCTGGTCGAATTCGCCCCCGCGTTCCGCTTCGCCCAAGCCGACGAAATCTACGTCTTCGGAACGACGCTGGACATCCGCGGCTTCGAAGCGCGGATGGGGTAGAACGACTACTCAGGTCCAAGATCGCGGAGCGATCGTCGGAATCGTGCGCCGTCCCTGGCGTCGATAGACCGAAAAGTCCCCGTCGATCGTCACCACGACGCAATCCTCATACAACTCGGAGAGCCGAACCATGCAGGCGTCGGCGAAAGACATCGGCTGATTTTGGTAGCGAGCCATCAGCCTTTGGAGGGCAGGGGCCTCCTGCTCGACCCGCAGAGGAAAACTGAGAACCCGGGCGGCAAAATCCAGCACGGCGATCGGACCTGCAGGTGTTTTTCGAAGCAGGAAGCAGGCTTCCGAAAGCACTGCTTCGCAAGAGATCAGGGGGGCTTCGAGGGTCGAGAACTTCTCCCGCGCCCACTCGTGATGGCGGTCGCGGGCATTCAAATAGGCGACGAGCGGGCCGGTATCGAGAAGGATCTGGACCCGGCTCACTCGCCGTAGCCTTCGAGGTGCGCCGGATTCGACGAAAGGTCCTCCGGTCCGTAGGCGCAGCCGGCCAAATCGAGGGTCTTCGAGAGGACCGAGGAGCCTGGGGGAGCGGCGCTCGTCAGATACTCGGCGAGGGCTTCGCGGACGATCTCCGATCGGCTCACATCCCGCCGATTGGCGAGATCACCGATCTGTTCGTCGAGTTGGTCCGGCACTTTGAGCGAGATGTTTTTCATAACTTGCTCCCTGGTATTACCCGACTGACAGGATCGTAATCCACTGCCTCGCAGTTTTCAAGCCTCGCCGCGCAGTTTTTCGATCTTCCCGTCGCGGTTCTCTTCGATGCGCCGTCGCTCTCGGACGTACTCCTCTTCTTCTTCGCGGCGGGCGTCGTGCTCGAACAAACCTTTCAGGCGGTCGCGGTGGAGGATCTCCAGCTCGGCGAGCTTCGCTTCGGCTTGATTTCGGACCTCGGCAATCTTTTCGCGCAGGGCGTCGGAGAACTCTTCGCCTCGCGGTCGTTCGATGCCCTGCTTTTCCATTCGTTCGAGCGCCAGCTCGTAGGCGGACTTCATCCCGGCGGCCTTGTCTTTTTCGCTCATGGCGCGAGCATAGCCCAACGGCGGGCGCGGCTTGCGTCAAAATGGCGTACAAGAGAACCGTTATAGGATGGAACCCCTTTGATTTCATGTATTTTCAGCCGGCACCCGTTTTGCTGCGAACGGCGCGGGAGCATCCGGTTTCATCTCCGAGGAGGGGTCGATGATCGAAGCACAGAACCTGAGCCGTCGGTACGGCGACTTCACCGCCGTCAACGACGTCTCCTTCGCGGTCGGCGAGGGGGAAATTCTGGGGCTGCTGGGGCCGAACGGCGCCGGCAAGACCACCACGATCCGCATGATCACCGGGTTCCTGCCGCCCACCGGCGGGCGGGTCACCGTCGGGGGCACGGACCTGTTCGAGGCTCCCGTCAAGGCGCGCCGCCAGATCGGCTACCTGCCGGAAAACGTCGCGCTCTACGGCGAGATGCGGGTGGGCGAGTACCTGGCCTACCGGGCCGGGCTCGAAGGCATGAAGCGCGCCGAGGCGAAGCGGGCGTGCGAATCGGCCCAGGAGCGCTGCCTGCTCACCGACGTGCGCAACCAGGTGATCGGCACCCTTTCCAAGGGCTATCGCCAGCGCGTCGGACTCGCCACCGCGATCCTTCACGATCCGGAGGTGCTGGTCCTCGACGAGCCGACCGTGGGGCTCGATCCGAAACAGATCATCGCGATCCGCGAGCTGATCCGCGACCTGGGCCGCGAGCGGACGCTGATCCTCTCGACCCACATCCTGTCCGAGGTCGAGCTGCTCTGTAATCGGGTGCTGATCATCGACAAGGGACGGATCGTCGCCGAAGGGACCCCTGAGAGCCTGCGGCAGAGTTCCCGCGGCGCCTCCGAGATCCGCGTCGCGTTTTCCGGAGTGGATGGCGCCACGGCCGAGAAGAGCGCGGAAATGTCCGAAGCCCTCGGCGCGCTGTCCGGCATCACCGCCGTGGCGCCCGGGCCGGAAGCGGGCGAGTTTCGCCTCGCGGCCGTCACCGACGCCGATCCGCGGGCGGAGATCTTCCGCCTCGCGGTGGCGAAAGGCTGGACCCTCGTCGAGCTGGCGCAGAGCAAGGCGAGCCTCGAAGACGTGTTCGTCCGCTTGACCACGAACCGCCCGGCCGAGGCTGCGGCCATCGAAGAGGGCGCGGGTCCCGCGACCGATGCGGATACACCGGATCAACCGGACGAGGCGGCCGACTCCGCCGAGGAGGTGGTGTCGTGAGAGCCGTCCTGGCGACCTATCTGCGCGAGCTGCGGGCGTATTTTCTTTCGCCGCTCGCCTACGTCGTGGCGTTTTTCTTCCTGGCGATCAACGGCCTGCTGTTCGGCCTGATGATCACCCAACTGGCCCAGCCCGGCGCGCCTTCGGGGCCGCCGATGGGCTACTTCTTCGGCTCGACCTGGCTGATTTTGATCGTCCTCGGGACCATCCTGCCGATGCGCCTTTTGT
>DATMZU010000675.1:0-27818 GCA_035607435.1 Thermoanaerobaculia bacterium | reverse complement strand
GGTGACACGGGCTAGGGTTTTTGCGCGCCAGTGTCGACAGGTTCAACGGGGGCGCTGTAGTTCCCTCTTATGAGCAGCATTTCTCCTGTCTTCGTGTCCAACCGGTAAGCCCTATCTTCACCAGTGGAAACAATCTCGTACCGACGCTCGCAGCAACCGGCGGCGAGTACTACAAGGGTGAGGAACAGCAGCGACTTTTTCATAGGCGAAGCTTAACGCGGGCGGCCCGTACAGGCGCCGCCCGAACGCTACGGGGTCAGCAGTACCTGGACGTGCCGGTCTGCGTGGGACCGCATGCGCAAGTGCCGCAGGTGTTCACGCCGCTTGTACAGCCATCGGGGCACGTCGAATCGAAGATGGTACGACCGCCCGCAATGTTCCTGAGGCTTGCTGGATCTTCTAGGCTTCTTACCGTCTCCTTCGCCAGCACCAGCTTCTTCGTCTTCTTTTTCATGAGTTCTCCTTGAAAGGCTTGAGTCTAACTCAGAGGGACGGCCAGCTACGCGCTCTCGGCCTGATGCCGGAGCACGATTCCCGCGGCGGATGCTTCATCGCGGGCGTAAATCTCCTGGTCCGGTTGCAAATCTCCTGGCCGTCGCCGAAATCTCCGGGCTGTCGTGAGAATCTGCTGGCGAGGGTCAAAATGTCCCGTCTGAAGTCTGAAATTTCCTGGCTGCACTTCCACCAGGATATTTCCAGCTCCAGCAGCATATTTGGAGTGCGGCCAGCAGATTTCAGAGCTCCGATGACGTTTTCGGCGGCTCCACCCGAGAATTTCGGACCCCAACCAAGAGATTTGAAGTGCGGCCAGCCGATTTCGGACGTTAACCGGCGGATTCTGGGCTCCGCCAGGAGATTTTGACGCTGAGCCAGCGGATTTGAAGTGCGGCCAGGAAATCTGGAGTACAGCCAGCAGATCTGGAGTGCGGCCAGAAGATTTCAGGCTTTCCCAGGGGATTGGCGCCGCGGCCGGAGGAACACTCCGGCGATCGCGGCTTTCTACTACTCCCCCCGCAAAGCAATCATCGGATCGACCGCCGCCGCCGCCCGAGCCGGGAGGTACGTGGCGAGCAGCGCGACCAAACCGAGGGCGAGGACGGAGGCGAGGATCGTTCCCGGGTCTTGGGCTCCGACGCCGTAGAGCAGGCTGTTCAGGAAATGGGTGAGCGCCAGGGCCGCGGCGAGACCGAGGGCTAGGCCGATCCCGACCAGGCCCATGCTTTGGGCGACGACTTCTCGGATCACTTGGCCGACGCGCGCTCCGAGGGCCATGCGCAGGCCGATTTCGCGGGTTCGGGCGCCGACGCGGAAGCGGATCACGCCGTAGACCCCGACCGCGGCGAGGCCGAGCGCCAGGGTGGAGCAGAGGACCAGGAAGAACATCGTGAAGCTTTGCTTCGAGAAGGCGCCCGAGACGACGTCCGCGAGCGGACGCACGTCGGAGGCCGGCAATTGCGGGTCGATCGAGCGGATCACCTCGCGCACGGCTCCGGCGTAGGTCGCGGGGTTCCCTTGGGTCTTGAGGACCAGGGTGTAGGAGGAGGCCGGGAAACCGATGGACAGATCGAGCTGGCTCTGCGGCAGGTACCAGGTCTGTTTGGCATCCGCCGTGAGCCCCTCGTGCCGGACGTCGCCGACGACCCCGACGATCGTGCTCCAGGGCGAGGTGGACTGCCCTATCTTGATCCGGTGGCCGAGGGCGCTGCCGCGCGGCCAGAAATTGCGGGCGAAGGTTTCGCTGATCACGACGACCGGCTGGGCGTCGCGCCGATCGGCGGCGGTGAACACGCGCCCTTCGCGCACGGGAATGCTCAGGGCTTCGAAGTAGCCGGGGGTCGCGGCCTGCCAGGCCGCGTTGACCTTTCCGCCGTCCGGCGGCGTATAGCCTTCGATCGTCAATCCCCAGTCGCCCATCTCGCGCGCCAGGGGCAGGATCCGCACCGCGCCCGCGGCCTGAACTCCGGGGAGGCGGCGGATCTCGGTGAGCATCTCGTCGTAGAGCCGGATTTGATCTTCGGGTTGCGGATACTTGACGCGCGCGGGCGAAACGCCGAGGGTGAGCACGTTGGCCGAGCGGAAGCCGGGGTCCACCTGCGAGAGCGATAGAAAGGTCCGGATCATCAAGCCCGCACCCATCAGGAGAACGACGGCCAAAGCGACCTCGGCGACCACGATCAGGCTTTGGAAGCCGCCGCCGCCCGCCCCCGCCATGTTCGGCGCTCCGGCCTTGAGGCTCGCCTGCAGATCCGGCCGCACCAGGCGAAGCGCCGGAGCGAGGCCGAAGAGCAGAGTGGTGCCGAACGCGACCAACAGGATGAAGGCGACGATGCCGCCGTCGATTCCGATCTCCCCCACCCGCGGAATCTGGACCGGCCGCGCCCAGAGGATCGCCTGCACCCCCAGGCGGGCGAGCCACAGCCCCGCCAGCCCGCCGAACAGGGCGAGCAGGGCGCTTTCGGTCACCAGCTGGCGGATCAGCTGGCCCGGCGCCGCGCCGAGCGCCATCCGCACCGCCAGCTCGCGCCGCCGCTTCAGGCCGCGGACGAGGACCAGGTTCGCGACGTTCGCGCAAGCGATCAGCAGAACAAATCCGACCGCTCCCGCGAGCACCAGAAGGGCGATCCGCGCCGATCCCAGAATGTCGGTCACCACCGGGATGACCAGCGTTTCGAAGTGCTGTTCCGGCGTGTAGAGATCGGGCGAAGTGTTCGCGGCCACCCAGGCGCGCAGACGGGCCTGCGCCTGTTCAAGGCTCACCCCCGGCGCCAGACGGGCGATCGCGTTGTAGCTGTGGCTGCCTCCCCCGCGCGTCAGGGGCTGCGGCCCGTGGAGGTCCTCGGCGAGCGGCAGCCAGAGGGTGGAGGGGGCCTGCGAGCTGTAATCGACCGGCAGCCGGAAGCCCGCGGGCATCACCCCCACGACCGTGCGCGGCGCGCCGTTCACGTCGATGGAGGTCCCGAGGATCGTCCGCTCGCCGCCGAAGCGTTGGCGCCAGAGCTCTTCGCTCAAGACCACGACGGGCGCGGGTTCGGCCGACACCTCCGCGGGGGTGAACGCCCGCCCGAGAATCGGATGGACGCCGAGGACGTCGAACAGGTTGGCCGAAACGTACCCGCTGCCGACTCGCTCCGGGGTCTCGCCGCCGGTCAGGTTCGACTGGCCGGGGGAAAACAGCGCGACTCCCGAGAAACTACCGATCTCTTGGTAGGCGCGGTATTCGGGCACCGACACCCACGTCTTCGGAAAGCTCGACCAGCGGCTCCAGATCATCGTCAGCCGGTCCGGCTGGGCGTACGGCAGCGGCCGCAGGAGAAGGGTGCGAACGACGCTTGCGACCGAGCCGGTGACTCCTATGCCGAGGGCCAGGGTGAGGACGGCCACCAGGGTGAAGCCGGGGCTCGTGGCGAGCGTTCGAAGAGCGTAGCGAAGATCCCTCGACAGGTTGTTCACGGGCGGCCTCCTCTCGATGGCGTGCCGATCCTCGGCGACAAAGCGCTGGTGGTAAGAGGTAGTACGGCGGCGGCCGCCCAGGGTTTAGCCCAAGGTGGGAGCTCCGCGGGACGCCCTCCGAAGCTGAGCCGCCAAGATGCCGCCGCCCGCGAGTTGCAAGGCCGCGGCGGCTCCGAAGGCGATCGCCGGAGAGGCGGGAAACGCGGACCAGAGCAGGCCGACGAGAGCGCTCGACACGAAGTCCCCCAAGCCGTTGGCGGCGGCGAGAATCCCCATGCCGGTCCCCTTGACCGCGGCCGGCAGCAGCTGCGCCGCGGAGGCTTTCTCCGCCACCTCCTCGCAGGCGATGTAGATGCCCGAGCCGATGAACAGAATCATCAGCACCACGGGCGACGCGGGAAGCAGGGCGAAACCCAAGGTCGTCGCCCCGGCCAGAAAGTAGCCGCCGACCAGGACCGGCTGGCGGCCGACCCGGTCGGTGAGCGCGCCCAAGGGGAACGAGGCGAGCGCCGAGACGGCGTTGTGGAGGACATAGAGACCGATCGCGAGCGCGCCGGCCGAGAGCGAGAAGAGCGTACCCACCGAATGCTGAATCACGTAGAGAATCAGCAACGTGCGGGAAAAGTCGCCGCAGCCGAACGCGAAGACCGCGATCAGCAGGCGCTGAAAGGGCTTGCCCGTCGAGCGGACGTTGGCGGCGAAAGTGGCTTTCGCCACGTCGTGCTCCGCGCGCGGCTTTTCGACCACGATCAGGGCGATGGAGAAAAACGCGAGCAGACCCGGAAGCAGCGACCAAAGGAGGACGCGCTGCGGCGCCTGGCCGTGGGCGATCAGGGCGACCGCGAGCAACGGTCCGAGCACGGCGCCGAAGGCGTCGGCCGCGCGCTCCATGCCGAACGCCTTGCCGAGCGATTCCGGCGCCGCCGCCTCGGCCATCAGCACGTCGCGCGGCGCGCTTCTCGATCCGCGGCCGATCCACGCCGCCACCCGGCAGAGGAGCACCTGCGTCCAGGTGGTGCAAAAGGCGATCAGGGTGATTCCGACCGCGGTCACCAGATAACCGACCGACGCGAGTGGCTTCCTCCGTTTCGCCTTGTCCGCCGCCGCGCCGCCCCAGAGCTTCGCCACGGTGGCGATGCCGTCGGCGCTCCCCTCGATCAACCCGAGCGCCGCCGGACCGGCGCCGAGCGCGAGCAGCACCGCGGGCAGCACGGCCGTCGCCAGCTCGTGAGAGACGTCCGAGAACAGACTCCCCAGCGCCACGCCCAGCGTCGAGCGGTTGAGCCAGCCGGCGCGCGCCGAAACGGGGGCCGGGACGGCGGGTTGGGATGAAATCGTCATCTAAGAAGGTCCCCTGAAGAGAAGACCGGACTAAGATTTGCGTCCCCCCTGGCCACCGAGGAACCGCATGCTCCGCCCACTCCCCTGCTTCCTGCTTCGAGTTTCCACTGTCCTCTGGATCTTGTCACTCTTCGCGCCCGCCGCAGGAGCGGCGACGATCGAAGTGCCGCATTCGGTCCTCGCCCGGCTGCTCACCGACGAGACCTTTCCCGATCATCGGCGCTACATCGCGGGCAAGCCGGGCGATGCGTGCAACTGGGGCTACGTGATCGACCCGACGATCGCCACCGTGCCCGCCGGCCTCGAGTTCCGCGGCCGGGTGCGCGGCGCGTTCAAATTGCTCGGCTTCTGCACGACGCTCGGGCGCGACCTGCCGGTCCGGGCGGTGGCGAAGCCCGTCTTCTCGCACGGCGTCCTGTCGTTCCGCGCGACCGATCTGCAGATCGAAGGGCAATCGGGCGGCCGGGTGCTGCGCTTCCTGCTCGAACGGATTCTCGATCGCCTGCGGCTCGATCTGCGCGGCAAGCTGGAAGCCCTGGCGAGCGGTGCCCGGGGACCGAACGGCATCGGCTTCAAGCTCACCGATTTCGAGGTCCGAAGCGTCGAGCTACTCGCCGATCGGACGCGCCTGGACGTCGATTTTTCGTTGGAAGTACAGTGAACCGGGCGCGGGACCCGCGCTCCCATTCAGGCCGTAGAGACGAGATTCACCCGGGCAATTGACAAACCGGACCGGATCGGCCCAGTATATCGAAGACCTATTGAGACTTAGTCTCAATAACAAGCGGGGGCCCCGGAAATCGGTTGGCACCAGCCCCGGGAACCCCCGCCGCAACCAGCTTGCCCGGAGACAATCGTCTACGGGCAGGCCTTCTGCCGGAGGAATCTTACATGAAGCGGCCGAATCCGTTCCGACCCTGGCTCCTCGCCTGCACCTTCGCATGCCTCTCTCTCGGCAGCCTTTCCGCCGCGATCGCCGCGGAGCCTGGCACCGAGGCCGCCGGACGCAACTCGATCCCGTTGGAAGGCAGGGTACTCGATCCGGCGGGGATTCCCATCGCGGGCGCCCGGGTGAGCGCCGTCGCACCGGGGCGCGGCGGTGAACCCCAAACAGCCGTCTCGGCCGCGGACGGCCGCTTCGCGCTCGCTCTCCCCGCCGGCAACTACGACCTGGAGATCGAAGTGGAAGGGGTCGTCGAGAACATGCCGCGGGTGACCGTGACGCCCGATCGCTCCGGCCCGATCGACCTGGTGTTCGAAGCCGCTTTGCAGGAGTCGATCACCGTTCGCTCCTCGACCGGATATCAGATCCCGACCCTCCGCTCCGGCACCAAGACTCTGACTCCCCTGTCGGACGTGCCGCAGTCGATCACCGTCGTCACCCGCCAGCTGATGCAGGACCAGCTGATGACCAGCATCGGCGACGTGGTCCGCTACGTGCCGGGCATCAGCCTCCACCAGGGAGAAAACAACCGCGACCAGGTGATCATCCGCGGCAACAGCTCCTCGGCGGACTTCTTCGTCGATGGGGTGCGGGACGACGTCCAGTACTACCGCGACCTGTACAACCTCGATCGCGTGGAGGCGCTCAAAGGTCCGAACGCGATGATCTTCGGCCGCGGCGGCAGCGGCGGGGTGATCAACCGGGTGACCAAGGAAGCCGGATTCGACACCGCGCGGGAAATCGACCTGCAGGGCGGCTCGTACAGCAACAAGCGGGTCACCGCGGATCTCGATCAGCCGATCAGCGACAAGCTCGCGCTCCGGTTCAACGGCCTCTACGAGGACTCGGGCAGTTTCCGCAACCAGGTCGATCTCGAACGCACCGGCGTGGCGCCCAGCCTGACCTACCGGCAGAGCGACGCGACGAAGATCACCTTCGGCTACGAGCACCTGCGGGACGTCCGGACGGCCGACCGCGGAATCACCTCGTTCCTCGGCAAGCCCGCCGACGTCGCGATCGACACGTTCTACGGCGATCCGAATCAGAGCCATGTGCGGGCGTCCGTCGATCTGGCGGCCGTCACGTTCGACCACCAATTCGGCGGACTTGACGGGTGGAACCTGCGCAACCGCACGCTCTACGGCAGCTATGACCGCTTCTACCAGAACTTCGTGCCGGGCGCGGTGTCGGCGAACAAGTCGCTCGTGACGCTCACCGCGTACAACAACGCCACGCAACGCGACAACCTGTTCAACCAGACCGATCTGACCTACGCGTTGGAGACCGGAACGATCCGCCACACCCTCCTGGTCGGCGCCGAAGTCGGGCACCAGGTTACGGACAATTTTCGCAACACGGGCTTCTTCAACAATTCCGCCACGTCGGTCCTGGTGCCGTACGCCCACCCGACGATCCAGACGCCCGTCACCTTCCGCCAAAACGCCACGGACGCGGACAACCATCTGACCGCCCAGGTCGGCGCTCTCTACGCCCAGGACCAGATCGCGCTCTCCTCGCGCCTTCAGGTGGTCGCCGGGCTGCGGTTCGATCGCTTCGACCTGGAATACGAGAACCGCCGAAACGGCGATCGTCTGGACCGGGCCGACAACCTGGTCTCGCCGCGGCTCGGCCTGATCGTCAAGCCGACGGCTGAGCTCTCCCTTTACGGCAACTACAGCGTGTCGTACCTGCCCAGCTCCGGCGATCAGTTTTCATCGTTGACGTCGATCACCGAGCAGGTGAAGCCCGAGGAGCTGAACAACTATGAAGTCGGCGCCAAGTGGGACCCGACGGAACGGCTCTCCCTGACGGCGGCCGTCTACCGCCTGGACCGCACGAACACCCGCTCGACCGATCCGAACGATCCGACCCGCATCGTGCAGACTGGAAAACAGCGCTCGAGCGGCGGGGAGATCGGAGTCAACGGCCAGTTCACCTCGGCATGGAGCGTCGCCGGGGGCTACGCCTACCAGGACGCCACGATCTTGAGCGCGACCGTCGCGGCGAGAAAAGGTGCCACCGTCGGCCAGGTTCCCCGCCACACGATTTCGCTCTGGAACAACGTCCAGTTCCTGCCGAAGCTGGGGGCTGCGCTGGGCCTGGTCTATCGGTCGGAGATGTTCGCGACAATCGACGACACGGTGACCCTGCCGGGGTACACGCGGGTCGATGCCGCCGTCTACTTCACGTTGACCAAGGACTTTCGGCTGCAGCTCAACGTCGAGAACCTGCTCGACAAGAAGTACTGGGCCAACGCCGACAGCAATACGAACCTCTCCCCCGGCTCGCCGCGCGCCGTGCGCCTGGGGTTGACGACCCGGATGTAAGCCTCGCTCCCAAGGTGCTCTGCCGCCGCCTCGATTCCTTAGGATGGAGGGCATCGAGGCGGCGTTTTTGTCGTTCGGGAGGTCCGATGGTTTTCCGCCCCTTGGCGCTCGCGGTCGCCACCGGGATCGCAGCGATCTCAGGGTCCGCCCAAGTGGCGATCCCTTTGGAGATTCGCGCCGATCCGGTGGTCGAGCAGATCGGCGGCGTCCCCGTGACGCTCGGCCTTTCCGGCCGGCTTCGCCTCACCGAAACTCCGGACGGCGCGGTGGGAGAGCTTTCGATCGTCGTCGATCTCGCCGACCTCCAAGCCAAGATCCTGAGCGTCGTGCGGGCGCAGGGGAACCGCGCCGAGCTGTGCGGCGACCGGCTCGACCTGCGCGCCGCGACCCTCTCCCCGCCCGCTCCGTCGAAGCCCCCCACGCCCCGGAAGATCGGCGCCGGCCTCTACGTCGCCGGCCGCTACGAATGGTATTTCTGCCGCCCCGCGATCGGCGATCTGTTCAACCCCGGTCCGCCGCGCCTGCTGTTCCGTCAGGACGGCGCGGCGCGTTTCGAGCTGGTGCCGCGCATCGGTCCGCAAGGAATCGTCCTCGACACCCACGTCCTGGGGGTGGCCGCCGACGGCGCGCTCGAAAAGGTGCTCGACGTCCGGGCGCTCGGCGAGTTTCTCCGCAGCCGCTTGACCGCCGCCCTCGCCCGCGCGCTCGGCCCGGAGAGCCTGCGCCTGGCGCTCCCCCGCGACCTCGCCGAGCTGCGGCCGAAGTTCGAGCGCGTCCGCTTCGTCGATCTGGGCGGCGGTAAGTTGGGATTGGTGACCGAAGGGAAACTGCGGATACCGCTCGCGGCGTTCGAACGGCTGGGAGGCGCGGCGCAACCGCCCTAGGGTGGTGGGTTTCTCGGGTTCCGGCCGTGGATCGGAACCCGAGAAACCGTTGCCGGCAAATTCTACCGCCCGGGATTCAAGACCGCTTGCCGCTCCCGGCGGGCCGTTTCGAGAAAGTGCGAGGAGCCGAGCCACTGGGGCTCGGGGTAATACGCAAAAACCAGAGAGCCGCCTTGGATCTTGTCGATCACCTGGTGAGCCACCTCGGGGCGGAGGGCCGGGCAGCCCCAGCTGCGGCCGAGGCGGCCGTGCTCGCGGACGAACTGGGAGCTGACGTACGGGGCGCCGTGGATCACGATCGCCCGCTCTTTCGCCCGGTCGTTCACCCCCGCCTCCAAGCCGCGCAGGCGAAGGGAGTAGCCGTTGTTCCCCTCGTAGGTGCTCTCGGTGAGAAACAGCCCGAGGCTCGACTGCAGACTCCCCTCCTGATTCGAGAACGCCGTGGCGTAATTCTCCCCCGTCCCCTTGCCGTGCGCCACCAGCTCATGCCACAGCACCTTGCCCGTCGCGCGGTCGAGCACCCACAGGCGCGGCTCGGAAGAGGGGCGCGAATAGTCGATCACGGTAAGAAGCTTGGGCTTTGCGACGGTCACTTCGGCGAGCGCGCGATCGGCCGCCGAGAACGCCAGGGTAAGCAGGGTAGGCGACAGACCGGCGACGACGGCGGAGCTTGGCAGCGGACTTGCAGTAGCGGTGGGCGTAGCGGCGACCGGAAGGATCAAGGCGAGCACGAGCAGGATCGGGAGCAATTTCATAGGCGGCCCTCGAAGCGGCGGTTTTCCGGAGATTCCGCTGTAGGCAGCGGAGGCGAGTCGACTTGCGGTGTCAGCCGCAGGACGGGTAACGTTGGATTCTACTCTTAGATTCCCTCGGGGAAGCTGGTTTCGACGCGAATTGCCGCCGCGACCAGTTCTTTTGCCGCCGAGGCATAGGGCAAAAGCGAGGCGACGCTGCCGCGCACGAGCTTGAGCTGCCCTTTCATGACGCCCGCGAGAGGTTCGAGCGCGCGCTCCATCAAACGCTTCCAGATCGCCAGTTCGGCCGACAGAATATAGGGAACCTGTTCGAGATCTTGCGCGGTCGCCACCCGCGCCTCGCGGCATTCGCCGTCGCACAGGTCGAGGAAGACCGCCCGCTCTTCGATCCTCCCGACGCCGCGGGCCACCAGGACGAGCGGCCAGCGCCAACCGTTCTTGGCGCGCAGCTCTTCGCTCGCTTGAATCGCCTGGCGCCAAGCGCCCACCCAATCGTGCGAGAACAGGTCGTGAGCCATCGGGAGATCTCCTTGAGCGGGGGATTGTAGCAGGGTGGGTGGGGCACGCCCGCCCACCCAACGAAAGGACCTAAAGGACTCCAAGGACCGCAAGGACGAAAGGCGACCCCATCAGGCGTCCTTGGAGTCCTTGCCGTCCTTTTGGTCCTTTTGTCCTTTAGGTCCTTCTCCTTAAGCCCTCACCGCCTCCGGCTCCCATTGCATCATTTCCCGCGAATCGTCGCCCGTGATCGGCTCCAGGCGGGCGGTGAAGTGGCGCAGGCTGTCGGCCTGCTCGACAATCCGGAGCCCCGAGATCTCGAAGCGTTTGGCCGCGACCTCGGCTGCCACTTCGATCACGTAATCGAGGTGGCTCCGGGTGTAGACCCTGCGCGGCAGGGCGAGGCGCACCAGCTCCAGCGGGGCGAAGCGCTCCTTGCCGGTGGTCGGATCGAGACCGCCGAACATCAGGGTGCCGATTTCGACCGAGCGTACTCCCCCTTCGAGATACAAGGCGCAGGCAAGCGCCTGGCCGGGCAGCTCGTGCGCCGGGATGTGCGGCAGGAGATTGCCGGCATCGACGTAGATCGCGTGACCTCCCGGCGGCTCGATGATCGGCAGGCCCGCGGCGGCGAGGCCGCGGCCGAACAGGCGGGTGGTTTCGATGCGGTGGCGCAGGTAATTCTCATCGACGACCTCGGTCAAGCCGACGGCGATCGCTTCGAGATCGCGCCCGGCGAGACCGCCGTAGGTGGGAAAGCCCTCCGTGAGCAGCAAAAGCTCCTTGCACCGCTGCGCCAGATGCTCGTCGGTCAGCCCGAGGAAGCCGCCGATGTTGGCGAGCCCGTCCTTCTTGGCCGAAAACGTCGCGCCGTCCGCGAGCGAGAACATCTCGTTGGCGATCGACTCGACCGTCCGGTCGGCCTGCCCCGGTTCGCGCAGCTTGATGAAGAACGCGTTCTCGGCGAACCGGCAGGCGTCGAGGAAGAACGGCACGCCGTAGCGGTGGCAGAGCTGCGACGTGGCGCGCAGGTTGGCGAGCGAGGCGGGCTGGCCGCCGCCCGAGTTATTGGTGACGGTCAGCATCACCGCGGCGACCGGCGGGGTCGCCCGGTCGGCGCTCGACTGGCCGAGCAACTGTTCCAGCCGGCCGAGGTCCATGTTCCCCTTGAACGGATGGTCGAGCCCCGGCTGACGGGCCTCCGGAATCGCGAGATCGACCGCGATGCCGCCGAGCGCCTCGATGTTGGCGCGCGTGGTGTCGAAGTGGGTGTTGTTGATCACCCGCTTTCCCGCCACCCCGAGGCAGCTGAACAAGATCCGCTCCGCCGCCCGTCCCTGGTGGGTGGGCAGGATCTGCGGCAGACCGGTCAGCTCGCGCACCCGCGCCTCGAAGCGAAACCACGACCGGCTGCCGGCGTAGGCCTCGTCGCCGCGCTGGAGCGCGGCCCATTGGCCGTCCGACATCGCTCCGGTGCCGGAATCGGTAAACAGGTCGATCAGCACGTCCTCGGAGCGGACTTTGAAAAGATTCCAGCTCGCCCGATCCAAAATCCCCGCCCTTTCCTCACGGCTGGTGATCCGAATCGGCTCTACACTCTTGATGCGGAACGGCTCGAAAAGAATTCTCGAAGGCGCCATTTGAACCCTCCCGGAGATGTCCTTACACCCATTCCGGTGTGCGCCGAGGGTTTAGGCGGGCCACATTGGGACGAAGGACCGAATTTAAGTCCAAAATGGACCCTTTCGCGGTAACCTCGGACCCGCCACATCGCTCCAGGACGACCGGAACGTTCGACCTCCCGATGGCCTTGGCCTTGCAAAAGGATCTTGCAAAAGGATCTGCAGCCCAACTCCCGTCGCGTCACCATCATCCAAGCCATCGGTAAAGGAGACTTCCCATGTCCTCGATCTTCGAACAGCTCACCTCTCAGCTCGACGGCCACACCGACCAGATCGCGGAAGCAATCGGCGCCGATCCCGGCGCGACCGCCAAGGCGATCCAGGCCGCGATCCCCATGCTGGTCACCGGCATGGCGAAAAACGTGCAGCAGCCGGGCGGAGCCGACGCGCTCCACAGCGCGCTCGGCCAGCACGACGGCAGCCTCCTCGATTCGGCGTTGAACGTGTTTTCGGAGCTTCAGGGGAATCAGGGCGGCGGGATCGGAGGCGGCATTCTCGGCCACATCCTGGGCGCCAACCGGGGCGCGGCCGAGCAGGGGCTGGCCAAAGCGAGCGGCCTCGACCTCTCCCAGATTGCGCGCCTGCTGCCGCTGCTCGCCCCGCTGGTTCTCGCCGTGCTCGGCAAGGCGAAGCACACCCAGGGGCTCGATACGGGCGGCCTCACCGACCTCCTGGGCCGGGAGCACGAGCACGCTCAGGCGCAGCAGCCGGGCCTGATGGGCATGCTGGGCAGCCTGTTCGACAAGAACCACGACGGCTCGATGATGGACGAAGCGATGCAGATGGGCGGAGGCCTGCTCGGCTCGCTGCTCGGCGGCCAAAAGTAGGCGCGAGAAGTAAGGATCGGCGCAATCCAGGGCGGCCACGGGGGGCCGCCCCTACATAAGAAACGCCGGTCCCGTAGGGGCGGCCCCCCGTGGCCGCCCTGGGCAGGCACAAGACCTGCCCCTACCCCAATCCGGCCCACAGGTGGAGCACCGCGTACCCCCGCCAGGGCTTCCAAGCTTCGGAGCGCCGCTCCGCGGCGGTTTCGCTCGCGAGCTTTTCTCCCGGTGCCGCGAGCGCCTTGCGCACACCGAGATCTCCCGCGGGGAAGGCGTCCCGGTCGCCCAATCCTCGCAGGCGCAGGTAGGCCGCGGTCCACGGTCCGACGCCTGGGAGGGAGCGTAGAGCGGCGGTCGCCTCGTCGGCCGGTACGGCGCGCAGCGCCTGAAGGTCGATCGCTCCGGAGGCGACGATTCCGGCACAGCCGAGAATCGATCGCGCCTTGGCACCGGTGAGGCCCAGCTCGCGCAGCGCGGTCTCCCCCGCCGCGGCGAGCGTCTCCGGCGCGGGGAAAAAGCGCAGCGGTTCGTCGCCGACGGAGAGCACGGGCGCCGGACGGCCGAAGCGCCCGACCATCCGGCCGCCGATCGTCCGCGCCGCCGCGACGCTTACCTGCTGGCCGAGGATCGCGCGGATCAGCGCCTCGAACGGGTCGTCGTAGACCGGCAGCCGCATGCCCGGCCGGGCCGCGACCAGCGGGGCGAGGATCGGATCGGCGGCGGCGAGCGCGTGCAGCCCGGCGAGCGGCGCGTCGAGATCGAACAGCCGGCCGGTCAGCGCGGGAACTTCCGCCGGGCCGAGCGCGCCGGCCACCCGCACCTCCAAAGACCGCCGGGCGAAGCGGATGCCGATCGTCGCATCCCGCCCGCGCAGGGCGCGCCGGTACTCCCCCGCGGTAAAGCTTTCAAGTCCGGGGATCGCCCGCGCCCCTAGAAATGCGCCGAGCCATGGGGCATCGAACGGGCCTCGGATCGGGATTTTCACCAACGGGGGATGATACCCCCACCCTCCCAAGGAAGGGACCTAAAGGACTCCAAGGACTGCAAGGACACAAGCCCCAAAGACAGGATGTCCTTGGAGTCCTTGCAGTCCTTTAGGTCCTTTGGTTGGGCGGGTGGGTGGGAGTGGTAAGCGCCAGCCTAGCCCAACATCCGCGCCCGGATGTCCTTGCCTTCGAGCGTGGCGTGATACTCGAACAGGTCCGCAAGGCGGAGCACGGCGCCCAACCCCGTACCCAGGCCGCCGCGGCGCAGCAGGAGCGCGGGGTCGATCGGCCCGCCGCCGTCGCAATGATCGATGACGGCCATCGCGAGATCGACGATCGGCGGCCCGGCATCGCGGGCGGAGATCGCGATCGACGGCCGTGGGCCGCCGGTCGCGGTTTCCAGCTGAAGCGTGCCGCCGCCCGCGTGGCGGACCAGGTTCGAGGCGAGCTCGCAGACCACGATCGCGACCTCGCGGGCGCGCCGGTGGCCGAAGCCGGCTTCGAGCGCCATCCGGCGCGCGAGCGAGCCGGCCGAGACGACGTCGCTGCGCCCGCGGATCGCCAGGGTGCGATCCGGCGGGGCCGGCGCCGGCTCGAGAACCGCCATCTAGACCGCCGTCCGCGCGTTCATTCCGAGCTGATCCGCTTCGCGGAGGTAAAGCTGCAAAGCGTCGCGCAGGCTGCGCAGCGTACGCACGCCGGTCAGATCGACGCCGATGTGAGTGAGCGTCTGGGCGATCGCCGGATTGATGCCGCTGATGATGCAGTCGGCGCCGAGCAGGCGCACGGCCTTGGCCATTTTGATGAAGTGGTCGGCGGTCTTGGTGTCCATCACGTCGATGCCCGTGATGTCCACGATCGCCAGGCGCGACTGCTTGGCGACGATCGTTTCGAGCAGCGTCTCGGTCATCTCGGCGCTCCGCTGGCTATCGACGATGCCGACGACCGGCAGGCAGAGAACGCCCGCCCAGACCTCGATGATCGGTGTCGAAAGATCGCGGATCGCCGCCTGTTGCAGCTCGATCGTCTGCAGCTTGCCTTCCAGCTCGCGGTTGGTCACCTCATGGCGTTCGAGCGCCTCCTTGAGCGCCCGCTTGGCCTCTCCCAGCTCCTCGACGAAGACGGTGAAGGCGGTCTCCAGCTCGGAGAACGCGTCCTCGTCGTCGAACGACCGCAGCAGCTCCAGGCTCGGCTCGAATTCGTCCACGCTCGCGTAAGACAGCGCCTCGATCACCCGCTGGATGCGGCGGTACGGAATCTCTATGGTCTCTCCCTCGTTCATGACTCTTCTTTCTCCCGGCTCAGTCGGTGTTGGCGGCGTCGAGGGTGGCGCGACGCTCGTGGATCCAGGTGAGCGCCTCGTCGCGGCTGGCGAAATACACCAGCGGCGCCTTGTCGGCGCGGTCGCCGAACAGCTTGAACGCGGTCAGGACCAGCTTGATGATCACCCGCGCCTTGAGCGGCGCGCTGTGGATCGCGAGACCGCGCACCGGCATGCGGAGCATGCTTTCGTTCGCGATCCGGCGGACTTCCGGCTCCATCTTGTCGAGCTTTGCCGCATCGATGATGAAGAACACCCGCTTGCGCCCGACCGACCATTCCTCGTGACGCCGGCACATCTCGGTCGCCTCTTCGGGCAGGACGATGCCGGTGAATTCCATGACCATGATGTCCGGCTCGATGAAATAGGTTTTTTGTTTTCCTACCTGCGGGTCGTAGGCCACTCTTTCTCCTCCTTTAAAATTTCATCCGGCCAAGCCGCTGCATCCGATCAAGCCGCGAGACTGCGGCGCCTAAGCGCCCAGCAGCGCCTCGGCGGAAAATCCCATCACCAGGGCGGTCGCGTCGTCGTGATCGCGGCCGAATTTTTCGACGATCCGCCGCGCCACCTCCCGCGGCTCGCCGGGCAGGGCGAAACGCAGGTCGCCGCGCGACGAGACGCCGTCGGAGAGCAGGCAATAGACGTCGCCCGGCTTCATCGCGAACGGCATCGCGCGGCAGCGCCTCATGTTGTGCCCGACGATGCCGGCCGAACAGAACAAGCCCGGCGAGGCACCGGCCAGAGCGATCACGTCGACGTTGCCGACGCCGCAAAAGCTTCCCTTGCCCGCGGCATCGACCTTGAGCACGCCGACCGCCGCCCCGCGCGTCTCGCGCAAGGCCTCGTGGCAATGCAGCATGATCTCCTCGACGGCGAGATCCAGCGTCTGGCGGATCGCCTCGACGGCGCCGATCGCCGCGAGCGACGCCTCGTGGCCATGACCGAGCCCGTCGATCACCGCGGCGAGAAAGCCGTCTTTCGCCTCCTCGACCAGAAATTCGTCTCCGCATGCGGCCAGGCCGCGAAAGGGACGGCTCCAACCGCCCGCTTTCACCGCTCTCCTTGAAACGCGCAGGTGACGACCGTGCCGCGCCCCGGCGCGGTCTCGATCGCAAATTCGTCGGTCAGTTTCTTGACCGCGGCGAGCCCCTTGCCCATGCCGCGATCGGAACGATAGGTGCCGGCGAAAATCGTCTGCAGCTTCGCCGCGTCGATCCCGGGACCGGAGTCGCGGGCGATGATCTCCAGCCGGGGCTCTCCCTCGTCGAGCCGGGGGCGCAGCTCGATCATTCCCTGGCCGGCGTAGAACACGATGTTGCGCGCGAGCTCGGAGACCGCGGTCGCGACCTTCACCGACTTGAACTTCGACAGGCCGAGCCGGACCGCTTCGGACCAGGCGTCGAGACGCGCCGCGGCGATGTCCTTTTCCGCGTCGATCGGCAGCCGTTTCGGACCGATCGGCACGCCGGGGCGCGCGGGAGCCACCGTCGGGCTTCCCGCAAGCGCCCGCGTGCAGGCCGCCATCAGCTCCGTGCTGCCGTTGCGCGCGAACAGGCGGACGGAGCTTTCGAGGTCCGACAGCACCCGGCGGCGATCGACCTCGGACAGGTCCTCCACCGCGATCTGGGCGAGCGCCCCGAGCCGCCGATAGATGCTCCGCTGGGTGATCTCGGAGATCGAGCCCGCCAGCACCGCGCCGATCGCGCTCTCCACCGTGGTCGAAGTCGTTGAAGCCATCGGTTTCGTTCCGGCCATCGCTCTCAAGTGGTCTTTTCGAGCCGGGCGAGCGCCAGGTCCAGGCTCAGGGCGGTCTCGACCGCGTCGAGCTCGACGCCCATCTCGACCAGCGTCATCGCCACCGCCGGCCGCACGCCGACCAGGTAGCAATCGGCGCCCATGAAACGGACCGAGCGCCCGATGTCGTTCAAAATTCGGGTGATGTAGCTGTCGATGATCTCGACGCCCGAGACGTCGAGCACCACGCCTTTGGCGCCGCTCGCGCGGACACGCTCCATGAGCGCCGCCTGGAGGTCTAGAGCCAATCGATCGTGAAGCTCGATCTGGATGCTGACCAGGAGACAATTACGGATCTGAATGATCGGAACAGATTGCTCCCCTTGCGGAGACAAGGCGGGACTATGACTCACGGCAAATACCATCCCCTCCGGATCGATTCGGGCTTCGAGATCGCTTCATCCGAAGTCAAAGTCCTCACCCACGGCAGAGTTCTCCCTACCGCCGACGCGAACCTCGATCTTCGGCTTCAGAAAGCGTGGTGCGCGAAGTGGCCGAAAGGGAGCCGCGAAATCCAAGAAAGTCGAAATTCGAGGCGCTTGGTTCGCCGAAGAGGCGCGTTGACCCGCCCGCACCGAAACGACCCGGCAAAAAGGCGCCGAAAGGGAAAGGCGCCCCGGAGGATTCAGACGTAGTTGGCCGGGTGGCCGGTCTGGAAGCCGACGACGCGCTCGCCCGGAAGGAAGGCGCCTTCGCGGGCCAGGTCCTCGATCGCCGCGAGGACCGCCGCGCCCTCCGGACCGATCAACATCCCCTCATGGCGCGCCGCCCTCGCCGTCAGCTCGGCGATCCGGGTCTCCTCGACCGCCACCGCGAGCCCGCCGCTGGTGCGCACCGCCCGAAGCACGAGGAAATCGCCGATCGCCTTCGGCACGCGGAGACCCCAGACCTGCGTCGCCGGATGGTCCCAGGTCGCGGCGGATTGATCGCCGCGCTCGAACGCCCGGACGATCGGCGCGCATCCCGTCATCTGGACGATCACCAGCCGCGGCCGCTTCTCGCCGATCAAGCCGAGCCGCTCCAGCTCGTCGAACGCCTTGTGCATGCCGACGATGCCGGTGCCGCCGCCGAGCGGGTAGACGATCCAGTCCGGCAGTTCCCAGCCGAACTGCTCGGCCAGCTCCAGGCCCATCGTCTTCTTGCCTTCCACCCGGTAGGGCTCGCGCAGCGTCGAAATGCCCCAATAGCCCTCGCCCCCCTGCTCCAGGAGCTTGCCCGCCTCGACCAGCGTGCCGGGCGAGGAGAGCACCTCGGCGCCGTGCGCGCGGCAGCGGTCGAAGACGGTCTTCGGCGTATCTTCCGGCAACGCCACCCGGGTCGGCAGACCGGCCGCCGCGGCGTAAGCGGTGAGCGCGAGCGCGGCATTGCCGGCGCTCGCGAGCTGCAAGCCGGTCGCGCCCAGCTCGCGCGCCCGGTTGACCGCGAGCGACAGGCCGCGCGCCTTGAACGAGCCGGTCGGATTGAGCGATTCGTCCTTGAGCCAGAGCTTCACGCCGGGAAGCGAAGCGCCGGGAAACAGCGCCTCGGGGTGCGCCAGGCGGACTAGCGGCGTCCCCCCTTCGCCCAGATCGACCCGGCCGTCGAAGCCGGCGATCGGCAGCAGCTCGCGGTAGCGCCAGAGCGTCCAGGGCCGATTCGGCAACGCGGCGAGCAGGCGCCGGCCTCGCTGGGCATCAAGGGCGTAGCCCACCAGCCAGGGCGCCCCCGCGGGCGACAGGAACGACGGTGCGTCGAGCGGCGCGGGAACGCCGGTCCGCGAGCAGATCAGCTCGGTCGCCCAGCGCTCCCCCCCGTCCACCGGTAGTCTCATTGCGGCGGGGTTTCGTCGATCAGGTCCGAACTGAAATCGGAAAACAGCGCTTCGGGGATCGCCTGGTCGGCGGCGAGCCGGCCGGTCGTGAACTTCTCCTCTTCCGAGGTCGCGGCGTCGATCTGGTCCTTGTACTTCTCGACCAGGTCGGCGTTGTGGTGGAGCGCCAAGGTCAGCTCCTCCTCCACCTTGCGGCTGCCGAGGTCGGCGATCCGCTGGTCCAGCTCGGCTTTCCGCGCCGGGTCGGTCTCCTGGGCGCGCTGACTCTTGAGCAGCCGCAGGTAGTCGCGATCGCCCGCCGCGAGCTGCGCTTCGAGATCGTGGTTCATCTGCCAGCGCTGGACCTCGCGCACCCGGTCGGCCACCCAATTCAGCTCTTTCGGGTTGTCCCCCAGCTCGCGCGCCGCGGCCAGATCGACCGAGCCGATCGGCTCCCCCTTGGCCTTCCTCGCCTCGCGCAGCACGGCGGCCTTCTTCTGGACCTCGACGAACACCTGCACCTGCGGCTCGGTCAACATGCCGTTGTCCGGCGGAGTGAACTCGAAGGCCGACAGGTCGGACTCGGCCGCCTCGCTGGTCATTGAGGCGGCGGCCGGCTTGGCCGCGGGTTTCGCGCCCGGGTTCTCCCCCTGACCGCCGCAGCCGGCGAACAGCGCAAGCGCCAGGAGACCTCCGAAGAGGGTTCTTCCCGTCCAAGCCACCCCGCTGCGTTCTTTCACCATAGGAATCGTCACAAATATATCAGCTTCCGGCGACCGCAAGCGCCATCTCGTACCCTTCGCGGTAGCGGGCGGCGACGGCATCCCAGGTCAGCTCGCGTTCCGCCTTGGCGCGGCCGGCCTCGCCCATGGCCCTCCGACGCCCCTCGTCGCGCAGCAGATCGATCAACGCCGCGGCGACCGATCCGGAGTCCCCTTCGGTCGTCAGCAGCCCCGTCCGGCCCGGCTCGACCGCGAGCGGAACGCCGGAAATGCCGGACGCGACGACGCCCAAACCGCTCGCCATGGCTTCGAGGATCACGTTCGGCAGGCCGTCCACGTTGCCCTGCCCGTCGTGGACGGCGGGCAGGACGAACAGGTCGGCCGCGCGGTAGAGGTCCGGCAGGGTATCGCGCAGCACGCCGCCCGGCAGGTGGACGTGGCCCCCGAAGCGCGCCGACTCGCGCTCGAACCGCGGCAGCAGATCTCCCCCGCCGGCCAGCACCACATGCGCCTCGGGCACCGCGGCGAACACCTCGGGCAGAGCCGCGAACAGAACGTGAAACCCCTTCTTGGTCGCCATCCGCCCGACGCCGAGCGCGAGCGGCGCGGAAAGCGGAATGCCGAGCCGCGCGCGCCAGCCGCCGGGATCGGGGTCTCCCTCGGCGCGGGGAGAGAAGTGCCGGATGTCCACGCCATACGGAATGACGCGCGAACGCTCCTCCGGAAAGCCCAACGCGGCCACCCGCGCCACCAGCTCGGGCGAGCAGCCGGTGAGCAGCCGCGCCCGGCGGAGGGCGGCCCGCGCGAGGGTGCGCACCCCCGGCTTTTCGGCCAGAAAGACGTCGCTGCCATGGAGGCCGATGGCGAACGGCACCCGTCCCACGGTCGCCGCGATCAGCCCGTTCGGCACGATCCAATGCGCGTGGACCAGATCGTAGGTATCCCGCTTCAGCTCGCGGACGACGGCGCGCCGCGCGCCCCAGGCGTAGAGGGGAGCGACCAGAGCGGCGCCCCCCTTCACTTTCTCGTCCGCTTCGAGGCTCCGGCCGTAGCCGAGCACCTCGCGGGACTCGGGCGCGTAGCGGAACGTCCGGGTGAGAACCCCGTCCGCGGTCCAGGATTCCGGCAGGCCCGCGGCGTGGGGCGCGAGCACGGTCACCCGATCGCCGCCGCGCACGAGGCCCACGGCCAGATCGCGAATGAACGGCCCGGCGCCGTCCTCCGGGGTGCGCGGATAGGTTTGGGTGAGGAAGAGGAGGTTCAAGGGAGCGGACTCGCTCACTCCAACCATTCCTTGATCGAGTAACTGTCCGGCCGGCGGAAGCTCTTGAAGGTGAGCATCTCGCCCAACAGGCCGGTCGTGAGCACCTGGATTCCCATCAGCATCAGCAGCATGCCGAGCAGCAGCAGCGGCCGGTTCGACAGCGTCTCGCCCAAGAACCAGAGGACCGCCAGGTAGACGTTGATGCCGAAGCCGAGCCCCAGAAACACCAATCCGACCGCACCGAACAGATGGAGCGGCCGGCGCGTGTACTTGGTGATGAACAAAACCGTCAGCAGGTCGAGCAGTCCTTTATAGAAGCGGTCCCAGCCGTACTTGCTCACCCCATGGCGCCGCGGGTGATGGACCACGTCCACCTCCCCCACCTGGAAACCGCGCCGGCTCGCGAGCACCGGAATGTAGCGATGCAGCTCGCCGTAGACCGAGATCTCCTCCAGCACTTCGCGCCGGTAGACCTTGAATCCGCTGTTGAAATCGTGCAGGTCCACCTGCGCCAGCTTCCGCGTCACCCAGTTGTAGAGCCGCGAAGGCCAACGCTTCGAAGCCGGATCGCGCCGGTGCTTCTTCCACCCCGACACGAGATCGAGCTTCCGCTCCTCCAAAGCAGCGAGCATGCGCGGAATCTCTTCCGGAGCATCCTGCAGATCGCCGTCCATCGTGACGACGATCTCGCCGTGCGAATGATCGAACCCGGCGGTCAAAGCCGCCGCCTTGCCGAAGTTCCGCCGCAGGCGGACCAGCTTCACCCGCGGGTCGATCTCCCGAGCCTCGCGCACCCGCTCCGGCGTGCCGTCCTTCGATCCGTCATCGACGAACACGATCTCGAAGCTGCGCCCCATCTCGTCGAGCACCGCCGCCACACGAGACGCCAGCTCCAAGACCGACCCCTCCTCGTCGAGGACGGGAACGACGACGGAGATCTCCACTTCGGCGAGATTCGGCACGGGCACCTCGACCGCGGCATCCACCACCGGTCGCGGGCCAAAAGCGGGCTGGCTGCTCATCAGGTCCGGGATTGTAGCAGGGGGGTGAGCACGGCGTGGTGGCCGCAACGTCACTCGGGACCGGAGCCGTTCTGGAGTGCGCCGACGCGTCGGCGCTTTAGACGAGGGTGGTGACCGAGAGATTCCGGCCAAAGCGGCGACGCGTCGCCGCACTCCACAAGGTCCGTGTGGCGCGCTCAAACCGGGGAAGGCCGGGCGCAACCGTGGCATCATTGCGCACCAACGATCGCGCCAGCGATGAGGAGACCGATATGAAGCGCAACCGGAAGATCCGCCTGCACCGCGAAACCCTCGCCCGCCTCGACGCCGTGAGAGGAGCCGGAGCCGCCCGGGTGATCGGCGGCGATACCGCGTTCTCGGAGTGCGAGGTGATCACCGAATGCCCGAGCAACTGCTTGGTCTCCTGCCAGCCTTCTTGCGCTACCGGCTGCGCGACGGGGACACAGGCCGCCTAAGGCGCGCTACCGCGAAGCCAGAATCTCCTCCGCGGCGCTCTTGCCGCTTCGCATCGAGTGGTCCATGTTGTGGTACTGCCACTCGCCGAAGCGACCGACGTTCCAGATGCCGTGGGCGCGGAGGTAGGCGCGGATGATTTCCAGATTCTTGGCGTGGTCGAGGTCGTAGATCACGTACGCCGGTTGGATCTCGACCGTGTGGATCAGCTCGATCTTGTCGTCGGGGGTGAGGATCTTCGCGAGCTGGAGCGCTTGAATCGTCCGCTCGACCGCTTGGTCCTTGTCGAGCGGGCGTGCCTTGGAGAACGCCACTTCGGTCGCGATCGAGCTTTTTCCCGGCGGCACGGTATCCGGGCTGAAGGTGGCGGGAAACGACAGGCGGTGGAAAGGGAAGGGCTCTTCGTAGAAGTAGACCCAGTGCTTGTCGGAGACGTTCGGCCGGTCGATGCCGAGATTGATGCAGTAGATCCCCTGGTATTGGAGACCCTGGCAAGCGCGCTCGACCTCGGCCGGCAGGTTCGGGATGAAACGCGGCAGGAAACAGAGCGGCAGCGAGAAGATCAGATGGTCGAACGGGACGATCTCGCCGTCGGCGAAAACAACCTGTTTTTCCGGCAGCTCGATCCGCTCCATGATCCGGCCGAACTGGACGTTTTGGACCCGGGCGCCGAGCGCTTTCGGTAGCGGTTCGATCGCACCGCTCTTGGTGTACCAGAAACTCGACGTCGCCCCGACCTGGGCGACGTCGTCGGTGAGCGCCCCGGCGATGATCCGCTCGTAGTCGGGGGTCGGCACTCTGCGGCCGATCCAACTGAAATCCATCGTGCTCGGCTCGACGGTCCAGATCTTCTTGGCGTACGGGATCATCAGCCGGTCGGCGATGCCGTCGCCGAAGAAGCCGCGCATCCATTCTTCATAGTTGGTCGGGTGAAAGTCGCCCCGCGCCTGGGCGCGCGCCGCATCGACCAGGCCGACGAGGCACTCTTTGACCAGCGGCACGGGTAGTCCGTAGAGGTGAGCTTGAAACGGGAAGCGGGTGTAGAGGTCCGAGGCCAGGTGATAGATGAACGCCTGCCGCTCCTGGGCGTGGAAGTTATCGCCCAGCAGGTCGCGGATCAGCGCCTCCATCTCGGCGTCGATGGTGAACAGGATGTGCGGCCCGAAATCGAACAGGTAGCCGTCGATCGCGGTCGAGCGCGCAAGACCGCCCACCCGATCCTCGCGCTCGTAGATCTGCCAATGATCCTCCCCCGCGCGCTGCAACGTGTAGGCGGCGGTGAGGCCCGCCAGGCCGGCTCCGAGGATTACGTCTTTGCGTTCGCCCATGGGCGGGCATTGTGGTCCGAGAGCTTCGCCGGGGTCAAAGCGCAGGGGCGGCAAGCCTTCCCTACGACATCAGCTGGTGGAACTCGCGCGTCGTCTCATCGAGCGGTTCGAGGCCCAGCTCTCCCAGCAGCAGATTGCACAGCCGGTCGTACTGGCGCCGCACCAGATCGCGCCGGCCCTGCTCTCCGTAGAGGCGCATGACCGCGACGTGGACCCTCTCCTCCAGAGGATCTTCGGTGAGAAGCGCGCGGTAGGCGTCGAGCGCCGCCTCGGGGTGCCCGAGCTGGAGCTCCAGATCGCCGAGCGACTTGAGCAGGTCCAGATACGTCCGCTGCGATTGGTCGCGGCGCGGCGCGGCCCATTCGCCATCGACCCTCGGCAGGAACGAGCCGCGGTAGAGCGACCAGGCCCGGCGCAGGTGTTCGATCGCCGACTCGGGCCGTGCCGTCGATTCGGTCCGGGCGCGTTCGACCAAAGTGCCCAGCTCGACCCAGTCGATCCGCCAGTCGATCTCCGGATTCAACCGGTAGACCCCCTCGTGCAGCAGCAGCGGCACCACCTTCGGCTTCATTCCCGCGGAAAGCGAGCGCCGAAGGTGCGACAGGGTCGGATGAAAGTTCCGCAGCACGTCGGCCGGGCTTTCGCCGCTCCAGATCTCCTCGATCAGCTCGTCCCGCGAGGCCGACAGATCGGGCGAGGAGGAAAGATAGGCGAGCGTCTGGAACGACCGCCGGAGCGGAAAGCGGATCGGCACCGCTCCAGCCTCGGTCAAACGTTCGACCTGCGGCCGGCCGAGCAGGCCGACGCGAAACGCCGGCCGGCCGGGAGCGGCCGGAGCGATCGGCTCGGCGGCGGTGGCCGGCCAGCGCGGCGCGGCGCTCCCCCGCGGGCCGAGCGAAGCTTTGGCGTCCCGGCCTCGCCGTTCGAGCCAGGCCGCGAGCAGGCGCGGCAACCGGGGATTCGCCTCATCGCCGAGCGCCAATCCCGAAGCGACGAGCGCGGAGGAATCCTCTTCCCCCCAGCGGTCCAAATCGAGCGCGGGCAGGGCGGCCGCGACCTCCGAATGAAAGAAACCGGAAAGCCCCTCGTCTCCCAGCAGCGCCTCGGGCGAAAGATCCGGCGGCAGATCGCGCCCCGACGAGGCGAGGAGGCGCAGCGGGCGCAGCCAGCCGTCGGTCGCCGCGCGGAGCGCCGTCGCAACCTCGGGAGAGATTTCGGCGCCGCGCGTCGCGCGCCAGACCTCGCGCAGCTCGGCGGGATCGAGCAGCAGCTCGGGAGGGTAGACATACGCCGTACGCAGCGGCAGGACGGCACGCTCGACCCCGGCAAACGCGAGCCGCAGCCCCGGAGGGAGCCAGCGGATCGCCTGGTCGAGCGCGGCGGCGGAAGGTGGGGCGGCGAGCACCGCCCAGGCCGCCCCCCCGTCTTTCGCCTGCGCGAGCGCGCTCTTCCATCGGCCGGCGCTTTCGATATCGCCCAAGGCCAGACCCAGACTGCCGGCCTGGCTCGCGAGCGCCGCAAGAATGCCGCTCTTGCCGGTTCCCGGCCAGCTCCACAGCTGCACCGCGGGCGCTTCGAGAAGCGCCATCCGGCGGAGGATGCGCGCGGCGTGCGGCAGGGCGGAGGGAGGTTCCGGGTCCACGGCGTCTACTGTAACCCGTCGGACCCGGGCGGCCACGGGGGGCCGCCCCTACCCAGAGGTTCGGTGATCGGACCGACCGGATCCGTAGGATACCCAAGGCTCGGTGAGCGGACCGGACCGACCGGATCTGTAGGGGCAGCCCCCCGTGGCTGCCCTCGGTTGCCGGGTCCTCAATCGGTCAAATGCCACCCCAACCCGCCCAGCGCCGCAGCCAGCTCTTTCCGCGCGCGGTGGATGTTGGTCTTCACCGTGCCGAGCGGCTGGCCGGTAACCTCCGCGATTTCCTGGTAGGAGAGTCCCTGGCGGAAGCGGAGCAGCAGCACTTCGGAGTACTCCGCGCGCAGGCCGCGCAGGCCGCGATCCAGCGCGCGGGCCAGGTCGTAGCGGCCGGCGCCCGCCTCCGGGCTCTCGGTCTTCTCGTCGGCCAGGATGGCGGCGAAATCCGCCTCGTCGTCGCCGTGCGCATCGAGCGGCAAGGTGTCTAGGCTCGGCCGGCGCAGGTGATCGAGCGTGGCGTTGTGGGCGATCTTGAACAGCCAGCTCGAAAACTTGCGGGTCGGATCGTAGGTGTCGAGCCGGCGGTAGGCCTTCAAAAACGTCTCCTGCGCCACGTCCTCGGCGATCGTGGAGTCGTGGACCATGCGCACGATCAGGCTGAAGATCGGCCGTTCGTAGCGCCGCACCAGGTCGGCAAACGCCCGTTCGGATCCGGCGAGCGCCCGGGCGACGAGATCGGCGTCCGTTGGGCCGGCAGGCGCCGGGCCGCCCCGTCGGACTTCGCCCGAGGCATCAGGTAGGCCGGACATTTCGTTCGCTCCTCACGCGACTGTTACGGCGAGGCGTGGCACGAGGTTGCGCGGCCGGGGTGACGCCGGCCTGCTACACTTCGAAGGAATCGGCGCGTCAGCGCCGGGATCCATCCCCTTTTGAAAACTAGTGGAGGTCGACGATGCGGAAGCTCAACCTGGCCTGTCTCGCGTTCATCCTGGCTCTCTCCGTCCTGCCCATCCCGTCCCATGCCGCGACCGTCGCCGGGGTCAACGTGCCCGACAAGGCCGACGCCGAAGGCACGGCACTGGTGCTCAACGGCGCCGGCCTGCGGAGCAAGCTATTCATCAAAGTCTACGTCGGCGCACTCTACCTGCCCTCCAAAGAGAGCAACGCGGCCAAGGTGCTGGCCGCCGACACGGCCCGCGAGGCCCGGTTCTTCTTCCTTTACAGCGTCTCCAAAAACCAGATGTGCGACGCCTGGAGCGAGGGGCTGGAGCAAAACACCCCGAACGCCACAGCCCAGGTGAGCAAAGACTTCAAGACCCTCTGCACCTGGATGGAAGACATCCCGAAGGGCAACCAGATGGCGCTGGTCTACGTCCCGGGCAAGGGGACGACGCTCACCGTGAACGGCAAAGTGAAGGGTACCCTCCCCGGCAAGGCGACCTCCGACGCGGTTCTCGCCACCTGGATCGGCTCCGATCCGGCGCCCGGCGCCGACTTCAAGGCGGCGGTCCTCGGCGGCAAATAGCACCGCCTCGCCCGCTTTTGCATATTGACAACTGGCTATTGATTCTGCCACGATTCGCCTGCGGGGAGGCAAGATCCTCCTCTCATCCCTCCCAAGAGGAGCGCCACAGCGCTCCTCCTTTTTTTGCTCGGCGGCGTGTCAGCGCCAGAACAACCCGACGATCACCAGCGCCAGAATCAGGCGGTAGACCCCGAAGACCGTCAGGCTCCGTTGCCTCAACCAGCCGAGCAGCCAGCCGATCACCAGGTAGCCGGCGACCGCTGAGACCGCGATGCCGAGCCAGGTGGCGGGCCAGCCGACCTCCGGGGCTCCGCCTTTTTTCACGAGGCCGAGCCCTGAGTGCCCGGCGGCCAGGATGCCGATCGGGATCGAGAGCAGAAAGGAAAACCGCGCCGCGGCGGGGCGGGCAAGCCCCAGGAAGAGGGCGGCGGTTATGGTGATCCCCGAGCGCGAGGTCCCGGGGTTGAGCGCGAGCGCCTGGGCCAGGCCGATGATTGCCACGTCCCCCCAGGAGAGATCGGCGATCCCCCGCTCGCGGCGGCCGAAGCGGTCGGCGACGAGCATCAGCAGGCCGAAGAACGCCGCGTTCGCCGCGATCAGCAGGGGGTTGCGCGCCACGGTGGCGATCGAGTCGTGAAACAGCAGGCCCGCGACCGCCGCGGGAATCGTTCCGACCGCCAGCTGGAGCGCCAGGCGGCGGGGGACGAAATCCTCCCCTTCGATTTGGCGTCCGGTGAAAAACCCGACGATCAGGTCCTTCAGTTCGCGGCGATAGAACGCGATCACCGCGAGCAGCGTCCCGGTGTTGGTCGCGATGTCGAATTCGAGCCCCTGGTCGGCCCAGCCGAGCAGGCGCGGCAGCAGGATCAAATGGCCGGACGAGCTGATCGGCAGGAATTCGGTGATCGCTTGGACGAGGGCGAGGATCGCGGCGTGGTCGAGGCGCAAAAGGTGCCTTTCTTTGCAGTCGGGCGCCTTCGAGACGCCGGAGCCGGGGGATTCTACGGCATCCTTCCCACCACCCCTTGCGGCTATACTTCCGCCGCCTTCCGCCCCGGGGGCTTTTCGAGGAATCCCTGATGCGCACACTCTTCGTCACCGGCGGAGCCGGTTTCATCGGCTCCAATTTCGTGCGGCTCGCTCTCGCCGAATCGGCGGACCGGTCCGTCGATCGCTTGGTGGTCTTCGACAAGCTCACCTACGCCGGCCGGCCGGAGAACCTCGCCGGCTTGGAGGCCGATCCGCGCTACGCGTTCGTCCTCGGCGACATC
>DATMZU010000659.1:0-3526 GCA_035607435.1 Thermoanaerobaculia bacterium | reverse complement strand
CATACTGCTCTGCCACGCGCCCGGTCAATTGTAGGTATGTTTCGACGCAGTTGGTCAAGAGGTATCGCTGCAGCTCGTTGACCGGAGCTTTGGCGATCTTCCGCAGCAGCTCCAGCTTCAGTCTCGCGCGGCCCATTTTGCCCGGGCGGGAGAGCGCGGCGAGCGCCCAGGCGAGAGGCTCCGATCGTTCGAGGAGGGTCTCGGCCGGGATTCCGGAGAGGCCGAGCGACAGGAAGGTGAATCGGTGGATCGGCCGAGCCATAGCCTCCTCGAAATGGTCGACCCATTGCGCGCCCGGCGGGCCGCCACGCAGGAAGACGACGATCGACACGATCGGTACGCCATAGCGCTGATAGAGCTGGTGCGAATAGAGCCAGAGCCGATGGCCGATCGTACGCCGGTGCTGCTGCTCGATTTCCACCTCGACCAGAAGCTTGCGCTTCCCGCCCCGGCCGGAAATCTCCGCCACCAGGTCGGCCTCCCGGCGCCGGCCCTCGGGCCAGTCGAGAAACACCTCTTTGTCCAGGAAGGCGAAGTTTCCAGAACCCGGACTCGCGGTCAAGCGGACCGCGAGGTTTGGATCGGCAAGGCACAGCAACTCGGGAAAGAACTCTCGAAATAGGTCTTTGAACAGCTGGTCGTGGCCGGTCATGGCGATAGGTGAACCTCCTATCGCCTAGAAGACGTAATTCGCTCTCCCGATCCCGATGGTTTTCGAGATTCCTCCTAATTTCCCACCGCCGCCAGCCGGTCGATCAAATCGACCACCCGGTTCGAGTAGCCCCATTCGTTGTCGTACCAGGCGACGACTTTGACGAAGCCGTCGCCTTTCGCTTGGGTCGAGAGGGCGTCGAAGACGGAGGAGTGCGGGTTGCCGATGATGTCGGAGGAGACGAGCGCAACCTCGCTGTACTCGACGATGCGGAGGAACGCTCCCTCGGCCGCCGTGCGGATGGCGGTGTTGACTTCCTCTGCGGTCGGTTTGGCGTTCAGGCGGCAGACGAAATCGATCGTCGAGCCGTCGGGGACCGGGACGCGCATCGCGAGACCGTCCAGTTTGCCCTTCAACTTCGGCAGCACCTGGCCCACCGCGCGCGCCGCGCCGGTGGTCGTCGGGATGATGTTCTGCGCCGCCGCGCGGCTGCGGCGGAAATCCTTGTGCGGCACGTCGGCCAGACGCTGGTCGTTCGTATAGGCGTGGACCGTGGTCAGGAAACCTTCGACGATGCCAAACGAATCGTCGAGAATCTTCGCGACCGGCGCCAGGCAGTTGGTGGTGCATGAGGCGTTCGAGACGATCTTGTGCGCGGGGAGGAGCGTGTCGTCGTTCACCCCAATGACGATCGTGGCGTCGATCTCGTCTTTCGCCGGCACGGTGAGGATCACCTTCTTCGCCCCGGCCGCCAGATGCTTTTCGAGCTTCTCCCGCTTCGTGAACACGCCGGAGGCTTCGATCACCAGGTCGGCGCCGAGGGAACCCCAGGGGATCAGCGCCGGATCGCGCTCCGCGGTCATCGCGATCTTGCGGTCATCGACATAGAGGAAATCCTCGTCGGTGCGCACGGCGCGCGGAAACGTCCGCATCAGCGAGTCGTACTTGAGCAGATAGGCGAGCTGCTCGTTGTCGTACAGATCGTTGATCGCCACCACTTCGAGGTCGGGTCGCTCGGCGAGAATGCGAAACACGCTCCGGCCGATGCGGCCGAAACCGTTGATGCCGATCCGGATTTTGGGTGCTGTCGCGTGGCTGTCCATATCTCAGGCCCCCTCGCCGTCGAGCGCGCGGAACTTCCGCAGGAGATCCACGACCCGGTGCGCGTACCCCCAGCCGTTGTCGAACCAGGAGATGGTCTTCGACACCTTGTCGCCCAGCACCATGGTGAGCAGCGAGTCGAAGGTGGACGAGTAGGTGCTGTGGATGATGTCGGACGAAACGATGGGATCGTCCTCGTACGCCAGGATGCCGCGCCAGCGCCCGCTCCCCGCCGCCGTGCGCATGACCTCATTGATCGCCGCCACGGTAACCGCCTGCTCGTGCCAACAAACCAGATCGACCACCGAGCCGTTCGCAACCGGCACGTTCATCGCGAGGCCGGAGACCTTGCCTTCGAGCTCAGGCAACAGGCCCATCAGCACCTCGGCCGAATTGCTGCCCTGCGGGATGATGTTTTCCGCCGCCGCCCGACCGCGGCGCGGATCATCGTCGGGCACGTCGGCCAGCCGCTGCTGGCTGGTGTAGGCATGGACGGTCGAGAGGAACGCCCGTTCGATGCCGAACGCCTCGCCCAGGATTTTGAGCAGCGGCGCAGCCGAATGGGCGGTGCACGAGGCGTTCGAGACGATCCGGTGCTCGTGGCGTAGGTCGCCGTCGTTCACCCCCATCACCACGGTCAGGTTGGGCGGATCCGATGGTGGCGAGCAGAGGATGACCCGCTTTGTATCCCGCTCCAGATGCTTTTCGATCTCGGCACGCGAGCGGTACTTCGACGTCGCCTCGATCACCGTGTCGATCCCGAGGTCGCCCCACGGCACGTCGCCCGGCTTCTCGCCCGAGAGCATCGGAATGCGCCGCCCGGCGACGTACAGATGGCCGTCGTCCTGGACCGAAAGCTCGTCGGGAAAGACCCCGAGGATCGTGTCGAAGCGCAGCAGATAGGCGAGCGCCGAGTGGTCGGCGATGTCGCTGATCGCGGCGATCGGAAATTCGTCGCTCGAATAGAGGATGCGGAACAGGTTCCGTCCGATCCTCCCGAGACCCATGAGTCCGATGCGGTGGGGCGTCATGCGTTCAGTCCTCCTGCCGGGCGGGCGCCCGAATCTCACCAATGGTAGCCCGTCGAGCGGCTCCGAGGAGACCTTCTAAGCCGCTGAAAGAGTTTGGCGACACAAATCGGAGTGCGGCGAGGTGGCGTTCCGCGCGATCCTGCGCCAGGATCAAAGGAGAAACCGACATGTTGATCGCCACCGCCATGACCCAGAGCCCCAAGATGAACCCACCCTCCACCCCGAAACGGGCCTTCGAGAGCCTGTCGGCCTCGCCCGCCGCCGCCCTCCTCGACGAGGAAGCCGCCTGGGCGGCGGTCGTCGCCCGCGACCGGGGGCAAGACGGCCGCTTCGTCTTCGCGGTCGCCTCGACCGGCATCTACTGCCGTCCCTCCTGCCCGGCCCGCCGGCCGGCGCGCGAGCGGGTGGCGTTCTTCCCCGAGCCCGGGCAGGCGATCGCGGCGGGATTCCGCGCCTGCCGCCGCTGCCGTCCCGGGGAAGTGGCCAGCGATGCGGCGCTCGCCGGAAAGGTAAGGGCGCTGCTCGACGAAGCGGCGGACGACGCCGAAGGAGGATCGCCCACTCTCGCCCGCCTCGCCCGGGAAGTCGGGGCGAGCCCCTCGCACCTTCAGAGGATCTTCACCCGAGTCCTCGGCATCTCGCCGCGCGAATACCTCGCCGCCCGTCGCGCCGAGCGCCTGAAGGGCCACCTTCGCTCGGGCGGCTCGGTGACCGACGCCCTCTACGACGCGGGCTACAGCGG
>DATMZU010000657.1:0-6211 GCA_035607435.1 Thermoanaerobaculia bacterium | reverse complement strand
GTGGGTCAGGAGGTCGTAGCCGATGCCGAGCCGGCGCATCGTGCCGAGATGGCGCCCGACGATCCGGCGCGCGACCAGGCGGCCGATCTCGGCGCGCGGGCCCTCCCCGCTCTCGAGCGCGTGGAGGGTCTGCCGGCGCAGTGCCGGGCGGCTCGGATCGCCTTCGTACCAGCGGCCGACCTCGCTGTAGAGGTCCCAGCAGTGGTAGTCGAAGGGCTCGGGTAGCGCCGCGATCTCCTCGAGCGTCGAGCCCCGGAGGTCGACGAAACCGACGACGACGTCCGCCACCTGGACCCCCGTGTCGTCGATGTAATTCTGGATCTCGGTCGGGGCGCCGAGCGCGCGGAGCGCGCGGCCGAGGACGTCGCCCAGGACGGCGTTGCGCAGGTGGCCGATGTGGGCCGCCTTGTTCGGATTGATGTTGGTGTGCTCGACGATCACCTTGCCCGCGCGCGGGGCGGCCGGCAGGAACGAGCCCGCGAGCACCTGGGCGGTGAAGGCGGGGCGATCGAGAAAGAGATTCAGGTAGCCGGCGCCGAGAATGCGCACCTCGCGGACGGGGGCGGGCGCCTGAAACGCTGCCGCGAGCTCGTCCGCGATCTGGCGCGGGCTCCGATGAAGCGTCCGCGCGAGCTGGAGGGCAGCGGGGAACGCGAGATCGCCCAGCTCGCGCCGCGGCGGGACTTCGAGCACCGGCTTGTGCTCGACCCCGAACCGCTCCCGAATGACCCGGGTCATCTCGGCCGCCAGCTGATCTTTGAGCTCTTGCCACATGGTCGCGGGAGTGTATCTCAGGGCCGGAAGTCCGCTGGTCGCTCGACGCCGCGGTGCGGCAGAACCTGCTTTCCCGAGAGCGGCGCGAAGGCCTCGAAAGACCGCTCGGCGGGATCCGGAGCCCGAAAGCGAACCTCCGCCGGCCGTCTTGGTATCATTTGGAGGCCGCGGGTACAGTTCGGGGAGGCATGGGAGGCATGAGAGACGTGACCATGACCGAGAACCGGGTGACGCTGACGTTGGACCACACGCAGCTCGACATGATCGAGGGCGACATCACGAACGTCGAGGTGGAGGCCATCGTCAACGCGGCGAACGAGCATCTGCAGATGGGAACCGGCGTGGCCGGAGCGATCCTCAAGAAGGGCGGGGCGTCGATCCAGGAGGAGTGCAACCGGATCGGCTCGACGCCGGTCGGCACCGCGGTGATGACCGGCCCCGGTCATTTGAAGGTCAAGCAGGTCATCCACGCCGTCGGGCCGCGCATGGGCGACGGCGACGAGGATCGCAAGCTGGCCTCCGCCGTCCGCTCCGCCCTGGCGCTCGCCGACCGGAACGCCTTGCGCTCGCTCGCGATCCCGGCGATCTCGACCGGCAACTTCGGCTTCCCCATCGATCGCGCCGCGCGGATCCTGCTCACCGAGGTCCACCGGTACCTGCAAGGGGGGACGAAGCTCGAACGGGTGGTGATCGTCCTGCACGACGCGGAAGCCTTCTCCGTCTTCCGCCGCGAGCTGCGGCGCGGCTTCCGGTAGGGTCCTCGGAGGACTACGCCCCGAACTTCGCGAGCCGACCGGCGTTCGCGAGCAGCAGGCTCATCAGCTGATACGAGGGAATCGTCCCGATCTCGCCTGTCGCTGCGGCGCGCTCCGAGAATTCGTTCGCGGCGCCGATCGAGCAGAAGACGGAGTGCAGCAGCAGCGGCACGGGATGCCAGCTGTGCGCCTTCATCGGGACCGGCGTCGAATGGTCGCCGGTGATCGCGATCACGTCCGGGCCGAGAGCGAGGAGGTCGGGCAGGTCGGCGTCGACCTCCTGGAGCACCTGAACCTTTTGCACCAGGTTGCCGTCCTCCCCCGCCTGGTCGGTCTGCTTGACGTGGAGGAAGAAGAAGTCGAAGCGGTCCCAGGCCGCGGCCGCGGCCTCGACGATCTCCACGAACGTTTTGCCGCAGGGGACCACCTCCATGCCGCAGGCCGCAGCCGCGCCCCGATAGAGCGGATAGCCAGCGAACGCTCCGCAGCGCATCCGGTAGAGGGCGGGCATCTGCGGCAGGTGCGGCAGCTGGGAAAAGCCGCGCAGGAGGACGCGGTTCGCTCGCGGTTCCTCGGCGATCGCCCGCTCCGCGACCTCGACAGCGCGCGCGACGGCCGCGGCGGTTGCCTCTCCCTCGGGCGCGGCGGCCCGGACGGGCAGAGGCGGCACGCCGAGCTCTTGAGGATCGGTATCTGCGATCGCCGCGGAAAGCGGCCGGCCGCCCTCGCTGCGCAGATGGAGGACGAATCGGTGCCCCTCGCCGGGGGCGAGCTTCGCTTCGACCCCCGCGAGCCGCTCGAGGGACGCGGCGCCGAGCGCGGCGTTGATCTGGGCGCACAAGCGCCGGCACTCCTCGGTCGGGATCCGACCGGCGCGCCGGTCGGTCAGGTTGCCGCTTTCGTCCGCGGTCGCGAAGTTGCCGCGGGCCGCGACGTCGCCCGGCCCGATCGCGAGCCCCTCGCCCATCGCCTCCAGGATGCCGCGGCCGACATCGACCTCCGGATCGCTCGGATCGTAGCCGAAGAGTCCGAGATGTCCCGGGCCGCTGCCGGGCGTGACACCGGGGTAGACCGGCACGAGCCGGCCGAGGCTCGAGCGGGCGGCGAGCGCGTCGAGGTTCGGGATCTGCCCCCGCTCGAGAGCCGTCTGCGGCTGGCTCGCGGTCCGGATGTCGCCGACTCCGTCGAGGACCAGGAGGACGATCTTCGTCTCGTTCGGCTGAGCGAGTCGGGAGAGCAGCTCGAGATGGCGCATGGCTCCTCCGGCGGGGGCGGCGCTCCTTCGGCGGAGCGGTCAGGCGACGAAATAGGCGCTGGCGCGGATCTGCAGGCGAGCGCGGGTTTCGAACCCGCTGCCGGCGAGACCGAAAGCGCACGACGCGCCGAGGACCGGCAGGACGATCCAACCGTCGAAGCTCTCGCTGCCGGCGTACGGCGGCACGACCGGCTCGATCTCGGCGAGCTTGGTCCAGTGCTCCTCGTCCGGGTCGAACGAGGCGCGCAGCTCGACGTAGGCGCGGTCGAGGTCGATCGTGCGCTGGCCCGACGGGTGCCAGAGCGAGAAGACGAAGCGCACTTCGTCGAACGAGCTCGTGCCGAGGTAGATCTTGCCGGCGGAGGCCAGCGGGTAGAAGAACGATCCGGCCGTGTCGGTCGCGAAGATTTCCGGGGTCGGGTCGAAGACCAGCTGGCTGGGCGGTGTCGGGTTCGTCATTTCATCTCCGCTCGGAAGTCCCTGCGCGCGCGAGCTCGAGAGCGCGCTCGACGCGCCGCCGGGTCTCGGCCGCGTCGTCGCCGAAGAGTGGGGCACCGATGCCGAAGGCGGAAGCGCCCGCCGCGGCGTAGGTCGGAATCTCCTCGACCGAAAAGCCGCCGGCGGCGAGCATCGGGATGTCGCCCAGGGGCTGGCGAATGGTGGCCAGGTACGAGGCGCCGCCGACGGGCGGCAGAGGGTAGACCTTGACGACGTCGGCGCCGAGCTCGCGGGCGGTCACGATCTCGGACGGCGTGAGAGCTCCCAAAACCAGGAAGAGATCGGCCGTTCTGGCGCGGTGCGCGACATCCGGGCTCACGTTCGGCGTCACCAGGAACTCGGCGCCCGCGGCGATACCCTCGTCGGCGCGGGCCCCGGTCGTCACCGTACCCATGCCGATCCAGGGCGGGCCCTCCCCGCCGCGCAGCGCGAGCAGCTCGCGCACGACGCTCGCCGCTCCGGGCACGGTAAAGGTCACTTCGACCAGCTCGAGACCGCCGGCCCAAAGGGCTTCCGCTTGGGCCTTCGCGACGTCTCTCGAGGTCGTGCGCACGACTCCGATCACGGGAGATCCGGCGAGGGAATGGGCGACCGCCAGGCGCGTGCGTTCGAGAGCCGGAGGCATCGGGCGGGACTCTATCATCGTCGTGGAGGGCGGCCGGAAGCGCACCCCTGGCGGGTCGAGCTTTTTTAGGTCGTTGCTCGCCCTAGGCGCAGACCGCGGCGTCGAATAGGTCGCTCATGCTCCACAGGTTTACGGGTTACCCGGCCGCCATCTCGGGCGTCACCCGGATCGAGGAGTGCATCTTCACCAGTTGTAGTAGGCGAAGAATAGGGCGGGAGCCGCGCGCAGACTCTCTTCTTCATGCTGACGCTATTGCTTAAGATGGTGAATCGGCACGGCTGGGTGCGGATCGTCCAGTTGTTGCGCTCGATCTGCGACGCCCCGATGCGGTCGTAGTCCGACGTTCCTGAATCCGCCGGCCCTAGCCAACGGACCTGCGCTTCGAGCTTCCCACCTGGGAATGATTGACGGCGCTGCTGAGTACCTCGGCCTCGCGCGGTCCGCGTGGATACGGTCCACTTTGCTACAAGCGGCGCGGGACGTTCTGAGGCAGGCGGAACTTTAAGGTCTGGTGCCGAAGTCTTCCGGCTCGAAAAGACTGGTCAGGCGAGCGTAGGACTCTCGAGCTTTGACCAACGCTTCGAAATACTCACGGACCGGCTTCTCCGTTCGCACCCGGTCGGCCGGAGATTTCGGGAGGGGAACCTGTACTTCTTTCCAGCAGTCGCCGAGGTGTTCTCGGTTTGTCTGCATGAGGGTAAGGTACTGATACTGATCTTGTACCACCCTCAGCGACATTAAGGCCAGAAGCAGGAAATGTGTAATTACTTCCGTGTTCTCGCGCACCCTCAGAACTAGGACTTCTCGGGTCAGTATCACATCGGTTTGCCATGGCAGCACCAGGGAGAATTGCCCGATGTTCGATGATGCGCGAGCTGGAGATACTAAGTCTCCATATTGGAGCGTCGGTCCACGCTTGCGGAGTTTGGCAGCGAGACTCTTGTTTATAAAATTGGTTGGGTTTTCATTGATTCGCCAATTTTTTAGGTCGGTGACCTTAACATAAGGGACGTTTCCTGTCGCCCTAGCATTCCCCGGCGGCGAGCCATGCCCCTCAAACGTCTGTATAATTCCTTTCTCTTCCAAATCGCCTAGCGTGACGACTTCCGAAGGGTGTTTGCGCGACCAGCGGCGAAGGGCCGCATCGGTATCTCGCCGCCACCAGAAGCGGGGCACCACAATGCCACGCTTGCGCACCTTGTCTTGTGGAACATGAAAGCAAAGGCGAGTCTCGGCGGAGTGCGAAACCTCGCGAGCATAGCCTTTGTACATGCTGCCAACGATTTGCTTGACAGCATCCGCCGTCTCATTGTCAAGCTCCCCGGTTCTCTCGCCCACGTCATCGAGCTTGCGCAGAAGATTTCCTTTCTTGTCCTGCCCGATGCTACGCGGATAGCTGAAGACTATCTTGTGACCCTGGCCGGGTTTCTGTTTTGCAACGAAGACGAGGCATGTTTTTGCTCGGCAGAACTCCTCAAATGCTATCATCGGGACATCGATCACGTGAGTAACAGTAACGGTGGAGCAAACCCATTCGACGAACCAGGCGAAGCTCCGCGAGAATAAGAACGTCTCGGGCAGGACAATAGCTATGCGGCCACCTGGTTTGAGCAGATTTAAGCTGCGCTCAAAAAAGGCGATCCCCAGTTGTTGGTCCTGTGGGGTGTTTCCCGGTTCCCATTGCCCTCTCGCACAGCTCCATGAACGCGAGACCATTAGCTGTTCCCTAAGCCCAACATCAGCCGATACGGTAAGCTGTTGCCCAAAGGGAGGGTTGGTCATCACCATGTCAAAAGAGCCGTCCGTCGCTACACGGACTAAGTCGTCGCCCCGAGTATTCCAATCAACCCGATCGATAGTGTTGGCGCGGTAGACGTGTGAACGGCCATCGCCGAGCAGCGTGAGGTAGGCTTTACATAATTTGGTCGATACTGCGTCCTTGTCCACTGCGAAGAGGCTGTCGCCTGCCCACCGAGTTTTGGCCTGAGATTTAGCGTCGGACGAAAGGCGCCGGGCATCGATGCTTTCGAATACGTAGTCGAGGGCGGCGGCGAGGAAGCCGCCCGTTCCGCAGGCAGGGTCAATGATTCGCGAGGAAGGGCCAGGATCAAGGATCGAAACCGCGCAGTCGACCAATGCCGGGGGAGTGAAGTAGGCGCCTTCTTGCCCCTTGAGCGCGCGACCACGCAGAATTTGAAACGCTTTGCCTACTGCGTGGCGGTCATGGCCCAAGAGACGATAGGGTTGAAGAGTGCTCACTACTTCTTGGAGGCTCTCGTCGTCAATGTGAGGCGGTCTGCGTCG
>DATMZU010000262.1:0-2291 GCA_035607435.1 Thermoanaerobaculia bacterium | reverse complement strand
ACGCGGGCGAAGCGAGAGCCGCGGCTGCGAAGAGAGCGGCGCTCAGGGTGCGAGCGGAGGGCGCGAATGTCGAATGTCGAATCATGAATCGCGAACCCTACCATTCTAGATTCCCGATTCGCCATGGGCGAATGTCGAATCAGGAATCACGAAGTCTAGATTCCCGATTCGCCATTCTTGATTCTCTTCTACTGGAAGTACCCCAGCACGTCGATCACGAAATGAGTCGACCCGGCTCCCGCGATGCCGCAGAAGACGTCGAACATCCCCGTCGCGGAGAGCGGGACGACCGCGTTGTTGCTGCGCACCTGGCCGGCCGAGAAGTTGATCGCGGAGACCGCCGGTATCGGGGCTCCGGAGGGTCCGATGCGCAGGTCTCCGGCCGCCGTGGGCGTGACCACGGTCAGGTTGGCCGCGATCGCGGAGGCGCCGCTCGGCACGCCGCAGAAGCCGGTCGCGGGGAGCGTCCGGGTCGAGCCCGCGGCGAGCGCCGGTCCGCCGAAGGGTCCGGCCGGATCGGCGCGCGTGTCGTCGAGGCGGCAGGGCGGGACGCTGAAGTAGGCCTTGGCCGCCGATCCGGCGACCTGGATCGGAAGCGTCGCCGGGCTCGAAAAGGCGAAGTTGTTGTCGCGCGCCTGGAGGCTCGCCGTATAGGAGCCGGGGGAGTTGTAGGTGTGGGTGGTCGTCGCGGTCGCGGTCGTGGTCACGGGCGTGCCGTCGCCGAAGGTCCAGAAATAGGTCAGCGTGTTGCCCGCGTCCGGGTCGCTCGATCCGGCGCCCGAAAAATGGACGGTGAGCGGCGCCGCGCCCGAGGTCACGTCGGCGCCGATCGACGCGGTCGGCGGGTTGTTGCCCGCGACCGAATAGAAGATCCGCCGCACCTGGCCGCCGCCCGAAAACGTCGTGTAGTAGAGAGCCCGGGTGTTGCCGAGCGGTCCGAAGCGCAGATCGACCGCCGAGGAGCCGCCCAGGCTGGTCGCGAAATCGCTCGCTGTCGAGAACGGCCCGCCGCCGTTCGCGCCCGCGAGGCGGAAGATCCAGCCGCAGATGAAGTCGCTGAACAGGTAGGAGTTGTCGAACGTCGCCGGCCAGACGCCGTTGGGCACGAAGGCGCCGCCGGTGATCGAGTTGCAGCTCGTGGAGCTGGTCGAGCCCGGCACCTGCACGCCGTGCTGGTATTCGAAGATCGGGTCGACCATGCCCACCGGCGTCGGATTGCACGGACCGGAGGTGCTGTTGGTGTGGCGTCCCTCGCGGCAATTCCAGCCGAAGTCCGTGCCGGCCTGGCCGAGGTCGATTTCCTCCCAGGAGCCCTCCCCGACGTCGTTGACGAAGAAGCGCGTGCCCGCGGGGTTCGGATCGAAGCCCAGGCGGAACGGATTGCGGTGCCCCCAGGAGAAGATCTCCTGGCACTTGTTGCCGGCCGTCGTCCCGCCGGTCACGTTGCAGCGCGCGGTGCCCGCGCCCTGGAACGGGTTGTCGGGCGGAATGCCGCCATCCTTCGTGATGCGCAGTACCTTGCCGGTGAGAGTCTGCTGGTCGCGCGAGGCGTCGTTGCTCCCCTGGCAGCCGCTGTCCCCCGCGTAGTCGCATCCGCCGTCGCCGATCGTGATGTAGAGATAGCCGTCCTTGCCGAACTCGACGTCCCCCGCGTTGTGGTTGCCCGCTGTCGACGGCATGTTGTCGACCAGCACGGTCTCGGTCGCCAAGCTGACCGTGTTGTTGTCCGCGAGGACGAAGCGGGAGACCCGGTTGACCGCCGTGCCGGCCGAGCCGCACGCCCCGGCCGTCTTGTGGAACGTGTAGAAGAGGTAGATGAACCGGTTCTGCCCGGCCCCGGGACCGAAGCTCGGATCGACCGCCACGCCGAGCAGGCCGCGCTCGGAGTTGGAACAGATCTGGCTCGCCGGGAAGGTGACCGCGGAGGTGTTCGTCGTCCCCTGGCGGACGATCAGCTCGCCCGCCTGGCGGGCGACCAGGAGCCGCCCGTCCGGCGTGAAATCGAATCCCGTCGGGCCGGCGACCGTCGTGACCTGCTCGTCGGTGAAATTGGGCGGCAAGGCGGCCAGCGCCGCCTGGGTCACGGTGGCGAGGACGGAGAGGACGGCGAGGGTGCGAGGAAGAGCCCTCACGGAGCCGGCGAGACGAGCGGAGAGCGTCATGGGAGGAGCCTCTCGGATCTAGTGATATCGAAACTCGCGCATATCCTGCGCAGGCTACCAGCAGCGAGGGAGCGGGGGAAGGGGAGCGGGACGAAGCGGATCGCCTCGGCCGAAAACTCGGAGCCGGGA
>DATMZU010000640.1:0-32652 GCA_035607435.1 Thermoanaerobaculia bacterium | reverse complement strand
GCCTTGAAGGCGATGGTCACGTTGATCGACGTGCCCTACACCGCCGCGTCGGATCTTGTGCAGGCGATGATCTGCGCGGGATAGGGCGCGGGATTGTCATAGTCGGGCGCCCACCACGGCGAGTCGAAGAACATGCCGACTTTGTACGACGGTTGCATGATCGTCGCTTCGAGATAGAGGTTCACCTTTTCGTGGTTGAGAACGTCCACTTCGCCGGGCGCCGGCGGGCGGAAACGCGTAGCCTGCGCCACCAGGTCGATCGGCGAGCGCGGCATCGCCAGCCAGGCCGCATCGGCTTCGCGCGTGCCCGCGGCGATGTTCGGGTTGTCGCGGTGGGCGTAGGTGAAGACCGCCTTGCCCTTCTTCCAGACGATCGAATGCAGGCGGGTGTCGGGGTGGTACTTGAAGTGAACGCCCTTGGCTTTAGCCAGCCGCACGACCTCGTCGAACAGCTTGTTGAACATGCCGGAGTAGCCGATCGACAGGGTCCGATACTGGCTGCCGGGGGTGAACTCGTTGTTGATGTTGAACGAGACTCCCGCGTGGGTGTTGATCACGTTCGAGCTGTAGCCGTTGCCGTCGGCGGCGTAGTCGTAGCCTTCCGAACCGAGCTGGTCGTAGAGCAGGTTCCAGTAGCCGATGTCCTTGAGATCATCGCCCTGCTGGAAGATGCTCGCGTCCGTCAGTTGCGCGGTGATCTTGCCGTCCTGATAGAAACGGCACCAATCGCGGCGGGTGAATTGGTCCCACCCCTTGGCCGGCGTGGCCAGATCCTGAACCGTGGTGAAGCCCTGATCGGGGGTGGTGCCGGCACCGAAGTCGTTCACGTTATAGGGCGCGGGATTGTTCGAGGTGATCCCGTTGAGGTAGAAGTTCCGCGAACGCAAGTAGAACAGCTGATTTCCGGTGACGTTGAACGGCACCGAGTACTTGTCCAGCCCCAGCAGCTCGATGGTCTTGGTCACCACGCGGTGGCCTGCCGCAATGCCGCCGTTCGGGTCGGGCTGGCCCTTTTCCGGAATCTGGTTCCAGTACGAATACCGCATGCCGCCGAGCTCAACGAAGGATTTCTTCTCGTCGTTCTCGTAATGCCAGGTGCAGACGCGCGCACCGGCGGCGCGGGAGCCGGGATGCCGCTTCGAAAAGTCGTAGCGCCCCCAGTCGTACAGCTCCAGCGTGTCGCCGGGTTTCAGCTGTTTCGCTGCAAATTTGGGTTTCTTCGACTTGCCCGCGAGCAGCCGCCAGGCGGTATAGAGACCGGAAGCTCCGGCGCCGAAGATCGAATAGGTTTTCTCGGCCATGTTCGGATGCCCTCCCAAGGGGTCGAAGGATGGAGAGTGGTCACTCGCTGCCCAGGCGATACATCTGGCGCGGCAAATCCTTTTGCGGGATGACGACTTCGACGAGGACCGGTTTGTCTGTGACCTTCACGATGCGGGGCAGCGCGGCGTTCAACTCGGAAACGGTCTCGACGCGCAGGCCTTCGGCCCCGAACGCCTTCGCCAGCGCCAGGTAATCCCATTTCGGCAGGATGTCGAAGGTGTCGAACGGAACCCCCGACTTGGGGTTGAACGCGGCCATGTCCACGTACACCTGTTCGATGGCGTAGACCTGATTGCTCATCACGAAGATCACCGCGTTGAGCTGGTTGCGGGCCAGAGTGGAGAGCGACTGGCAGACCATCATGAAGCCGCCGTCGCCGGCCACCGTCCAGGCCCGCTTGCCGCTGCCCAGTTGCGCGCCGCTGGCCGCGCCGGTTTCAAAGCCGATGCATTGCCAGGCCGCCGAGGAGACGAAGCTTCCCTGGGACAGACCGTAGGCGTTGGTGGCGACGTACATCGACGAGCTGACGCCGTACGTCATCACGATGTCCTTCAACAGGTTCTGCTCGCGAAGAAACTTCATCGAGTGCTGGAAGAACCGGTTGTAGGTGATGACTTCGGGTTGGTCGTCATACTTCGGGTCGGAGTTGGACGCCCACGGTTCCGGGTATTTCGGCTGCGGCGGCGCCGTGGCTTTGATCGGATAGGTCTTGCTCTGCTTGAACTTCGCGAGCAGGGCTTCCATGAAGTCCCGCATCGTCACGTCGGCGTATTTGAAGTAGCCGGCGCGGACGCCCGCGGTATCCGCAAGCACCATCTGGGCGTACTTGCCTTCGATGAAGACGAGATAGTCGTCGGTGATGATCGTGCCCAGGGTCAGCACGCAGTCCGAGGCCATGACCAGATTTCGCACGGACTCGATCGAAGCCGCGTCGGAATAGGTGCCGATGAACTTGTCGCCCTTCTCGTCGAGCACGCCCTTGCCGAGCGTCGTGGTGGTGTACAAAAAGCCGCTGGCGTCGATGATCTTTTGCAGGAGGCCGGCGAGGCCGAAGCGCAGGACCTCGACCCCGGCGAAGATCAGCGGCTGCTTCGCGGCGGTGATCTGCGACCAGGCCTGGTCCACCGCATTGCGCAACGCCAGTTCCGGGCTCTGGGTCACCCGCGGTTTGAGCGGTGCCCGGGACGGGCGGGGGCAAGGCTGCCCCCACACCTCTTTGTAGCAGGCGATGTAGACCGGGCGCCGGGCAGTGATCGCGTCGATCAGCAACTCGTCGATTTGCTCCGCGGCGCCTACGTTGGTGGAGAGGGTGATCGCCCGGACGGTGACGTTCTCATAGACCTTGCGGTCGGCGTCGAGATCGCCGGTGGAGTGATGGAACAGCACGTCGTACATATCGGTGATGTTGCGCGAGTCGGCGCCGGGCGTGGCGCTGATCACGACGATCGGGCTGCGCTCGACCCAGGCGCCGGCAACGGCGTTGAGCGCGCTGAAGGTGCTCACGCCGAACTGCAGCGACACGGCGGCGAGGCCGCGGGTCCGCGCGTAGGCGTCGGCCGCGTAGGCGGCATCCAGCTCGTTGATCGCGCCGATGGTCCGGATGCCGTCGAAATCTTCCAGCGCCTGCGTGAAGTGCTTCACGTAGTCGCCCGGAATCTGAAAGACCTCCGTGACATTCAACTGCTTCAGGCGGGTCAGTAGATAGTCGGCTACGGTGAACGGAGCCTCCGGCGCGCGGGAGCTGTTTTTTCCGGTCATGCGGATCCCCTCTTCCCCTGAGCGTGAACCCCGCTCACCCTAACCTTGGTGTCAGCTTTTGCCGATCTTATCGCAGCCCGCCGCTCGGAGAGAGCTCGCCGGAGACTTCGGACCGGATGGGCGTCTCGTTCCAGGCGAAGGCCGGGACCGGTGGCGAAGTCTGCCCGGCGGTCAGTCCGGTGCACTGGTAGGAAGGGACGAAATAGGTGATGCACTTGCACGGTTGGGTCTGGACGCAGACCTGGAACGTCAGGTCGAAACCCGTCTCGCAGGTTCGGCAGGTTCCGGGGGCGCCCGAGCAAAAGTCGTAGCAGGCGGAGGAAGTGCGGGGCATCGCGAACAGCAGACCCAGGGTCAGGGCGGACAACAAGAGGGCTCGTTTCATGGCGGTCTCCTTTCGGCCTCATCGATTCAGGTGAGCCGGAGGGCGATTTGCGCGCCACTTTCCGCGGGAACGGCCAAGATATGATCGGGAAAGGCAGACGAATTCCCGGAAAGGCAGCGCATGGCAGGCGACACCACGAGACGACCCATTACGGTCCAGGGAACCGAGATCCTTGGCGACGACCCGCCGCGTCTGCACCGGCAGAAGCTGGCGCGAATCACTTTGGACTCCATGGTCCAGTTCGTCGGCCTGCTCGATGCCGAGGGGACGGTCCTCGAAATCAACAAAGTCGCCCTCGACGCCGTCGGCGTTACCCTCTCCGAGGTCGAAGGCAGACCGTTCTGGACCACCTTCTGGTGGCAGGTCTCGGAAGAAATCAACCAGGGCCTCCGGGAAGCGATCGCGCGGGCCGCCCAGGGCGAGTTCGTGCGCTGGGATACGCCCATCTACGGCCGCTCGGGCGGCACCGAGACGATCATCATCGACGCCTCGCTGATGCCGGTCAAAGACGACGACGGCAAAGTCGTCTTTATCGCCGCCGAGGGACGCGACATCACCGAGAAGAAGGCCCAGGAGCGGGAGATCGCCGAGAAGAACATCGAGCTGCAGGGGCTGCTCGAACGCATCCGCGAGCTGGACGAGATCAAAACCCAGTTCTTCGCCAACGTCAGCCACGAGCTGCGCACCCCCCTCGCGCTCATTCTCGGTCCCGCCCAACGGCTGCTCGACGACGACGGAACGATGAGGCTGACGGAGCGGCGCGAGTCGGCGGAGGTGGTGGCACGCAACGCCCGCATGCTGCTCAAACACGTCCACGATCTGCTCGACATGTCGAAGATCGAAGCGAACAAGCTGAAAGTCGAGCTTCAAGACGCCGACGTGGCCGCGCTGGTGCGCTTTCTCGCCTCCCATTTCGCGGCGCTCGCCGCGGATCGGAACATCCAATTCGAGGTCCACGCAGACCAGGCCGTCATGGCGGCCGTGGACGCGGACAAGTTGCAGCGCGTGCTGATGAACCTGCTGGGCAACGCGTTCAAGTTCGTGCCGTCGGGAGGCCGCATCCGCTGTTCGCTACGGCAACTGCCGGCCGAGATCGTCCTCTCGATCGAGGACTCCGGCCCGGGCGTCGCGCCGGCCCTGCGCCAGGCGATCTTCGAGCGCTTTCGCCAGGGCGACGGCGGCATCGACCGCAAAGTCGGCGGCACCGGCCTGGGGCTCGCGATCGCGAAGGAATTCGTCGAGATGCACAAGGGCCGGATCGAGGTGCAGGAGTCGGAGCTCGGCGGCGCGAGCTTCACCGTCACCCTGCCGCTCCACCGTCTCGGGGCCGGCCTCGCGGCCCCCGACGCGACGCTCGACCGCACCCTCCTGGAGGGCGTCCTCGAAGAGCTGCGCTTCGCCACGACGGCCCGGCCAGCGGAGGGCGCCGGCCCGCCGAAGATCCCGGGCCGCGCGCGGGTGCTCGTCGTCGAAGACAACCCCGACATGAACCGCTTCGTCAGCCAGTCGCTGGGGCGCGATTACGAGGTGGCCAGCGCGTTCGACGGCCGGGAGGGGATCGAAAAGGCGCTGCGGTTCCGTCCGACCCTCATCGTGACCGACATCATGATGCCGAACATGAGCGGCGTCGAAATGTTCGCCGAGCTGCAGAAGCTCCCGGAGCTGCGCGCGACGCCGGTGCTGCTGCTTTCCGCCAAAGCCGACGAGGAGCTGATGGTCCGGTTGCTCGACGAAGGCGCGCAGGACTTCATCGTCAAGCCGTTTTCCGAGAAGGACCTCGCGGTCCGCGTGCGCAATCTCATCCACTCCCAACAGGCGCGCGAGGACTCGGCGCAGTCTTTGAGCCGCGAGCTGTTGGCACGGCAGGAAGTGGAGTTGCAAAAACGGCTTCTCCATTCGCTGTTCATGCAGGCTCCGACCCCGATCGCCGTCCTGCGCGGACCGAGCCACGTGATCGAGCTGGCGAATCCGCCACTGTGCGAATCGTGGGATCGCGCGGCGGAGGAAATTTTGAACCTACCCTTGGTCCAGGCAATGCCGGAGCTGCGCGACCAGATCTACCCGCTACTTCTCGACGAGGTCTATCGCACGGGAGTGCCCTACGTCGGCCGGGAGACGGCGGCCCGCCTGCGGCATCGCGAAGGCCCGGGGCGGCAGCGGTACTTCAACTTCGTCTACTCCCCGTTCCGCAATATCGAGGGGGAGGTCGATGGCATTTTCATCATCGCCTCGGACGTCACGCAGCAAGTCCTGGCGCGCGAACAGATCGACGGCTTGCGCGAGGACGCGGAAAAGGCGAACCGCGCGAAGGATGAATTCCTCGCCATGCTCGGCCACGAGCTGCGCAATCCGCTCTCCCCCATCGTCACCGCGCTCCAGTTGATGAAGCTCCAAGGACCCGAAGGCTTCGATGACGCGCGCACCATCATCGAGCGCCAGGTCAAGCATTTGATCCGGCTGGTGGACGACCTGTTGGACGTTTCGCGCATCGCGCGCGGCACGGTCGACCTTCAAACGGAAACCGTGGAGATCGCGGAGGCGGTGGCCAAAGCGATCGAGATGGTGAGTCCTCTCCTGGAGCAGCAGACCCATCACTTGACGGTCGAAGTGCCGCGGCAAGGCCTGGCGGTCGAAGGCGACCCGATTCGCTTGGCGCAGGTGGTTTCGAACCTCCTCACCAACGCGGCCAAATACACGCCGCAGGCGGGCCGCATTTTCGTCCGCGCGGGGCGGGACGGCGCCGAAGTGGTCTTGAGCGTACGCGACTCCGGCATCGGCATCTCGGCCGACGTGCTGCCCCGGGTCTTCGATCTCTTCGTCCAGGGACAACAGGAAATCGATCGATCGCGAGGAGGCCTGGGTCTCGGCCTCACCATCGTCCGCAACCTCATCGAACGGCACGGCGGTTCGGTCTCCGCCCGCAGCGAAGGCACCGGGCGCGGCAGCGAGTTCATCGTTCGCCTGCCGCTTGCCGAGCACGCCCAGGCCGCGATGGCGCCGAACGCCGCGAGGACCGCGCGGGAGAAAGCCCCGGCCCCGAAGGCCGACGCCCATCGCATCCTGGTCGTCGACGACAACGAAGACGGCATCGCGACGATCGTCCACATTCTGAAGCTGATGGGTTACGACACCCGAGCGGCGAAAGACGCCCCGGCCGGCCTCAAGCTCGCCTCGGAGTTCCTGCCGAAAACCGCCCTGCTCGACATCGGCTTGCCGGTGATGGACGGCTACGAGCTCGCCTCGCGCCTGCGCAAGCTCCCCGGACTCGCCGACATCCGCCTGATCGCCCTCACCGGCTACGGCCAGGAATCGGATTTCCAAAAATCACGCGACGCCGGATTTCACCACCACCTGGTGAAGCCGATCCGGATCGAGGCGCTCGAAGAGGCCCTGGCGAAGGGGGCGGTCGGGTAGCTGTGGCACAGGCCTTATTCCTTAACCGCCTCGAGCTCGCGGGAGAGTTCCCGCTGAATCTCCGCCACGAGCCCCCGCTCTCGGATTGGTATTGCCCATTGGATGACGGCGAATTGATCCTCCAATCCGCGAGCCCGGAAGGGCGTCACGCCGCGCTCAAGGACGCCGCGGTAACCGGCAAGCACCTCTCCCTTGCCGTTCGGTTTCCCAAGGCTGCCTTCGATGAGTGCACGGAGAAGGCGTGCGTCGGCCAAACGAATGGCGCTCTCGAACACCGCCCGCCGCTCCATCTCGGCGATCGCAAGCCGTTCCGCGTCGTTGATCAAACCGGTCCAATAGGAGGCTGGTTTCTTGCTCCCTCCTGGCCGCCGCTCATATAGATAAAGACAGAGACACTTGTTCACTCGGTAATAGGCTAACTCGCCTCCTTTCATCTTTTCTGCTGAATCGTAAGCGTTTGCGGCTTCTTGAAGACGTTTGTGGCTCTCCTCGATGTGGGCCAGTCGCTTGAGGGCTCCAGCCTTGATCGCCAGCCGGCTTGGCGTCTCTCCAAGGCTCGACAGCAAGTTGAGCGCAGTCAGAATTTTTTGGGTAGCCCCCGTGGCTGGCGTCTCGGATCCCGACGGAATACCGTTCATGCGGAAACGCTCGTACGAATCCCGAATGATGGTATTGGCCCATTGCTCCACGGCGTCCAGTCCAACGCCTTCGGCATCCCCCTTCAAGGCGTCTGTGTAGAGTTCGAGAGCGCGATCAAAGTCTCCAAGTTCCTGATAGGCTCGTGCCAAGGAAGTCGCGATCAGACTCTTCTTCTGCCAATCAACAGGGAGCATGGCCTGGAGAAGAACTAGTCGGTCCCGGATGGCGCGGTAGCCATCGTGTTGAGGGACCTTCAAATCACTCGTTAGGTTGTCGATGTCGTCTCGCGCCTCGACCGGATCGACCCATTCGGTGGCGGCCTCTCGGATCGCCTGAGGTCCGCGGAGCGAGAAATAGGGATCTCCATAACACTGATAGGCACCCCAGGTGTTGACACTTCCGTGTCGGTCGAAAGTTTCCGAACGAGCCCTTTGAACCGCATCGCCGAATGGAGCGCCGGCAAGGAAAGCCTGATAAAAGACCGACGCAAAGGTACGCGCGGCTGCGTCATCGACTTCCCATCCGGCCGCGATGACGGCACGGACTCCCATCTTAATCAGCTCGATGCCCAAATTCGCTGCCAAGGCCACGCGATCCGGTCGAGCCGATGGAGGGTTGGTTTGATCCACCCGCCCAAGGTGGCAGGCATTGATGAAGACGAGCTCCGGCACGTCGCGGAGCTGACGGATCTCGGCGGGTGTCAGAAGGTGAAGAACCCGAGCACCGTCTCGGGTCGTACTTCCGATGATCAGTCCGCTCCGCTTCGGATCCTCCGGATCGTGGCTGCCGTGGCCCGCCAAATGGACAATTTGATAACCGCGGCCCATCAAGTCATTCAGGAGATCCAGCGGATCGATTCCCGTGGTCTGGGCATCTTCGAAACGCCCGACTCGAAATATTTCGAAGCCGCGCTCGCCGAGGAGCCGAATTACTTCACGAGTTTCTGCGCGAGCGCCGGGTAGCGGCGGCAAATTCTCTATCTCCGCAGGATCCGACACGACCAGAGCCGTCCGTCGGTCGCTACGCACAGGATGGTGCCGGTAGTCGTTCGTTTCGAGCTGACGGATCAGGCCGGTTCGCACAGCCAGCGGAGATGGCATCGAACCGGCGGAGGCCTCCTGGTCAGTTCCTCTATCAATCAGGAGCTCCCAAGGAAAGAGAGCCGCCTCTCCATCGAGCTGAAAGACCAACCGTTGCTCGCCTTGGCTTAAGCTCTTTAGTTCTTCCGGAAGGAGCAGCTCGTAGAGAGTCACGCCGATCGCCGGATCGGTTCTGGATGAGATCGCAGGTCTCCGGATCAGCTCTCGAATCAATTCGACCTGCGTCGGAACGAGGCTCTTCTCGAGGCGAGCTTTGTCTGTATGAGCCACGAACCAAAGATCTCCGGATTCGGTTTGCCGGATCTGCACCTGACGCCACCATCCACCTCTCTCTTGTTCGAAGGCACGCTTTCGGCCGCCAGGCGATCGGGTGAGCGGGTTGCTCGGATCTTTGACCTCAGCCTCTCCGGACCGAGCGAGCACCTTGACCAAGCGAGCCGCCTTGAGTGCCCGGTCCTCCCACATCTCGACAATCTCGACCTCCTCGACCAGCGGAATCCCGCGACCCGGCAGCTTTTCGAGCGCCCGGTTCGCCCTCGCGACACCTGCCAGGACAGAGCGTAGCGAGTCTTCGATCGTCAGCATCGAACCATCGCCGGAACCGATCAAAAGAGAACTGAACCTCCGGGACGCATTCCCCTCGCCGTTTCGCGCGCGGCGCTCATCAAGGGTCAAGGCGTAACGAAGAACCCCGCGCGCAATTCCCTCCGAAAGGTCACCCGGTTTGAGCTCGCCGACCCGGCCGAGGCCGATGACGATCGCGCCGACATCATCGCGAAGAGCGGGCAGGAAGACTTCGGCCGAGCCGGCCTCTCCCGGGTACGTCCCGACCGCGAGCCGCCGACGCAAAACACCATCGAGCCGGAGGTCGAGATCCGCTTCAGCGCTGAACAGCCCGTCACCGAAATAGTGACCGACCGCGGTCGGTGAGCGCGCGTAGAGAACGTTTCCATGAACGATCGAGACTCGTAGCGGACGCCGAACCAGTCGTTTTGTCGCTCTCGCGGCTCCACCCAATACGGCGTTTTCGAACTCTTCGCGCGAAGGAAGATACCCTTCGGTCTCTCCAAAATCGGTACTGAACGTCGGGCCTGTGAAGCCACGGGCGGTCGGCTGCTGGGTTTCAAGGCGCGTCGTCGTGCCTTCCCGGAGAAGGTCAGTGAACGCTTCGAAATCCCCGGACAGCAAGTCACCGTGGGCTGCCTTCCGATACCAAACGGGGACTCCCGTAGGCAGGCCATCGGACCACAAGACGCGTCCGTCTCCCGCTCCCGAGCCTTGCAGATGGACTCTCTTTTTCTTGTCATCCACCACGATCGAGTCGGGGGTTCCGTTTTCGGCTATACCGGCAACGTAGACCATTCGATTCGGATCCGTGGGCGCTGTAGCAAGCCGGAGATGGACACGGCGAGCGGCTTCCAGCAGGTCGCCGGCAGGTGGTGCCCAACTCGGGTCGACTTTGAAACCTGCGAGCTCATCCCAGGAGCCGGTGCTGAAGAAATCCCATTTCTCGTTCGGTGCGGGCAGAAGCTCGAGGATGCCGGGAAAGCGGGAGATGATCCCGAGAATTTCCCCCATCGAATGGCGCAGGTCGAGCGTTGCTAGATGCCGAACCAGGCGATCCTGGCCGAGAAGGACTCCTACAATGCTCCAGGAGCCTCTGCTTGGCGTTCCCGCCATGACCAGCCGGCATCCGGCGCGCTGGCGAAATTCCTCCCATAGATCGGTTCGCTCGGCAAAAGCCAGCCGCGCCACGAGTCCGCCCATGGAATGGGCCAGGATTCGAACGGGCTGTTGCGGAGCTTTTCGGAACCGATCCTCCAAGGCGCTCGCGAAAATTGCCGCCGCCTCCCGGATCGAGCGTCTCCAATCGTAGGAAAAGAGCACGACAAAGTGGCTTTTCTGAAGGTGATCCGCGATCCCTTGATAGTTCGCCAAAAGATCTTTCGCCAACGCCGCGTTCGAAGAACGCAGGTCCAACTGCCCGAATTTCCCGAGGAGAAGTTTGTCGTAGTCCACCCAAACCCGGCCGCTTTCGACCTCGAGGTGACTTCCCATGATGCCGGGCAGCAGGAAAACCACCGGTTTGCTTCCGTCATCGACTTCTTTCTTGATCTTGACCGCGGGCGCTCGGCTCGTCGCTTCCAATGTGGGGGTATCAAACCCGCTCGTCTTTCCAGCGAGTGCCTCGAGCAGACGATCACGACTGCGCGGGTTGGCGAAGTAGTGGAAGTGGTCCACCTCTCCGCCACGATCGAGGAAACGGTGAATTCGGTCAGGACGCCACGAACCGCCATCCATTGAGGCCGTGTGGACTACAAGGTCGTGATCCTCCTCATAGAAGAGGTCCGCCGCCAAGACTTTGAGAGTGCCCAAAATCCCTCGTCCCTCGCAGTCGCCTGCGATCACGGAGAGATCTCCCTCGATTGTGACATCCCTGCGGTTGAGCAGCGCCACCAGCGGGGAACCCGGAATTTGGGCGGCAACTCCTGGCAACTCATCAGGGCGGGTGCGCCTCTTTGCTAAGGCGAGGAGTGTAGCCTTTGCAAACTCAAAAACGGGGTTCCGGCCAAGTCCCAAACCGAGCACATTGAGAAGAATCGAAAGCCATCGATCCAGCCGATCGGAGAGGAGCAGTGTGCCGCGCGCAGGACAGGCTACCCGTACGAAGCGTTCGATCTCCCACTTCTGGCCGGCGATAATGCCGCTCAAGTCACGAAGTGACTGGGGATCGTCGACACGCCACTTTGGGTCGGACGCATTCTCGAACATTTCGAGGTCGATGGGGTCAAATGCTGGCCCGCCATCTGCGCGCCGACCTCGCGCCAGCAATCCTCCGACGAGTCCTCCGCGCGAATGAGAGACGATGTGCAATTTCGAGCCCTTCGAAATCACCTTCGAAAGCCCAGTGGCGAGCCTCAATGCGGATTCGACCGGGCTCTCGCTCAGAGTTCGATGCTCGAAGGCCAGAATCCTCTTTTTGTAAATTCTTTCAATTTCCGCCCACGGCGCGGGCTGTCCTTCGTTCTGAAGCGTCAGCTTACCGAAGCTTCCGGCTGTGCTGGAGAGAGTTCCATGAATGAAGACGAGCACCGGCTCGGTTCCGTCCAAGGGCTCGGCTTCATGAAGATCACCAGGCTGCCGGCAGGCGTAGAGTCCGTCGCCTGGCTGACGCTTCTCTTCCAACCGGGTTGCAAGCTCGCGTGCAGTAAGTGACGCGAGAGCATCGTTCACGCGAAAAATCCGTAGTGCCGCCACCACGAGGGATCCGAGCCCCCGTTCCGCGGCACCCCGCGGAGAAACGCTGATCGGAATACTCAGGGTGCCAATCGAGTCGCGGGCAGGCGAGATGTTGAGCTCGGCCGGGATCTCGTCCACTCTCACCCAGAGCTGGGAGCCGTCTGAGAACTCCACTTCTGCGATATCGTCGTCGGCAGCTTCGAGAATCACCGGAGGCCCCGACACATCGCGGGCCGCCGCAACTCGAACTGAGTCTAGGGTTTTCGCTTGGAGCAGTTCCTTCCAGTCGCCAAGCTCAAGGGGCTGCACGGCCTCCCGCTTGCCAGGAACCTCGATGATGCGCTTCATACGCCCCCCTGGCTTTCGCTCATCGCTACCATTTGAAATTCTAGGAGACGGACGCGCGAGAAAAATTCCTGCCGTGAAGTCCGAACTCTCGCGCGGAGCACCTCGCCCCGGAGGAGCGTTGTGAATTCCCTAACTAGCCGGGAAGAACCTGTCTCGCGGGTTTCAGCACTTCCATGGATCCGATCTCTAAAGGTCGTGCGACGCCGGATTTCACCACTACCTGTTGAAGCCCATCCGGATCGAGGCGCTCGAAGAGGCCCTGGCGAAGGGGGCGGCGGAGGCGCAGTCCCCCGGGACTACGGTTCAAGCCGGAGGGTAGTCGCTGCGGACCGGCTTCTCCGGTTTGGGTACGCCCCAAAAGTTTCGGAGCCTCCGCATCTCGAAGAGGACGCCGACGATCAGTAGAAGCGTCAAACCGGCGAACATCGCGATGCCCGCGGGACGAGCCGAGACGGGACCGAACGTATCGACGAGCCATCCCGAGAGGGTATGACGCCCGGCGTCGGTCGGTCCGGGGTTGTCCACCCAAACGTAGGCGGTGGCGAGCGCGCAGGCGATCGTCAGGACGACCGGGACGACGACGAAAATCCTGCCTTCCAGCTCGTAACGCTCCCGGCGCCCCCAAATCACGGGCCAGCGGCTTGCGCGCTCCCCCAGGAAGAAGCGCAGAGCGTCATAGACCAGCGAAGCGAACAGGAGCAGGGCCAGGCCGCCAAGGAGCACGACGTTCACGAGCCGCGCGCCCTCCGCGCCGATCAGCGGCACCAGCCATTGCGACTTGCGGTACTGGGCCGAAGGTTCCGTGACCAAAGCCCGTTGCCAGATGTCCCGAGCGACGAAAGCCGAAACGAACGCAAGAACCGCCCGGAAGAAGAACTGAAGTCCGTCCACGCCTTGGCCGTTGGGTTTACGTTTCAAGGTGGCTTCGCCTACGCGGGGGGATCGATTCGAGCCCTTGAGCCCGGATGCGACAGCCGACTCTCGAACATCGCGGTCGCAACCGCCATCAGCAACGCCAGGACGACGAAGAGGGCAACTCCCACGAACCGCGCCCGATCCGGGCCGAAGATTTCGACCAGCCGGGCGGAGAACGTATGCCGGCCGATGTCGTTTGCGGAGGGACGTTCGCTCCACACCCATGCGGCGGCGGCTATGAAGGAGACCGACCCGATGGAGCAGGCAATTTCCGCGGCAAGGTCGGCCGCCGGGGAGCTGTGAATTCGCCAGATCGGATGGACCGGCGCGGCGGACAGTGGCGCGCCCCACCAATTTCGCATCTTCCGCGTCTGGAACGCCACGAAGAGGAATAGAAGAAGCGCCACCAAGATCAAGATCGCCGTTCCCCCGAGAAGCGCCCACTTGGCACCGAAGAGATCGATCAGCCTGCCGGAAACGGTGATCTGACCGGCATCGGTTGCGTCGGGCGGATCCACCCAAAAATAGACGATGGCGAGCACGGAGGCCACCATCGAAAACATGGAGAGGGTGAGAAGTAGGCCCGCCGGCCAAACTTTGCGCCGGCTGTTGCGAATGACCGCCCACTGACTCATGCGACTTGGCCGTTTGGTTTGCGTTTCAACACGGTTCCGCCTCTGAGGGAAGATTCCAAGACGAAATCCTACCTCAGGCACGGCGGCACGGGGAGCGAGGCGGGCCGCGTACATTGAAACTACGGGTGTGAGGACCAGCCCGCCCTCACACCCTTTCGAATCACCCGCCCCGACGTCTTACCCGATCTCGATTTCCGGATGGGTCGCACGCGCCGTCTTCGCCGCTTGATCAAGACGGCGGCTCCGGGTGCGGATCGGCGAGACCCGGAACTGCACCAGGCGCTCGCTCTTGGTCCCGAGAATGGCCTTCGTCACGCCGCGCAGGCGACGCGCCAATTCGCGACCCTGAACGATCATCTCTCGCAAATCCTGGGTGGCTTCCTGCCGGCTGGCCGTGCGGGAGTCCTGCAGTGCCTTCTGAGCCCGAACGCGGGAAAGCGCCGCCGCCAGCGCCTCCCGTTGCGGCTGTGCTCCGGCCTGGACGCTCTCGTTGTCGTTGGTCGCTTCGAGCAGCAGCTCCCAATCTCGAACGATGTCGGCATAGGAGGAAGGAATGTTCGGCATGATTCGACGTCCTTTCGATCGCGGCCGAGCGCGGCGAGAGTGCCGCGCGGCCACGCCCCACGGGGCGCGAAAGGGGTTCTACCAACCCAAATCCGAGAAATCGAGTCATTTGGCCTCAAAAGTGAAGATAGTTCCCAGAAAGTCGCAAAACGAGCGGTCGGACGCACGATCGGCGCGGTCGGAAGCGATTTCTGAGGCCTCCAAAGCCGGAAATCAACGACTCCCATCCGGCTCGCGACAATCCCCAGCCAGCTCGCGGCGGTCCCCAGCCGGCTCGCGACGACTCCCAGCCGGAGCGGAGCCTCCTCAGGTCTTTTTGCGCGATCGGGAGCCGGTTCGCCACCTCCGCGAGCGAGATCGGAGAGACCGCGAGCGGATCGCGCGAGTCTCGGAGCGAGCTGCGAGAGGCTCCGAGCGGGATCGCAGCCTCCCCCATCCCGCTGCGAGCCTTCCAAGGTAGCTCTGAGCCGCCGCGAGCCGGCTCGCGATCGCCGCGAAGGAGCTGCGGGAGATCCGGAGCCGGCTGCCAGACTCTCGCATCCAGCTGGCGGAGGCTCGGAGCGAGCTGCGGACCGCTCATAGGGGCAGTGAGCGGCTGCGAAACCGCTCGCAACGGCTCAGAATCCGCTGCGAACGGCTCACAACTCGATGGCGACGGCCGCGAGCTGGCTCCGAGGCACTCCGAGCCGGCTGCGAGGTGCCGGGAGCTGGATGCGAACGGCTCAAATCAGTTGGGGGAAGTTCGCGGATGAGCAGGTGAAAGCTTGGAGCGTGCTGCGATTGGCTCCGACCGAGCTGCGATTGACTCCGAGCGACCTGCGCACCGCCCAGATCTGGATGCGAGAGATTCGGAGCGAGCTGCGGACGGCGGCGAGCCGGCTTTGGGTGATCGAGAGCTTGAGGCGAGAGGTCGTGTCGTGCGACCGCGGGTTCGGGACCGAACCGATTGGCTTGCAAACCTCGCGTCAATAGAGGGAACCCATAAAGATTTCTCCTGAGAGGGTTGCTCCAATGAAGGCCGACCCAGCGCCGCTTCCGCCCGTTCCATGGTTTGGTGCCCGCAAGATGGCGCGGGCGCTGTCGAGTGAAGTTCAAGATCTGCGTGCGGAACGTGACGGGATGCGTGAGCAGATCGATAGACTGGGTATCCTTACGATTCTACAACTGGAATCCAGACGAGCCGATCTCGAACGCGAGATCGCGGCGCAGGGGTCCCGGCTTGAACAAGAGCGCTCAGACCATGCATTGCGGCTTGATCGGGAGCGCTCGGAGCAGGAGTCGCGCCTTAAGCAAGAGCGCTTAGACCAAGCGTCACGTCTCGAACGCGAGCGATCGGACTCGGAAGCTGCACTTCAGACCTTGAAGAGGCGAATCACGGAGGCGAGCAAGACTGTCGTAGCCACCGAGGATCTCGTGCTGCTGCAGGAAGCCGGCGTTTATCACTACCGCCACCCGTTGACCGATGCGGTCGCCTATGAGAAGGCACTCGCGAAGATCGACGATGAAATCAAGACGATGACCCGAAAGGATGGCGGAGCGGTCCTCGCAGCAATAGGTTGGACCGTCAATGGCTCGGCAGCCGAGGGGCGCGCCCTGCTCAGAGACTTCTCCAAGCTGATGCTGCGAGCTTTCAATGCCGAGGCAGACAACCTCGTCCGAGGGCTTAAGCCGTTTAAGCTCGCTGCTGCGACGGACCGCCTTCAAAAGGTTGCCGATACCATCGAGCGCCTTGGCAAGACGATGCAGATCCGGATATCAAGCCCTTATTTCCGATTGCGGGTGCGCGAGCTGGAGCTGACGGCGGACTTCCTACAGAAGCAAGCGGAAGAAAAGGAAGTCGAGCGCGCCGAGCGAGAGCGCCTGCGGGAAGAACGAAAAGTTCAGCAAGAGATCGAGCGAGAACGAATGCGTCTGGAAAAGGAGCGGCAGCACTATGAAAATGTGCTCGCGTCGTTGGTCGCCAAAGGCGATGAGGCGGGTGCCGCACGCTTGCAGGACCAGTTGAGTGACGTGCAACGAGCCATCGAGGACGTGGACTACCGAGCCGCCAATATTCGCGCTGGGTATGTGTACGTGATCTCGAATATCGGCTCGTTCGGCGAGAGAATGGTCAAAGTCGGCATGACGCGTCGCCTGGATCCCATGGACAGGATTCGAGAGCTGAGCGACGCATCGGTGCCGTTCAATTTCGACATTCACGCGCTGTTCTTCTCTCAAGATGCGGTCGGCATCGAGACGGCCATGCACGAGCGATTGGCTGGCGTGCGAGTCAACATCGTCAACCGCCGCCGAGAGTTCTTTCGGGCAACTCCCCTGGAAACAAAAGCTCACCTTGCGGATTTGGCGGGCGAGCTGCTCCAGTTCCAGGATCTTCCGGAGGCGTTGGAGTACCGGCAGGGCCTCACGCGAGCGGAAGCTACGGCCGAGCCTCAAGAGGTCGCCTAAACACCCACGCGCTCCAGTGCCGCACAGATCGCTCCCCCGGTTCGGCCTGCCAGCCAGCTTTCACGAGCCGACTGGCAAGCTGCCGTCGAAATGACGCGTGGGTCACGGCGATGATCAGGGAGTGCTTCGTGGCCAGGTCTTCCAGCCAAGCCGCTGCGCTGTGGATGCGGGTCGCTTCGGCCGCCGAGGGGTACTGTCGGCGGAGAGTCTGGAGCAGGATTCGTCCGCCGACCGCGAACGCCCAGGCCGTGAGCGGGAGGCGGAGGCCGCCGAGGTTGGGGCTTTCGAGGTCGAGCTCGCGCAACAAGGGTGAGACGGTGATTTCGCGTCCGGGCGCCAAGAGGCGCGCCGTGGCGATGGCTCGTGGCGCGTCGCTCGCGACGACGAGGTCGGCACGGCTCGCCAGGTGGTTGAGATGCCCGGGGACGCGCTCCCCTTCCGGGATACCCGCGTCTTCGTAAGCGTCGCGCCAGGCTCGGAAGCCGGTGGCGTCGATCCGGCCGGTGTGGACGTGGGCGGAACGGGCGTGACGGACGAGAGCTATGCGGGGCTCGGCTCGATCAAAGGTTTCGGTCACTGGAGGGAGATTTTACCTGGAGGCGCCGAGTCTCCATCTCCGGGCGAAGCCGAGAGCGCCTCTTTCTCTTTCCTGGGAAGCGCCGAGCCTCAGGTCGGCTCCTTAGACGATTCCGATGGGGCTGCGGCGGTCCAAGTAACCCCTGTTCTGGCTCAGATCACCACTGTTCTGGCCCAGATCACTACTGTTCTGGCCCAGATCACTACTGTTCTGGCTCAGATCACGACTGTTCCGGTCCAGATGACAACTGTTCTGGTCCAGATCACCACTGTTCTGGTCCAGATCACTACTGTTCTGGTCCAGATCACCACTGTTCTGGTCCAGATCACCACTGTTCTGGCCCAGATCACCACTGTTCCGGTCCAGATCACCACTGTTCTGGTCCAGATCACCACTGTTCTGCCCCAGCCCACCACTGTTCTGGCTCAGATCACCACTGAGCTGGAACAGATCACTACTGTGCTGGCCCAGATCACCAGTGAGCTGGATCGTCTCAGCGCCGGTGGCCTCGGTGCCGAGCTGGAGCTCGGCGCTCCCAGGGAAAAGCTCCGCTCGCTGTTGCGCTCTTCGCTATTCGAAACGCAGGGCTTCTACCGGGTCGAGCCTGGCGGCTCTTGCCGCGGGGTAGCTGCCGAAGAAGGCTCCCACCAGGGAGGAGAAGCCGAGCGAGAGGGCGACCGCCCACCAGGGGACGTGGGCGGGGGGGGAAATTGCCGGGGAGGAGCTTGGCGACCAGGGAGCCTAGCCCGTAGCCGAAGGCGAGGCCGATCAGGCCTCCGATGGCGGAAAGGAGGAGGGATTCGATCAGGAACTGGACCAGGATGTCGCCGCGCTTGGCGCCTAAGGCTTTCCTGACTCCGATCTCGCGGGTTCGTTCGGTGACCGAGACGAGCATGATGTTCATGATGCCGATGCCGCCGACCAGGAGGGCGATGCCCACCACTCCTCCGACCACGGCGGTGACGCCGCTCAGGATGCTGCTGATCGTTTTGATCAGATCGTCCTGAGTTTGGATCTGGAAGTCGTCCGGCTGGTCGGTCACCAGCTTGTGGCGCTGGCGCAGCAGGGCTTGGATGCCGTCGCGGACCGGCTCGACCGCTTCGGCATCGACGGTCTTCAAGCGCAGCTGTACCTGGTCGCCCGCGGTGCGGCCGAACAGGGAGAGCGCCGAATCGAAGGGCACGAAGGCGAGGTCGTCCAGGTCGGCGCCGAGGTTTTCGCCCCGCTCCTCCATGATGCCAATCACCGTGACGGGCAGGTCGCCGATGTAGATCTCGCGGCCGATCGGGTTTTTTCCCAGCCCCAGCTCGTCCACGATCTTCTGGCCGATGCAGGTTACCTTCCGCCGGTTGTCGAGATCGACCCGCGAAAGAAAACGGCCCTGCCCCACGGCGTGGTTCATGATCTCTTGCCAGTTCTCGTTCACCCCGAGCACGAACTGCGGCCGGTGATGCCGGTCGAGATAGCGCATGTCCAAGGGGCCCGCCACGACCGGCGTGATTTGGGTTACGCCGGGAACCCGCTTCGCGATCTCCTTGCCGTCTTCCCAGGTGAGCTTGATCGGCCGCGAGAAGACCCCCGGGCGCTCCTGCTGCACGTCGGGGAAGATCATCATGAAGTTGGCGCCCACCCCTTGCAGCTCGCCGGTGATCGTGTACTGAAGCCCCTGGACGATCGAGACCACGGCGATCACGGCGCCGACGCCGATCACGATGCCGAGCGCGGTGAGCAGCGAGCGCACCTTGTTGGCGCGCAGAGAGTCGATCGAGACGCGGAAGTTTTCGCCCAGATGCATGAGGTCACTCGAATCGAAGCGCTTCGATCGGATCGAGCCGCGCCGCGCGGGTCGCCGGATAGCTGCCGAAGAAGACGCCGACGATCGCGGAGAACGCGAACGCCAGGCCCGCCGCCCAGAGCGGCACGTGCGCGGGGGGCCAATCGCCCGGCAGGACCTTGGAGAGAACCACGCCGACTCCCCAGCCGAGCGCGAGGCCGATCGCTCCGCCGACGGACGACAGCGTGATCGCCTCGACCAGGAACTGCACCAGGATGTCCTGGCGCCGCGCGCCCACCGCTTTCCGGACGCCGATCTCGCGCGTCCGCTCGCGCACCGAGACCAGCATGATGTTCATGATGCCGATGCCGCCGACCAGGAGGGCGATGCCCACCACCCCGGCGACCACAGCGGTGATCGACCCCAGGATGCTCTGGGTCGAGCGGAGGATCTCGTCCTGCACGCGGATGCGGAAGTCGTCGGGCTGCCCTTTGGCGATCTTGTGCCGCTGCCGCAGGAGCGCGGTGATCATGTCGCGCACCTGGGGGATCTGCGGCACCGTCTCGACCTGGAGGCGCAGGCGGACCAGGTCGCGGGCGTTCCGGCCGAACAGCAGCACGGCGGCGTCGAACGGCACGAACACCAGGTCGTCGAGATCCTCGCCGAGGGTCTGCCCCTTCTTCTCCATCACGCCGATCACCGTCGCGGGGTAGCGGCCGACATAGATCTCTTTGCCGACCGGATTGTCCCCCAGCTCCAGTTCGCGAATCGTGGTCCGGCCGATGACCACGACGTTGCGGTGCTTTTCGAGGTCGATCTTCGACAGGAACCGGCCGTGCTCGACGGCGTGGTTGCGCACCTCGGGCCAGTTTTCGTTCACCCCCAGAATCAGCGTCGGCAGGTGGGAGCGATCGCGATATTTGATCAGCGCCTTGCCCAAAACCACCGGGGTCATGATCCGGATGCCGGGCACCCGCTTGGCGATCGCCTGGCAATCGTCCCAGGTGAGCCGGACCTGACGCGGCACGATCCCCGGCCCCTGATTCTGCTGGTCACCGAAATCGGGGCTCACTTCCATGAACGTGGCGCCGACGCCCTGCAGCTCGCGGGTCACCAGAAATTGCAGCCCTTGGACCAGCGAGACCACCGAGATCACGGCGGCGACGCCGATGATGATCCCCAAGGTGGTGAGCAGCGACCGCAGCTTGTTGGCGCGGAGCGCCGAAAGCGCGAGGCGAAGATTCTCGGCGACGATCACGAGCGGCCCGTTCGGCGCAGGGGACGGAAAAATTCGACGGCGTCAGGCCGAAGCGGCCGGGCGGTGCGCCGAGGCCTGGTCGCCGACGATCTTGCCGTCGCGCAAGAGGACCTGCCGGTGCGCGTGCTCGGCGATGTCGGGCTCATGGGTGACCAGGATCACCGTATTGCCGCCGCGGTGGAGCTGGTCGAACAGGTCCATGATCTCTTTGGAGGTCGCCGAATCGAGGTTGCCGGTCGGCTCGTCGGCGAGCAGGATCGACGGCTCGTTGACCAGGGCGCGGGCGATCGCCACCCGCTGGCGCTGGCCGCCGGACAGCTCGTTCGGCTGGTGATGGGTACGCTCGCCGAGCCCCACCCGTTCGAGCGCCTTCCTCGCCCGCTCGCGGCGCTCCGCCCGCGGCAGGCCGGCGTAGATCAACGGTAGCTCGACGTTGTGCAGGGCGTCGGTGCGGGCGAGCAGGTTGAAGGTCTGGAAGACGAAGCCGATCTCTTTGTTGCGGATTCCCGCGAGCTGGCTGTCGTCCAGCTCTTCGACCGCGGTGCCGTTCAACATGTAGTGCCCTTCGGTCGGCGTGTCGAGGCAGCCGAGCAGGTTCATCATCGTCGACTTGCCGCTGCCGGACGAACCCATGATCGCGATGTATTCGCCTTTTTCGATCGCCAGATCGACGCCGTTCAAGGCCCGCACCTTCTCGGCGCCCATGTCGTAAATCTTGTACACGTTGTGCAGCTCGATCAGCGCCATGGGCTCTACTCCTCGTCCTTCTCTTTCTTGTCCCGGTCCTTGTCGCGCGCCTTGCGGCGATCTTCCGCCTCGGTCGTCAAGCTCACCTGGACCCCGTCGCCGTCCTTCAAGTCGCGCAGGATTCGATAGGGACCGGTGATCACTTTGGCCCCTGCCTCGATGCCGGTGAGGATTTCGATGTGCGTCTCGTCGGAGAGCCCGAGGGTCACCGGCTTCTGCCGCACCTTGCCGTCGAGGACGACGAACGCGACCTTCACCTCTTCATTGCCCGCCGCCCCTTCGAGCGGCTTGCCGTCGGCACCGAGCGGCGTGCGCTCGACGACCGATTGGATCGGCACCACCAGGGCGTTGGCGTGGGCTTCCGCGCGGATCGAGGCGCGCACCGACATGCCCGGCCGCAGCGTCTCGTCCGCGTCGTCGAGCTGGATCTTGACCTCGAAGAACGTGACGTCCGGCTGCTGCGGCCGCGAAGTGCCCGAGCTGCCCACTTCGACCACGTGGCCGTGGTACTCGCGGGCGGAGACCGCATCCACCTTGAGCGTCGCGGTCTGGCCGGGATGGACGTTGACGACCTCGGTCTCATCGACGTCCACTTTCGCCAGGATCTCCGACAGGTCGGCGATCACGCCGATGATCGAGGCCGGGTTGTTCATCGTGCCGAACACCACGACTTCGCCCTGCTCGGCGTCGAGCCGGACCACGCGGCCGGTGATCGGCGCGTAGATCGTGGTCTTCGCGAGATCGGTCTTCGCCTGGTCGAGGCTGGCGCTCGCCTGGACGACCGCGTCGTGCGCCTCGTCGAGGCTCAGGCGCGCCGAGGATTCGGCGAGCTGTGCCGCTTCCAGCTGCTCTTGCGACACGACCCCTTCGCCCGCCAGGCGCTTCGCGCGGTCGAGCCGCAGGCGGCTGTCGGCGAGTTGAACCTCGGATTTGTGGACCGCCGTCCGGGCGCTCGCCAACTGGGCGGCCCAGCGGTCGCGGGCCGAGAGATAGGTGTCTTTTTCCAGGTCCAGGAACGGCTGGCCGGCGCGGATCGCATCGCCTTCGTGGACGTAGAGCTTTTCGATCTTGCCCACCACGTGCGACGACAGGTTCACCTTCTCCTTCGGATCGATCGAACCGGTGGACTTGACCACCTGGACGATCTCCCGGCGCTTCGCCTCCTCGACGTAGACCTTCGGGCCCTGCTTGCCCTTGTTCGCGCGCAGGCTCGCGAAAACGATCCCGCCGAGCGCCAAGACGACGACCAGGCCGATCAGCACCCGCTTCATCGACATCTCCCTCTCATGTCCAACGGCAAATTCAACGCAGACCCTGCATCGCGGCGAGACCGACCTGCACCGCCACGGAGACCAGCCAAAGCCCGAACACCGAGAGAAACGCGCGCGAGCGCGGTACCTTGCCGGCGATGTGGTATCCGAGGCTCAAGAGCACCAGCGACGCGAGGGTGAAGACGTCGAGGCTCACGAGCAGTGTCGATAACCACGGAGCGGCGTTTTCGGGCGCGAGAAACCCGAGGTTCGAAAAAAGGAACGAGGCCGTCTTCATCTCCTGGGCGGAGAAATGGTCGCGCGAAAGGATCACCGGGATCGACACCAAGGCCGCGGCCGTCCGCGGCATCAGGCCGTGAACGGTGATCGCCAGGCTCTGGCGAAAATTGAAATCGCCGCCGAACAGACGCATCGCGAGGAAGATCGCCGCGATCAGCAGACAGATGATCGGCGGGCCGATCGCGCTGAAGACCATGGCGCAACCGTGCGCCATGCCCGCGCTCTGGTCGAGGTTCGGCGGCACCGGCCGGCCCGAAGCCGTGAACTGCGACTCCAGGACCTCGATGAAATCGACCCGCGCGAGGAGCAGATAGGCCGACAACGCGCCGAGCGCCCAAAAGAGAAGGAAGCCGAGCCCCCAGGTGGGCTTCTCGCGAATCTCGCGAAAGACCTCCCCGGGGGCGACGAAAACCCGGAACAGCCGGCCCGCTTCTTGGATCAAGGTCAGTTTCCTCCGCTCCGGGCCGGCTCCGCGGGGGTCCCCGAGGCCGCGGGCGCCGCGGCTTTCATCTTCGCGTCCTTCGCGTCGTCGGAGCATGGGGGGGTCGGCGGATCGCCTTCCGGCTGGTCGATCTGGACGTTCTCCTGTTCGAGCAGCTTGCCGATCACCCGGTAATAGGTGGCGAGCGAGGTGCGGTAGTTCACCACCGCGGAGACCTCGCGGCTGCGCGCCTGGGTCAGGTCGTCCTGCACCTGGTTGATCCGGAAGCTGGTCGCCATGCCGTTTTCGTAGCGCTTCTTCTCGGCATCGAGATTGCGCTCCTGGAACTTGACCGAAATCCGCGCGGCGTCGATCTGCTTGGCCGCGGTGACCACGGCGCGGGCCGCCGTGCGGACCTCGGTCGTCACCTGGAGCTTGATCTGGTCGAGCGTCAGCTCCCCCCGTTCGAGGTCGAGCCTGGCGATCACGTTGCCGGCCTTGGCGGCGCGGTTCTGAATCGGCACGCCGAGCGTCAAGGTGGCCGACCAGCCGTCGAAATCACGGTTGCGGATCTGGTCGAGGGCATCGCTGTAGCCGCCCCGGATCGGCGTCGGCAACGGCGCGCCGGTTTCGTCGCGGGTCAAAGTGCCGCCCAGGCCGCTCAACCGGTAGCCGAGGTTCAAGTCGAGCGTGGGCTTGAGCTGGTCGCGGAAGAACGCCGCGTCGATCGCCAGGCGCTCGTTCAAGCTCTGCTGCGTCCGGATCTCGGGCCGGGAGGCGAGCGCGGTCGCGATCGCGGAATCGACGTCGATCGAAATCCGGTCGGTTTCCGGCTGCGTGGTGGGCACGATCTCGGCGGACCAGAGATCGCCGGGCGGCAGGTCGAGCAGCTGGCGCAGCTGGTCGGCGGCATTGCCGACCGCCGCTTCGGCGCGGATGATGTCTTCCTCGCGGGTGGCGATCGCCGCTTCGCTCTGCACCAGCTCCAGGGGGGCCAGAGTGCCGACGTCCACTTGGATCTTGTTGCGCTGATGCAGCTCCTGGGCGAGCCCGAGGCTCTGCTGCGCGACCCGCAGCTGCTCCTGCGCCTCGACCAGGCGCCAGTAGGCGAAATCGACCGTTTCGATCGTCGAGCTCACCTGGCCTTCGAAGTCGGAGCCGCTCGCGGCGTTGTTCGCCCGCGCCACGCGGAGAGCCCGGGTGGCCGGCGAGCGGCCGAAGTTGCGCAGCAGCGGCTGGATGAAAGCGAACCGCAGCGACGAATCGAACCGCGGGTTCAAGGTGGCGAATTCCGACGTGCTTTCCGAACGGCTGTTGATGAAGTCGACCTTGGTCAAGCCGTTGGTTTCGGCCAGCAGTTGGGACAGGCCCAGGTTCCAGCTCTGGTCCTTCGAGCTGGAGGATTCGAGCCGGGAGCCGGCCGGGGTCGAGATGTCGGAGGCCGAGACCTGACCGTTGAGGTTGAGGTCGAACACGCCCTTCGCCTGCAGGATGCTGTACCAGGACTGAGTCCGGGTGTAGCGCAGGACCCGGAGACCGAGATTGCGTTCGAGCGCGATGGCCAGGGCCTGATCGAGGGTCATCTCGACCTTGCCGTCCACCACCTGGAGATCGGCCGCCAACGGCGCGTCGGCGACGGTCGAGCCGACCGTGATCCCGTTTGCCGATCCGGTGGCCGCGGGCATCGCCGCGGCCGCGGGCATCGAGGAGATCGCCGCCAACGCCGATGCGGCACACAAGGCTGCCGCCACCCGCCGGAACCTCTCGAGCATGAGCTCCACCTTTCTACCTTGCCTAACCTGCCGATCCAGCGCTTCGACCATGGGATTCCTCGTTCGCTCGGGTAGTTCAGGCAGCCGGGAGAACTCTCCGCCGAGCCGCCTCAGGTATGTACGGTTCGTCCCGCCAAATGTTCCGGGCGCGAACAAGCTAACTCAAACTAGCCTCCGCGGCCAAACCGGCCGCCGGAGAGGGTGGCGCCATCGGCGAGACCTCGATCTCTCCGGGATAGAAGCAGGCGACCCGGCGTCCGGGTTCCCCGGCGGATTCCCCGGCCAGCAGCTCCGGCGCCTCGCTCCCGCAGCGCGGCCGGGCGCTCGGGCAGTGGAGCCGGTAGGGACAGCCGAGCGGCGCGACGCCTTCCGCCGGAACCGGCGGCTGGCCGCCGACCGGCCCTCCGATCGGACGCGGCACCGTCCCCGGCACCGCGGCGATCAACGCCACCGTATACGGATGAAGCGGCCGGGAGATCAAAGCCTGCGCCGGACCGCTTTCGACCACCCGTCCGGCGTAGAGCACGACGATCCGTTCGGCGAGCTGCTCGACCGCCGCCAGGTCGTGCGAGATCAGGAGCAGCGCCACCCCCCGCGTGCCATGCAGGTCGGCGAGCAGCGCCAGGACCTGCTCGCGGCTTACGGTGTCGAGCGCCGAGGTCGGCTCGTCGGCCACCAGCAGCTCGGGCGCGCAGGCGAGCGCCCGGGCGAGCGCCACCCGCTGCCGCTGGCCGCCCGAAAGCTGGTGGGGATAGCGTCGCGCGAGGGCGGGCGGCAGGCCGACGGTTTCGAGCAGGTCGGCCACCGAACGGGAGCGGAGCGCCCACTCGACGCCGCGCGCGCGGAGCGCCTCGGCGATCGAGGCGCCAGCCGAGGCGCGCGGATCGAGGGCGCCCCACGAGTCCTGGAAGATCATCGGCAGCCGCAGGCGCACCCTGGAGCGCTCGGCCCGCGGGAGGGTCGCGAGGTCCGCTCCCCGCCGCAGCACCGTACCGCCGGTCGGGCGATCCAAGCCGACCAGGCAGCGGCCGATCGTCGTCTTGCCGCTCCCCGACTCGCCGACCAAGCCGATCACTTCGCCCGGCGCGATCGCGAGATCGACGCCGTCCACCGCCCGCACCTCGCCGACCCGCCGGCCGAACAGTCCGCGGCGCAAGGGGAAGACCCGGGTGAGACCGCGCGCTTCGAGCAGCGCCGGGGCTCCCGCGCGTCCGGCCGCCCCCGGGGTCTGCGCGGCGCGCCCCCGGCCGAGCCGGGGCGCCGCGGCGAGGAGGTCGCGGGTCGCTTCGTGCTTGGGCGCCGCGAGCACCTCCGCGGTGGCGCCGGACTCGACCAGCCGGCCGGCCGAAAGCACCAGGACCCGCCCGCAGTGCGCCGCCACCACGGCGAGATCGTGGGTGATCAACAACACCCCCAGCCCCTCCTCCGCCAGCCGGTCGAGACGGTCGAGCACCTGCCCTTGCAGGGTGGCGTCGAGCGCGCTGGTCGGCTCGTCGGCGATCAGGAAGCTCGGCCGTCCGGCGAGCGCCGCCGCGAGCGCCGCGCGCTGCCGTTGGCCGCCGGAGAGCTGATGGGGATAGGAGGTCGCCGCCGAGGCGGGAAGATCCATCTGGGCCAGCCGCCGCCGCGCCTCGTCGCGCGCCTGGGGCCGGGTCATGCCGTGGGCGCGCGCCACCTCCGCCACTTGGTCGCCGACCGAAAACAGCGGATCGAGCGCGGTGGCGGGATCTTGGGCGACCAGCGCGATCCGGCCACCGCGCAACCGGCGCAACGCGTCGCCCCGGAGCACGAAGAGATCCTCGCCGGAGATTTCCGCCCGCCCGGCGGAGATGCGTCCCGGCGGCGGCACCAGCGACAGGAGCGACAACGAGATCATCGTCTTGCCGCTGCCGGAGGCGCCGACCAGGCCGACCACTTCGCCGGCCCGGAGCGAAAACGACACGCCCGACACGACCTCCCGCGGCCGTCCGTCCACCGGGAACTCGACGGCCAGGTCGGTCACCTCCAGTCGGGTCACTCCCGATCGCGCAGCCAGCGGATCACGAGCGCGACGCCGAACCCCGTCGCCCCCTTCTGCGGCTGCTCCTCCGCGCTCTTGTCGGCCACGCCCGCGATGTCCAGGTGAGCCCATTTCGTCATGTCGCCGACGAACTGGGACAGAAACGCCGCGGCGGTGCAAGCCGAGCCCCAGCGGCTGGCCGAGTTGCGCAGGTCGGCGTGCTGGCCGCGCATTTCTTCCAGGTATTCGGGCCCGACCGGCAGACGCCAGATCCGCTCGCCGGAAGCGGCGCTCGCGGCGAGCAGCTCGCCCGCGAGCGCGTCGTCGGGGGTGAACAACCCGGCGGCGAACGGCCCGAGCGCCACCTTGCAGCCGCCGGTGAGGGTGGACAGCTCGATCAACGCGTCCGGCGCCTCGGAGGCCGCCAGCCCCAGGGCATCGGCGAGGATCAGCCGCCCTTCGGCGTCCGTGTTGGTGATCTCGACCGTCTTGCCGTTGCCGCAGCGGAGGATGTCACCCGGACGGTAGCCCGCGCTGTCGAGCAGGTTTTCGGCCACCGCGAGATAGCCGCGCAGCCGCACCGGCAGATCCAGTTCGACGGCGGCGCGGAAGATGCCGAGCACCGCGCAGGCGCCGGCTTTGTCGAACTTCATGTCGTCCATGTCGGCCGCCGGCTTGATCGAGATGCCGCCCGAATCGAACGTCACCCCCTTGCCGACCAGCGCCACCACCGGACCGCGGGTGCCGGCCTCCAAGCGGATCAGCCGCGGCGGCTGGCTGCCGCCGGAGCCCACCGCGAGCAGGCCGCCCATGCCCCGGGCGAGCAGCTCGGCCCGATGGAAGACCTGGGCTTGAAACCCGTGCTCCGCGGCCAGCGCCAGGGCCTGCGCTTCGAGCCAATCGGGGCCGGCCTCGTTGGGCGGCGAGTTCGCGAGATCCCGGACGTAGCCGTTCGCTTCGGCGATCGCGGTCGCGGCGGAGAGCGCGGCCCGGTATGCCGCCTCCTGGCCGGCGGGCGGCAGCACCGCGATCCGCCGCAAGGGCGGTTTCTTCGCCTCGCTGCCGAGATAGCGCTCGTAGCGGTAGGCGGCCAGGGCCAGGCCGATCAAGGCGCGCTCCGCCGCGGCGGTGCCGTCGGTCGTCGCGTGCTCGGGAAGGACCACTCCCAGCGAAGTGGCGCCGCACAGCCGCGCCGCCTCCACCACGCGGACGAGCCACGCCGAAAGCGTGCGATCCGAAAATTCGCCCCGCGGACCGAGGCCGTCGAGCGACAGGATGGTGGCCGGTCCCGAGGCGGCGAAATCGCCTTCGGCGCGCTGCTCGTCCGCGCCGTGAAAGCCGGGCCTCGCGCCCAGGCGGGCCAGGGCCTCGCTCCAGGCCGGGGGCAACCCCGCATGGGCAAACGTCTCGCCTTCGAAGGTGGCGGCGGCAAGCAGATCCAACGGGGTAAGGCTCGCGTCGAGGACGTCGAGCCGCGGCAGGGGGGAGGTCGAAGCCTGGGCCTCCGTTCCGGCGAGGGGAAGCGAAACGTTCTCTACCATGATTCAACCATATTTCGCTCGACCGGCTTGCCCGGCTCGTTCCTCCTTGGAAGATGGTCTTCGTCGGGTCCGGCCCGCTCTCGGACCCCCGAGATTCGGACCGGAGAGACGCGGAAACGAAGGCGATATGCTATACGTAATCCTCTTCGCCGATGCGTTTGCGCCGCTCCGTAATTCCCGGCTCTCTTTCGTCCGACCGCGCTTTCGCGGTCCGCGGGAACCGCCATCCATGAACGCGCTCGGATTCCTCCAGCTGCTGCCCGGGCCGTTCAATTTCCTGCGGATCGACGCCGACGAGCTGCGCCGGCTCGCCCCCGACTACGAGCGGACGCTGCCGATTCCGCGCCCGGTCTTTCTCGCCGACGAGGGGGCGACGCCGGTCCTCGGTTTCGCCGTCGCCGCCTCGGAGCGGATGGAAATGCTCCGTTCCGCGCTGCGGCAATTCCTCGCCGCCGAGGAGGCGGTGCAGATCTCCGTGCTGTCGCGCGAGACGCTCGACCGGAAAATTCATACCCAGGCGTGGGACCGCTATCGCGCCCTCCTGTCCCGGGCGCTCGAAAACGCCACCATCTCCTCGTTCGGCCGCCAGTTTCCCAGCGCCTTCTGGCTCTACCACTCGCTCGACATCGCCCGGTTCCTCAAAGAGACGCCGCGCCGCGTCCTGCGCCAGGACTCCGAGCTGGGCAGGCGCTACGGCGACCAGATCCGCTACCGGGTGCTCGACCGCTACCTCGACCGGGTTCTTCAGACCTCCTACGAGGTGGTGCAGAAAGTCGCGGCCGCGACCGAAGAGGTCGAGGAAGAGCTGTTCCCCCGCCTGTTGACGCGCATGCGCGACAACGTCCTGATCTTCACCGAGGACCACATCTCGCACGATTTCACCGAGCTGTCGGTCTACTTTTCCGCCTGCCTGCGCCTGGACGGCCGGGAGTTCCGCCAGCGCTACGACGAGCTGGTCCGCTGGCACGACGAGCAGCTGGCGCTCGACAAGGAGCTGGCCGCGACGGCCTCCTACCTGCTGGGGGCCGGCGGGGGCGGCGGCGAGCAGGGCACGGCGCGCGGCCTGCTGATCCGGCCCGGATACGTAAAGTTCCTGGCGACCCGCAAGGCGTGGAACACGAGCCGCCTGCTCACGCCCGAAGGGGTCCTGGTCTGGGAGAACCTGCTCGAGAAGCTCAAGGAGTTCGAGCTGCTCCACGCGCTGCGGCGATCGTTCATCACCATCGAGCGCAAGGACGGCCGGCTGGTCGCCAGGGATTTCGGTCCCGCCCGCGGGATCGCCGGGGCGGCCGCCTCGGGCGGCGCCTCGGGAACCCTTGCCGTCTCCCCCGCCACCCGGCCGCTCGATTTTCTCGAACCCTGGGTGGTCGATCCGCGGGTGGAACGCTTCGGTCTGATCTACGACATCAGCGATTTCTCGCAGACCGTCTCGCTGCTCCAGCGCTCGGGCGAAGGCTCGCAGGACGAGGCGTTCCGTATGATGTTTCGCTACCAGCGGCGGGTCAATCGCTTCGCGCAGTCGCGCCGGGTGAAGCTCGAAAAGTACCTCGGCGACGGCGCCTTCTATTCCAGCCGCGAAGCGACCCGGCCGCTGATCGCCGCGATCCACGTCCAACGCGCCTACGCCCATGCCTTGACCGAGGGCTTCCCGTTCGACCAGGGCCTGCGCATCGCTTTGAACCATGGCCACTATCGATTGATCCCGATGGGCGACAGCGGCCCGCAGGGAGGAGAACGCTACGAGTTCTTCGGCCACGGCCTGGTCGAGCTGTCGCGCCTGGTGACCGGAAAGACCACGCGCGAGGTCGAGGACATCAAGAACCTCCTCCTCCACTTCGGCTACCCGGCGCAGGCGGTCGAGCGCTTCTTCGAGCCGCTCCAACGGCGCGACGTCGAGATGATCGACAAGAGCGAAGAGGCGCGGCCGTTTTACGTCTATCTCGACCGCAACGGCAGTCTCATCAACCAGGGGATCGTCGCCACCCAGGCGTTCGTGGCCAAACTGTCGCGCGAGCGCGGCGTCCGCGAAATCCACCGGGCGAGCGAAGGGGAACGGATCTACTGCGTCACCTCGTTCGAAGACGGCGCCGAACGCATACCCATCGGTTTCCGGCCGCTCGGCGCCGCGCAGCTCAAGGGGCTCGACGAGCTGCCGGTCTACGAGGTGATCGACGCCGCGCCGCTGCCGAGCGCGGGATGGCTCGCGTTGCCTCCCGGCGATTTGCTCGCGACGCTCGACCGCGAGCTGCGCCGTCCCGGCAGCTCCCGTTAACTCCCGCCTCCCGGAGACCTGATTCATGGATCCAGCCGCCTCCGCCCCGGTCGTCCGTACCGACCTCCCCGGCCTGCCCGAGCCGAAACGCGGCAAGGTGCGCGACGTCTACGACCTCGGCGACCGGCTGTTGATCGTCGCGACCGACCGGCTTTCGGCCTACGACCACATCCTGTCGCCGGGGATTCCGGACAAGGGCAAGCTCCTGCACCAGATGTCCACTTTCTGGTTCGAGCGGCTCGGCTCGATCGTGCCCCATCACCTGCTCGGCGGCGACCTTCCCGCGGAGCTGGCGCCCCATGCGGAGCTGCTTCGGGGACGCTCGGCCCTCGTGCGCAAAGCCCGAGTGGTTCCGTTCGAGTGCGTCGCCCGCGGCTATCTCGCGGGCAGCGGCCACCGGGAGTATGTGGAGGGCGGCACCGTCTGCGGCCTGCCTCTCCCGCCGGGCCTCGTGCGGGCGAGCCGGCTGCCCGAGCCGATCTTCACCCCGGCAACCAAAGCGGAGGAAGGGCACGACGAAAACGTCACGTTCGAACGGATGGCGAACGAATTGAGCAATGAATGGGGCATCGATCTCGCGGCCCGCCTGCGCGATCTGACCCTAGCGCTCTACGCCGCCGCCGCCGAGCACGCCGCGGGCGTCGGCCTGATCCTCGCCGACACCAAGTTCGAATTCGGCCTCGACGAAAACGGCGAGATCCTCTGGATCGACGAAGCGGCGACCCCCGATTCCTCCCGCTACTGGGACGCCGCCGCCTGGGTACCGGGCACCGAGCCCGCCTCGTTCGACAAGCAGTTCGTCCGCAATTGGCTCGACGCCTCCGGCTGGGACCACCAGAGCCCGCCGCCGCCGCTCCCCGAACACGTGGTCGCCGGAACCCGCGAGCGTTACCTCGCAGCGTTCCGGCGCGTGGTGGGGCGCGAGCCCGAGCTGTAGAAGGGTCTACTCGATCGAGAAATCCATCAACTCCACCGGCAGCGAGGTCATACCACCCAGGATGCCGATCCCGCGATAGCCGGGATCATTGTTCGTGTTCAGGTCGTAACCCGCCTCGTTATAGATGATCGTTACGTCGGTCACGGGCGTCGAGCTGAAGTTGACGACCACGGTGCCTTTTTCATCGGTATTGGATTCCGATCCGACGATCGCGGTCGCCACGTTGTAAGGCTCGATCAAAAAGGTTGGCGAAGTATTGGCGGGCGACGGCGAGAGCGAAAAGTCGGTGACCTCGACACCATGGTTCATCGCCGTGATCACCACCTGGTCTCTCCTGAAGCCCTGGCTCGTATGACGGATGCATTCGACACCTCCTGCCGACCAGTCCACGTCGGAGATCTCGAATTTGAAGTTGGGTATCGCCACCGCCGGACCGTTCGGGCCGGAATTCAACTGGGTGAATTTGATATCGATCAAGACCGACTGGTCCCTGCTGGCGGCGGGATCGTAGACGATGCCCAGGTCGAGATTCGTGCCGAACCGATTCGACGGGCTACCCGCTCCGTCCAAATTGGGGGAGAGAACCGGCGTGCACGTCGCAAGGGGGGAAAGCCCATCCCAGGATGCGAACGTAGGAAGAGTGGGAGGGATAGGGTTTTCCAGTGTGGTGGTCGAGACGCTGATCGTGACGTCGATGCCGTCTTCGACCAAGTGATAGGTCTGAGCCAAGCTGCCGGTCGGCCAAGGATGTTGCGACCAATCCCAGGGGGATATCGCGGAAGCGGCGGACACGAAGGCCAAACCGAAAACCGCGATCAGAATCGATAAGCCCTTCGGCCGAAAAATTGAATTACGCATGGGGTCCTCCTCGAAAGTTGGGATCGCAGAAGGCTGCGATCCCCGCCGCCCGCCGCCCCCTCGCTAGGTTGGTTCGAACTGAAGCAAGGGCAAGCGGCATGCCAGCGGGTTTTCAGAGGGAAAAGGCCCCAAAAACTTAAAGCTCGGCGCGTCGGCGACGTGTCGCCGACGCGTCGGAAA
>DATMZU010000261.1:0-3309 GCA_035607435.1 Thermoanaerobaculia bacterium | reverse complement strand
CGAGGAACGCGGCGCGCAGGTCCGGACTGACGAAACCGGTCCGCAGCTCTTCGATCCGCGCCACCGCCGCCTCGGCGTGAGATCGGGCGTCGGCGAGCCGGCCGAGCGATCGTTCGCAGGTCGCCAGGGCATACAGAGCCTCGGCCTCTCCGGCACGGTCGCGCAGCGCTCGGCGTCCGGCAACGACTTCGGAAAGCACGGGGAGCGCCTCCTGCTCCCGGCCGGAAAGCGCGAGCGCCCGCCCGCGGAGCCCGAGCGCCTGAAGCTCCGAGGAACGTAGGCCGATCCGGCGCAGCGTCGCGAGAGCCGGTTCGAGATCGTCGAGCGCGAGCCGCGCCGCCTGGGCCTCCTCCGCGTCGAGCCGCACCTCGGCAAGGCGAAGGCGGGTGAGCGCCGCAAGGCGCGGACTGTCGCGGGAACCGGCCAGCTCCAAGGCGCGCCGGTGGAGCGCCAGCGCCTGCTCCGGCTCGCCCAGCCGGCGCCAAGTGGCGCCGAGATTGTTCAGGGTGACGATCTCGCCCAGGCCGTCGCCGATCTGGCGGCGGAGCGCCAGGGCCTCCTCCAGAAAGGTGAGCGCGCGCTGCGGCTCCCCCAGGGAGTTGTAAGTGAAGCCGATGTTGCTGAGCAGCACGGCCCGTTGGCCGAGGTCGCCCTGCTCGCCGAACTCCGCCAGGATCTGCCGCACCTGGTCGTAGACCCGCAACGCCTCCTGCCAGTTGCCGAGCGCGCGTTCGACCACCGCCATGTTGTTCAGGGTCTGGGCCTCGCCGCGGCGGTCGCCGAGCGCGCGGCGACGTTCGAGCGCCTGGCCGTAATATTCCAAAGCGAGATTGGGCTCGCCGCGAAGATCGTAGAGGCCACCGAGGTTGTTGAGCATCCGCCCTTCGTTGCGCGGATCGCCGAGATCGTGAAACAGCGCCCGGGTCTCCTCGTAGCAGGCGAGCGCCTCGGCCAGCGCGCCGCCGGTCTGCTCGATCGCGCAGAGATCGGCACGGACGTTTCCTTCGTCGAAACGCTCTTTGAGGATCTGCCAGGAGCCAAGCGCCTCGCGCAACGCGGCGCGCGCCGCATCCATCTCGCCCAGCGCCAGGTGCGCAAGCCCCATCCGGTGAAGCGTCGCCGCCACGCGCGGCGCATCGTTCCCCGCTCGCCACAGCGCCAGAGCGCGCTCGAAATCCGCGATCGCCGGCCGCAGCTCGCGTCCGCCCTGCTCCAGCACGCCGAGCGCGTAGAGGGCCTCGGCCTCGAAGCGCCGGTCGCCCAGGGCGCGCCAAGCGGCGAGCACGTCGCGATAGGCCGAGAGAGCCCGGCGCCGGCCGTCGGCCGTACCGGTAGGAATCTGCCCCGCCCGGCTCATCTGCTCCAAAGCCGCGGCCGTACGGCTCGCCTGCGGGGAGCTCCCCGGCAGCTCTTCGATCCGAATCGAGTACCGCGCGGCAACTACGGAAAGCGGCCCGGCGCGAATCTCGATCCGATAACCGCCCGCGGCCCCGGCCGGCAGCACCAGAATTTCGGGACCCCACTGGATGTTCGGCGCATCCGCCACGATCGCCGCCGAGCCCGCCGCGCTCCGGGCCTCGACCACCAGATCGATCCCCCGTTGCTCGACGAACGCGACGAGCGCGCGTTCGGAAGCGGCGACCGAATAGGCGTGAATCTCTCCCGAGGCGAGCGTCCGCTCCCGCACCTCGCCGGGAACCAGAAAGTCCCCGGGCTCCCCCGCCCCCCCGGCTGCCGCCGGCAGCAGGATCGCCCACACCATCGCCCCTCGGATCGACAGCTTGCGCACGGGCTCACGAAAAGGGTCTACACGCCGAAGCGAGGCTCCGCGCCGAGCGGACTTACATCAGACCGCAATTCCAATCGCACGCAGAACTCCCCTCTCGATCTCCTCAAGGAGCGCAGCCGAAAGCGGTCCGCCGAGCGCCGCCTCGCTGAGAAGGTGCTTAGGCAAGGTCGTAATCTGCTCGCATTTCAGGACGGTATCCCTGAGCAAACCGCCGGTACCTTTCTTCAGACGTACGTGAGTCGGTGCGGGGCGCAGTGTCGTGCTGGCCGGAACCACGAGTACGTCGTTGGCCAAGCGGTTGCGTGCATCGACCGAGACGACGAGCGCCGGCCGTCGCTTCGCTTCGGGTTCGCCCGGGATCTTCACCCAGTAGAAGCATCCCCGTAACGGGCCTCCGTTCATCCCCAGCTCTTGCCCAACATTCGGCCGGAGAGCTCCGCCCAGGAAGCGTCCTCCTCACGCTCGGCAGCACCCATAGAACGGTAGTAGAGCTCAACCTCTTCTTCGAGCTTTTCGCGACGAGTGTTCCGCAGCCAGGCGGCGAGCGCAATCTCAATCACCTCGCTGCGGCTCGCCCCGCCCGCCACTCGATCGACCTGCAAGAGCAGAGAACCCTCGACCGTTACGGAAACCCTGGCTTTTGGCATGATCCACCTCTCGTCAAGTCATTCTACTACCGGACGGTTCGCCTTCCGCTCCGCGATCCATTGGGAAATCAGCTCGTCGAGCCCTGAGAGCGGCATGGCACCGCCGAGCACGATGGCGGACGCGGCGAGGGCGAGAAGACCGAGGGAAAAGATCGATGGAAGCACGTGCATGGGAATCCTCTTCGTTTCGAGGAGACTCTACCGCGTTGGCGCAGGCGCCATGCTTGGCGGCGCGTCAACGGCCCGGCAACTCGATCGACTGCCCGTGCCAGAAGATGTTGTGGGGGTCCCAAGCCGCCTTGGCCCTTTGTAGCCGTGGATAGTTCTCGGCGTAGTAGAGGGTCTGCCAGTCTTTCAGATCCGAATCGCAATAGTTCACGTAGCAGCCGTCAAGTACCTTGTCGGGCATCGGGCCGCCATCGCCGTACATGTCGTGGTAAAAGCCGTTGATCCAGTTCAAATTGACCTGATCGTCCTCGGGCGACGTCCAGTACGTTTGATACTGGAGCTTGAGGATCGAGGAGCGCTGCGGGATGGCGGTCTTCTCACGGGCCACGTCGTTGATCTTGCAGCCGTAGGAATCGACTTGAAGGAGCGCTTGGCTGTTGGCCGGAAATTCCGGGCTCTCTACGGTGAGCCACTTCCAGATCGCTTCGATTTGACGGTCGGGAAACCCTTGCTTCATGTAGGCCGACTTGTACTTGCCACGCTGGTTGGCGCCGGAACCGTTGAGGGTCTGGGTGACCTCCAGCCAGGGCATGCTGCGGGCGCTGGTCGAATCGGGAATGTAGTGGTGCCAGCCGACCGCGATGCGCGGCGCGACGGACGTCATTCTCCTTTTGTCGACGCCGGCTTCCATAGCGCTCAGAAAAT
>DATMZU010000616.1:0-2731 GCA_035607435.1 Thermoanaerobaculia bacterium | reverse complement strand
GCATGGCGATTCTCCTGAGCTAATATTCGATGATTACGGCTCTGCCTCCAGTCTTCGCATGCGTCGAGACGGGCATCGATCACCTCCTTTCGACAGGAATTCCTCCGCACGAGGGAAGAGAGCAGGGTTCGCGCCAGCCTGAACTGGAGCCCTAAGTCATTGGAGAGGAAGAGCCGATCTCCCGCGGGAGGTTGCGGGGGTTGCATTTTCTGGAACCGCGTACGGCTGCGAGGGTTTCAAATTTGAAATCTTCGCTGCGATCGGCTGGAAGGATTCCCTCTACCTCCAGTCGCCGAACAGCTCGAACGCCGCCCAGTGGAAAGGAGAGGATCCGGACTTGCCGCGAATCTGATCGATCTGTGCCAACCGCAAGGCTTTGTCTTTCGACTTACCATTACGGAGGTAACCGTAGAAGTGCTTCATGAAGCGAGCGGTGGAGACATCGGATATACTCTACAGCGAGGCGAGGACCGAGCGGGCACCGGCGTATTGGAAGGCGCGTGTCAGCCCGAGAATTCCCTCGCCACCCATCTCTTGCCCCAAAGCGCTATCGCAGGCCGAGAGGGTCACCAGATCGGCATCCAAGCGCACGCTCTCAAAGATTTCCCAAGCCTGAAGCAGCCCGTTGTCACGACCTTCCGCTGGCTGCGCGGGGATTGTCAGCGCCAGGGCAGAGTTCAGAGGGAAACGTTCGTCGAGCAGGCCGTGACAGGCAAAGTGGATGATGCGTGGCTCTGGCCCCATCGACTTGGCCTTTTCCTCGGTAGCCTCGCGGCCGAGGTACGCCTGTGCTTGAGGATAGAGCGCGACGATTTCCTCCACCTCCGCACGAGTAGCAGGAAGAGGTTTGAGGCTCAATCCGCGCCGGACCGCTTCCCGGACCTCGGGGTCGTCCGGAGTTAAGGGTGGGTAGCCAGGATCACCGAAGGCGACCAGGCGTTCTTTCCCAAGGTCCTCCTGTGTCGAGCGCGATTTTTTCACTTCCGCATACACCGTCGCGGAAATAATGGTGTGGATAGGCTTCTTCTCGACCAGATAACGGCTCCCGCGGACTAAGGCAGCGAAAGGCAGCGTGTGAAGAGGGCCGTCAGGAGAAATGAGAAGCCGTGCGGCCGCAGTTATCCGCGCATCAGCGGGTCGAAGCAGGATGTCGTAGAGCTCCCGACCCTGAGTGAGAATGGCCTTCGAGTCCGATCCTCTACGTTGCATCAGATTACGGAAGGACGCCACTCGCTCCCGCAAGGCCTTGTCGCCGAGAGGTAGGGAAAAGACTTCGAGGCCTGGACCAGACGCTTCGGCCGGCTGGACCACGAAGAGGAAAGATCTCTCCTTGCCGACAGACCACGCGAGGAGCACAGTGCCGGGATCAAGCACGGCCCGGGTACCTGCCAGGTCGAGAGGCCGCGGATCCTGTAGCGCGGAGGTCCGCGGCGCGACTTGGCGGATTTTTGTCGCGATTTCCTCCTGTCGGGACCGGAGCTCCCGGAGCCGGACGAGCAGGCGGTTTACTTCTGTCTGATCGCGCTCGGGGCTCAGACGGCCGAGGGCCGCCTGCGCCCGGTCATATTCCGTGTCTGTCTGCTGCCGGTCCCGTGCGAGCTCAGGCGGTAGATCGGCCGGCCACCTCAGATCGCGCTCTGCCAACAGGTCGAGGAACGAACGGGCACGCCCCCGTTCCAGGATCCGAAAGGCCTCTTCCGGCCTGCCGACGTCCATCAGTGCAGCAAGGCAATCGCGGTAAGGCTCCGCTGTCGTGGCGCCGAAGGCGGCCCTTCCTTCTTTGGTGCCGCCGAGTTTCTTGCGCTGCTGGTCGAAGGCTTCGGTAGCATGGCAGAAGTGCTCCACAGCCATCGCAAGGCGGCCCTTCCGGCGGTCGACTTGACCCAAATGGTGCAAGGACAGCGCCACCTGAGTGCTGCCCGGCGCCATCTTCTCGCGCATCGTCAAGGCGCGCTGGAAGAGCTCCTCAGCCTTCCTCAGGTCTCCGCGCTCGAAGGCGATGGTTCCGAGGCCCTCCAAGTTGTCCGAGAATGCCAGGCTTCCCGGGGACTGTTTTTCCAGAATGGCGAGTGCGCGAACGTGCATCTCTTCCGCCAGAGCCAGATCGCCGCGCTCGATCGCCAGGGTGGCGCGTTGAAAGCAGGTCTCCGCCGTGCTCTGGCTCTCCGGCATGATCCTCATCTGGATGTCGAGGGCACGTCGCAGAGACTCGTCGGCTCGCGCCAGGTTGCCCATGAGTTTTTCGACGACCGCCTGGTCCTGGAGTTGAAACACGGCCCTACCGATGAAGTAGGTTCCGCCTCCGCGCTTTTCCAGGATATGGAGGGATCGCCGATAGTGCTCCTCGGCCGACGCGATCTCTCCTCGCTTCTCGGCGAGGAGACCCAAGTAGTGTAAGGTCAAGGCGACGCCGAGGCCCTCGGGCTGGATCTTCTCGTCGATTTCCAGCGCGCGTCGAAGACGTTCTTCGGCCATCGCAAGGTCGCCACGGATCATGTCCAGGGACGCCAGGTCCTGCAGGGTAATCGCCACCTGCGGGCTCTGCCTCTGCCGCTCGCTCAAGGCTAGCGCGCGTCGGAAGCGCTCTTCAGCGGTGATCAGGTCGCCCCGAGCGATGTCGATTCTCCCCAACTCTCTCAGGCAAATCGCGAGCCTGGGGCTCTCCGGCGCGATCGTCTCCTCGATCTCCAAGGCCTTGAGCAAGCCATTTTGTGCGGCGTCGAGATCGCCG
>DATMZU010000594.1:0-4292 GCA_035607435.1 Thermoanaerobaculia bacterium | reverse complement strand
CTTGCGATCGGCGGCGGCGCGCAAAGTGAGCGGTCGCGGCAGCTCGATCGAGAACCAGACGTTGTCGCCGTCTCCCGTACGCGACCGCTCGAACGGCACCGGAGCGGAGAGGAGAGACTCGGCGCTCGGCTTCTCGCTGTCGTCGGCGCGCAGGTCGAGCGTGAGCTTTACTTTCGGATCGAGCGCGGCGAGCCGCAGATCGACCGCGACGATCTGATATCCCTCCGGCCGATCGGGTAGATCGAGAGGCTGCGCGGCGGATTGCGTGGGGGTGATCGGAATCGTTTCTTCAGCCGTTCCGGCCGCGAGATCGCCGAGCGGTCCCCAAACGATTCGGGAGTCGCCAAAGGGACCGGCGAATTTTCCCGTGCTCGCCGCGGCGACCGGCACGGCCGCCGCCGGCAGCGCCACTTCGAGCACCGCCGAACCCGCGCGCGGCACGGTGGCAAGGTCGTAGGCGAGCTTCGCTTCCGGCAGGCCGGCCGGCAGGATCGACGTGGTGCGCAGATATTCGATCTCGATCGAAACCCGCAGTCGCGCGATCGAATCCGAGCGGAGCACAAACGGCAGGGCATAGACGCCGTTCTCGATCTTCCCGCTTTCCGCGAGGTAGATGCCGAGCAACTCACCGAAGTCCGCGGTGGTTCTCTCTCCGGCCAGCTCGCCCGCCTGGAAGAACAGCGCCGGCCGACCGGCGAGGCCGAACGTCACGTTCGTCGGCAGGCTGCGGATGCGTAGAGCGGTCACGCCGAGATCGCCGAACGGCGGGTTCGTCGAGATCCGCACCCGGGACGCCGCAACGCCCGGCAATGGCCCGTCATTTACGAGCGACAGAAACGGCCCTCCGGCGGGCGCGAAGGCGCCCTGCGGATCGATCGCGACGAAACTGCCGCCGAGATCGACCAGCAGGCGCGCGCCCGAAAGGCCGCCGCCGGTAATCCCCGCGAGCGCCCGCCGGGCGTGGAGGTCGATCTCGACGAAGCCCGCGCCGCGCACCTGCGTCGCCCCCCAAGTCCCCACCGCGGGGGGACCCGAGGCGGCCGCCGGAAAGCGGATCTCCTCGGCGAACGGATCGCGACCGCCGCTCGGATCGACGGCGGCGATCGTCGCGCGCGCCGCGAGCACCCGGGCGTCGGCCGGGAGCCCGCGGAGCACGAGATCGCGCGGCCCTTCGAAAGGATCGGCGCCGCCGTCGAATTCCGTGTGGAGGATCATTCGCAAATCTCCGTTCGCCGCTCCGGCTCAGACCTTGAGCAGGATCATCACTTTCAGTTCTTTCTCCGAATCCGGGAAGGTCTCGGCGATCGTCGGCAACACCGACACCCGGCCCTCCGCGGCTCCTCCAAGCCCAAGCCGGTCGCGCCAGCCTTTCTCTTCGGAATAGGTGACCGTCGGATTCGGACGCAGCACGAACGCGGTGGTGTCGAAATCGGTATGGAAAACATCGACCACGACCGGATCGGGAGCCCCTTCCCCCTGTGGCCCGGCGGCTCCGAAAACGTTGCCGAAGAACGGCAGGAACACGGCCTGCTTGACCGGCATCATCTGCAACCAGAGCTCGTCCCAGTCTCCTGCCCTCTTGAGCTGCTTGACGGTCGTTTTCTCTTTGCAGCAGCGCTCGAACCAGGGGGAGTGGCCATACTGGTTGTCGTCGAACCCTTCGTTCGGCGAGGCGAGGAACGCCTGCCAGAACTCGGTCTCCAGATCGTCGAGGCTGCTGTCGTCGTCGAACTCGACGCGATAGCGCTCCAGGAGGTCGGAAAACTTGAGCTTGAACGCCGGGCCGGACGAGCCTTCCAGCTCGACGCTGACCGCCTTTGCGGGGGCCGGCGGGCTGAAGCGGATGCGCGACTCGCTCGAATGGCGAAGGTAGAACGTCGCCCACGACAGATACGTCTGGTCGTCCTCGCGGTAGACCACGGGGAAATACTCCAGCCGGTAGATGTCCACCAGCGGCGCGAGGCCGAGCTTGTGCTCGATCTTGTGGAAGTCGCCCGCTTTCAAGACCGTGTGGATGCGCCGATAGCCGGACTTCTGGGCAAGCTCGCGCAACGCGCGCTCGACGATCTCGTCGGCCAGCTCGCGCGGCGTCTTGCCGTCGAGCTTGCTCGCATCGCCGGCGTGATCAACGTCGGTGATCTCCTCGATCTCTTGATCGACCGTCGTCACGATGTCTGCCTTGATCTTCAACTGCATCGAATTCCACATCTCGGCGGTGATCAGATCGCCGGGGTTGGCGGGGACGTAAGGATCGGTGTCTGCGGGCATGGCGTTTCTCCTATCAGGCGTTCGGTCGGCGAAATCAGGAAGGATCGGGAAGCTCGGCGCCGTCGCGGACCACGCGCGCATGGACCCCGGCGGCTTTGGCGGAAAGGATGCCGCGCGGCCCCGGCGGTTGCGGGTCGCGGGCGGCGGGAGCGAGCGGGGGGCCGAGAACCGCCTGGCGGGCGTTTTCGAACCGCGCGCCGCCGAAGCGGATCTCCAGATCCCAGAGCGCAGGGCCGGCGGGCCGGACTGCCACCGAGATTTCGTCGCCCCAGGCGCCGGGCCGGTTGGCGGAGATCTCGATCACGTCGGGCACGCCGGGTTCCGAAAGGTAAAGGCGCGAGGCGCGCACCGGGCCGCCGCCGGAAAGGAAATGCGGCGAGCGGAACGGCACGCGATGCGCGGTAAAGCCGATCGGCGCGCGGCCGACGCGGACCGCCGTCACCAGCTTCGAAGCCGAAACGCCGGGCGGCGGCGGCAGGAGCGCCGGGATCGAGCGGGCGTCGCCATCATCGAGGACGGCCCCTTCGATCTTTTCCACTTCCGGATAGCCAAACCGCGCATCGTCGAACCGGCCGCCGAAGCGGGCGGGAAGATCGCGCGGAAGTCGGACGACGAACGAACCCGGCCGGTGCTCGATCCAATGCGCCTCCACTTCGAGCGGCGAACCGGGAGCTGTCGGCGCGAAGAGCGGCGCGGCCGGATCTTTGGCCGGAACGGCGGGAGCGAACCGGACGAGATCGAACCGCCCTTCGACGAGCGGCGGCGGCCCGGCGAAGTGATCCTCGTCGAAACGCGCGGCGTCGAAGCGGGCGGCGAGCCCTTCGAGCAGGATCAGCTCGGTCATCCCAATCGGCAGGATCAGAGCGCGCGCGGCGGCACCGCCCCCTAAGCCCAGCGCGCCGACGAACAGGAGATCCGCGGGGACCGGCCGCATGGCGCCGTCCGTGCCGGTGATCGAAGCCGCGAGCGTTTCGCCCTCTCCCGCAAAGCGGATCGTCTCGCCCGGCGCGAGGGCCACGAGGGCGCGGACCAGCCACCCGTCGCGGAGGTTCGCGAACCCGGGCGCCCAGGCGCCGCGCGGCGCGTGAATCGACAGAGTGAAATCCATTTCGGAGGCGCCGCGGTTTTCGATCGTCAGCCGCTCTCCCGCGCGCTTGGTCGCGTGAGCCTCCGCCGCCCCGGGAGGAAACTCTTCGACCTCGATGGTACGCAGCGGCAGGACTTCCACTCGGGCTTCGGGACCGGTCGTCGGAGAGGTGAGTCGCAAGCGTTCCTCGGAGGTGATCGAGGCGACGCCGGGGAGCGCGTCTTCGATAGCGCCCACGACTTCCGGCAGCAACGTCGCGGTGGGCGCGGCACCTTCGACGTCGATCTCCACCGGGGCGCCGCCGTCGATGGCAATCCGCAGCAGCGCGCGGCGCGACAGATCGATGACGCCGCCGTGGGCGACCTCCGCGGTCAGCACGGCGGGCAGCGCGGCGATGCCCGGAATCGCCGCCGGACCGGGGCCGAACAGTAGATCCCGCGCGTCGCCTTCCGGCGGCACGAAATCGAACGAAATGCGGCTCGCGGCACCCGTCGTGCGCGAGGTGAGCGTGAGGCGCCGGCCGTCGTGCGTCGCGATGGCCGCCGCGCTCGGAGCCCCTGGGAACACCGCGTTGATTTTGGCCGCGATCTCATCGAGCGTCGTCGCTCGCGGCCGGGCTCCCGCGCAATCGATCTCCTGCGCCGCCTCGCCGTCGAGTCCGAGGCGGATCAGCTTTCGGGTGGAGAGATCGACCCCCGAAGAAAGATCGGCGGTGCCGGCCAGTCGCGCCGGCCGCGCGGGGGTGCCCGACGCCGCGCGGCTTTCGAAGCCGAACAACGTGCGCGCCGCCTCGCCCGCGACGAACGCTCGGGTGACGAACCGGCGCTTGCGCGGTTGGCCGTCGGGACCTAGGTCTTCGAGCACGGGATCGCGCCGCCGCCACCAGCTGTCGAGCCCGGCCGCGACAGGGTCCTCGGCGAACGTCGCGGGATCTTCC
>DATMZU010000581.1:0-5267 GCA_035607435.1 Thermoanaerobaculia bacterium | reverse complement strand
CCAATGACTTTACCAGCGTGATCGATCCCGGCGGATTGGTCTTTCCGGTCGCCGCTCCCTCCTGGCGGGAACTCCCCGTGATCCCCGAGAAGAGCGACGAGCGCCTGAGCTTCCTCGAAGGACACGCGATCACCGCCTCCTCTCCTCTGGCTCTCTCCCGGTGCCGGATGTTCCTACGGATCTCCGCCGATCACTGGTTCGAGCGAGCGATCTCCACGCAACGATGGCAAGAGCTGACTATGGGCCAACCGGGCCGTCCGGGAGCGGGCGGGGAGGAAACCTGGTCCTTCCGACCCGACGGACTGCTCGACGATGACGACGGAGATGGCGATTTCCTCGACCCGGGCGAGCTGAACGCCCAAGGACCGGGCGCCGAGGTCGAGATCTTCTGCGCCGAGGCCGCCGGAGCGGGAGCGGGCTCCTGATGCGACCTCTCGGCCCATTCCGTTGGCTCCTTGCCGGAGCGCTCGTCGCGGCCGCGGTCGGGACCGGACTCCTCGCGTTGCCGCTCCGGAACCTGAAGATCGAAGTCAACGACCTGGAATTCCTCCCGCGGCGGAGCCAGGTCCTGGCGGTAGATGAGGCGGTGCGCACGACGTTTGGCTCGGACGACCGGATCGTCATCGCCGTCGAGGGACTGCGGCAGGTGATTACGGACCCTCTCTTTCGCGAGGACGTCCGGTTTTTCATGTCGCGGATCGCGACCGAGGTCAACCTCGACCGGCTGATGCTCGATCGGCTGTACCGGGCGCGTTTCCGCCGGGAGCCGGTGCCCGGCGAACCCTATCTTCTCCACCCGCCCGATGCCGCCTGGATCGACCGGGCGCTACGCACGACCGCGGTGACCGGCCAGATCGCGGCCGGCCGGTCGCGCCATGCGGTCTTCCTCGAATTTCCGGCCTTTTCCGCCGCGGGGGTGGAATCGATCGTACCGCTGGTGCAACAGGCCGCCGCCGATCTCGACGCCCGCAGGCCGGGAGCCTACCGTGTTCGGTGGATCGGCCGACAGATCGTGCTCAACGCGTTGGGATCGTCGATTTTTGCCGACCTTCTGCGTCTGCTTCCCTGGAGCTTCGCGCTGATCGGCCTCCTGTTCTGGATTCTCTTCCGTTCCTGGGTGCTGGTCTCTCTGGCGGTGGTGCAGTCGGTGGCCACGGTCGTCCTGACGCTCGCCATCCTCGCGCGGCTCGGCCAGCCGTTGTCGCTGATGACCGCCATGATCCCGGTGCTCATCACCGTCCTGGGGATCGCGGACGAGATCCACATGTTCGGCGAGTTCCTGCGCCTGCGGGCCGTCTACCCGAACCGCACGGCTTCGGCGCTCGCCTGGGAGACTCTGCGCCGCCTGTTTTTTCCCTGCACGGCGATCACCCTCACGACGATCATCGGGTTCGCCTCGTTTCTCGCGACCGATGCTCCGGCCCTGCGGCTGTTCGGCCTCCTCGCCGGCATCGGCCTCGGGATTTCCTGGGTGATCAGCGTCACCCTGGTGCCCCTCGTCCTCGCCCTGGTGCCCGTCCGCGCCAAGCCGCGCTGGAGCGAACGCTCCTGGTCGCTCGAAGCGGCCGTGCCCTTCCTGCGCAGTCGGGCCTTTCCTCTCGGGCTCTCCCTGCTCCTTCTCCCCGGCCTTTTGCGGCTCCACATCGGCGACGGCTGGACCCACAACTTTCGGCCCGACCATCCGGTCGTCGAGGACGTCCACTGGTTCGAAAAAGAATCGGTGGGGATTTATCAATTCGACCTCATGCTCACCCGCCGGGATTCCCGCTCGTGGAGCGAGCCCCAGCTGTTGGCAGCCTTGTCACGGCTGCAACGGGAGGTCGCGGCTACACCGTCCGTGACCGCCTCGATCTCGATCGTCGATCTGGTGCTCGACCGGGCCTGGGAGCTGGGAGACCCCGCCGCCCAGCGGCCGCCGATCCCGGCTTCCCGCCTCGAAGTGACGCGGGTGCTCGAAACCTACCGGATCTTCAACGAGCAGCCTTTGGAGCGTCTTTTTCTGGATCGGGACGAGAAGGCGACCCGGCTGATGTTCGGCGTGTCGAGCGACGACTACGCGACGGCCACCCGGGTTCACCACGCTCTGGCGGCCGCGGCGCGCCGCCACTTTCCTTCGAGGGAGGTCACCGCAAGCATTGGCGGCAGCGCGGAACGGGGAGCCGTCCTGATCGAATCGATCGTCACCAACCAGGGAATTTCGGTCGGGCTCTCCCTAGTCGTCTCCCTGCTGGCTCTGGGATTCACCTCGGGCCGCTGGGGGCTGACCCTGAAATGCATCGCGGCCAACGTCTGGGCTCTGCTCCTCACCCTGGGGGCGGCCGGCTGGCTCGGGATCGAAATGGGAGTCGCCACCTCGTCCTTCCTGGCCCTGGGAGTGGGCGTCGGCCTCGACTACGGCATCCACCTGGCTTTCGACCGGGAATCGGTGGAAGGAGGACCCGGAGCCGTCTTTCTCCGGGTCGCGGCCAACGTGCTGGTGGTGGGGACGGGCTTGGCGGTCCTGATGCTGTCCGCCAATCCGACGGTGGCGAAGTTGGGTTTCCTCATCGTGCTGAGCCTCGTAGCTTCCGGCTATACCGCGATCGTGATCTTTGCGCGGACCCGCCGAGCCCGAGACGGTGGAGGCACGGCGTACGCAGCGTGGCCAACAACCGCCTGAGGCTACCCCGCCAGCCGCTCGAACGCTCCGCGCGGCGCGGGGATCTCGACCCGCTCCCCCACTCTCGGCAATCCGAACGGCGCGTAGCCGTCGTCCTTCCAGATCAAGAAGCGAAGCGCAGAATCCTCGAGCGGCCGATCGAACCGAAACTCGACGCGCGAGGGCGCGCCGTCCGCCGTCGTTGCAAGAACGCGGGCCGTAACGCCCGGTAGCTCGACCCGGTCTCCGACATGGAGAGGCCGAACCTCGCTGCGAAACAAACGGCCGAGCGGGCCGCGGAGGAAGCCTTCCCGCGCTGCGAGGGTCAGCGTTTGGGCATCCGGACGTTCCACCGACAAGGCCACCGGCCCGGCCGCCAGCCCGCGAACCCGATGCGGCAGCGGCCGATGTTGGTAGTGCAGGATCGCCGGGACGTAGCTGAGGTTCATCAGGTAGTCGGGCGGATTGAGCACGTAGACATCCTGCCCCACCACCTCCGGAGGGCTCGGAAAGCTGGTCATGGCCGCGAGCACTGGATCGCCGAGCTGCCGCGGTGACGTCGCGTGGAACGGCGCGGCGAGGATTTCGAGCGGCAGGTGGAAGATCAGCAAAGTGACGAGCCCGGCGGTCGCCCATCGGGTCGGTGTTCTCCGTCCAGCGAGTTGGGCGATCAAGCCGAGCGCGCCGAAGCTGGCGAACAGGAGGAGCCGATTGGAAGGTGTCGTCGCTGCCGAAGGAATCAGCGAGAGGAGCATGCCCAGTGCGAAGAAGCGAGCGGCCCGATCGCTCTTCAAAAGCGGCCAGAAGAGAAGGCCGAGGCCCACCGCAAGAATCAAGGCGATCGTCACGAAGGTCGGCTCGTGACCGGCGAACGCGTTCGCCACATCGGCCGGAAACGGCGTCCAGGTGCCGATCCAGAGGGCGGGAAGATGATCCCCGAGGGCTCCCAGATAGCGGATCGGCTCGGAGCCAGGATCGACGTAGAGTCCCGACCCGCGGGCCCCATATCCCGCGAGCTTGTAGTACACCGCCCAGGCGCCGAGGCCCAGGAGAATCGGACCGAGCGAAGCGATCCGGCGCGAGACCGGCCCCTCCTCGATCGTCAGCGCATAGGCGAACAGAAACGCCGCGGCACCCAGCGCGATTTCGGCCGACAGCAGGCCGAGCACCAAGAGAACCGGCGCCCATAGGGCTCCCGCCCGCCAACCGTCTCGGCGCCATCGATCGTGCGCGACGAGAGCAAGGAGCCCGAACGTCCCGCCGATCAGGGCGTTCCGGTTCGCGAGCCACGCGGCGGGAAGGGCGTGCGAATTGTCGAGCGCGAACAACAGCGCCGCGAGACCACCAACCCAAGGTAGAGACCCTGGCTCACGACCCAAGATCCGTCGATAGGCGAAGCTCCCGGCGAGCACCATTGCCATGAGCCACACCAGGCTTTGCAGATGCATCAGCACCGGCTGCTCCGGCCAGAGCTGGAAATCGAGCCAATGCGTGGCCGCCGAGAGCGGCCGGCAGAACGCGAACTTGAGATCGGAAGGCGACCACCAGGGCGTGAACCCGAGATCCCGGAATGTCGCGTTTGTGGCTGCTGAACCGTCCACCGAGGCGAAGGCGTTCAACGGATGAATCGGGATCTCGGTCTGCCCCAACCAGATCAGCCGCTGCGGGAAATCGTCGAGCTGAAAGCCGACGTTGAGCGAAGGCAGCATTAAGAGGGCTGCGAACAGTGCCGCAAACCAAGGCCACCGCGGAGCGGCGAGGCCGCCGAGCAGGCGGGCGAGAAGGGTTCTCATGCGTCGCGACTCTCTACCTCACCTACGAAAAACGGCCGACCCTCGCGGGCCGGCCGTCGTGATTCTCTTGCAGCGAACCGAAGCGTTACTCGGCTTCGAGCACTTCCTGGGGCAGCGTGCGGATCTCTTCGTCTCCGAATTCGAAGAAGAGTTCCTCCTCGGCCTCCTGCTCGTGCTCGAACTGCTCCTCTTCCATGTGGAAGTTGGCGTAGTGCGCCATGCCGGTGCCGGCCGGGATGACCCGTCCGACGATGACGTTCTCCTTCAACCCCCGCAGGTAGTCGATCTTGCCGCTGATCGCCGCCTCGGTGAGGACTCGCGTGGTCTCCTGGAAGCTTGCGGCCGAGATGAAGCTTTCGGTGGACAAGCTGGCCTTCGTGATGCCCAGGAGGAGCGGACGACCGACCGCCGGACGACCGCCGGCTGCGATGACTCGGTCGTTCTCTTCGCCGAACTTCCAGCGATCCACCTGCTCGTCGATCAGGAACTCCGTGTCGCCGACCTCCTCGATCTTGACCGAGCGCATCATCTGGCGAACGATCACCTCGATGTGCTTGTCGTTGATCGCGACGCTCTGCGACCGGTAGACCTCCTGGATCTTGTCGGTCAGGTATCGCTGCAGCTCCTTCTCGCCCAAGACCTGCAGAACGTCGTGCGGGTTGATCGGACCGTCGATCAGAGGATCGCCGGCGCGCATCCGCTCGCCTTCCTGCACGTTGATGTGGATCGAGCGCGGCACCAGGTACTCGCGGATGTCGCCCGAGTCGCTCTCGACGATGACCTTCCGCATCCCCTTGTGGACGTCGCCCAACCGGACCGAACCGTCGATCTCGGTG
>DATMZU010000580.1:0-5634 GCA_035607435.1 Thermoanaerobaculia bacterium | reverse complement strand
TCCATCTGAGCTACAGGCAGCCGAGGCACGCAGCCCGTCACCGTCATCGTGGGGAGAGTATCCCTGCGATTGATTTCGGGGCGCCCAGATTTGAACTGGGGACCCCCTGCGCCCAAGGCAGGTGCGCTACCAGGCTGCGCTACGCCCCGACGGAAACGCGCGGCTGAGCATAGAGCAGGCGTAGGAAGGCGGTCAAATCGCCCGGCCGGCCAGCCGGCTCTCAGAGGTTCCGCGTCAGCCTCACCCCCCGACCCCCCCGGACCCAGGGCGTTGCCCTGGGCTGAGGGAACACGGCCCTTCAGGCCGTAAAGAGCTCCACGCCGGGTTGTTTTTGCGGCCTGAAAGGTCGCGTCATCTCAGCCCAGGGCAACGCCCTGAGTCAGCTTTTAGTCGAGCGGCCGACGCCTGCGGCGGAGCAGGCCGGCGAGGATCGCCGTCGGGGCGCGACCCTCCGCCCGGGCTTCGGTCTCGGGGTGGCGCTCGCCGAGCAGCACTTCGCGTGCCCTCAGGCGGCCGATCTCCATGGTGCGGGCGACCACTCCCCATTCCCGCTCGACGAAGCCGATCGGCAGGCGGTGGCGGGGTCGCAGGATCACCATCTTTTGGGCCAGGTCGGGGGGCGGCCGGTGCTCGGAGTCGCGCGGGCTGCGGCACAGGTCTCCCTCGCTCTCTCCCTTGTTGGCGAACACCACGACCGCGTCGCATCCTTCTTCGAACGCCCGCTCGTAGGGAAGATTGTCGGACAGCCCGCCGTCGCCGTACCGAACTCCGTGAAGCCTCGGCGCCCGGGTGTAGAACGGCGGCAGGTAGTTCGAGGCCAGAAGAAGCGCGAACGGATCGGGCACCTCTCGCGCCTCGAACAGCACCGGCAGCCGGTCGGACAGGCGGGTGACTCCGACATAGAGCGGTAACGCTTCGGGGAGAGCGAGGCGGGCGACCCCGATGTAGCGCCGGAAATTGCGGCGGTGGATCTCCGCATAGCGGAACGGCGAGCCGTCGCGCAGCAGATTGCCGAGATCGACCGACGGCATGCGCAAGAACGCCCGCCAGTAGGAACGGAGGCGCCCGTCCGTGCCGGCCGCCACCGCTCCGGCGTTCCAGGCTCCGGCGGAAACGCCGATCGCGAGCGCCGGCCGGATCCCGAGGTGGCGCAACGTTTCAAGCGCGCCAACTTGGAACGCGCATCGCATGGAGCCGCCGGAAAAGACGTAGCCAATCCGGCGCGCCGCACGGAGCAGGTCGAGAGCGGCGGTTCCGGCGGGCGGCGACGTCATCCGCGAGAAGTATAGAGGCAAGGCGCAACCTCACATGGCCCCGTGTACAATCTCTCCGCGGTGCCCAACGTAAGCTGCACCTTGACGGCGACCGCCAGGAGGGGATCATGGCAAAAGGCAATAACGCGCAGAAGAAAGAGACCAAGAAGCCGAAGAAGGCCGCCGTCAAGGGTGCGGCCGACAAACCGAAGGACACCAAGAAGAAGTAACGGTTTCCTCCGGGGTCGACCTCGTCGCCCGGTCCCCGCCTTCGTCTCCGAGAAACTCGGGGCCGAAGGCGGGTCCGGGCGATTTCGTTTTTCAGGTGGTGGGTTGTGGGTCCGATGCTGCGGGCGCCGCGGGGTGGCCGCCGAGCCATCGGCCGACCGCCCGCAGCGCTTGTGGATCGGTCAAAACCCCGTCGTGGCTCGCGCCGTCGATGAGCCGGAGCGCCTTCTTCTCCGGTCCCAGCGCGGCCGCGTATTGGTCCGCGCGGAACGCTTCGTCGCGGCGGCCGACGAGCACCAGGAGCGGCCGGCCGCTCGCTTCGATCCGGGCGAGCGCCGGGGCGTGATCTTCCGGCGCGTTGCCGGCCATCGCCCGATAGCTGTATGAGGTGAGCGGCAACTCGGCGGGCAGGTTGAAGAACAGCGTGTGCAGGCCGTTGAATCCGGTGATGCCGACCTCGTTCCACAGCGCGAGCCCGAGCGTGCGCGGCAGGTGGAGTCGAAGGAACGCGTCTTCGCCGGGTTGCGATTCCTGCGGCGTCGTGGGGGACTTGGCGCCGAGGTACGGGGCGAACAGGAGATAGCCATCGACGGGCGGGACGCCGGATCGCGTGACATAGCGCAGGATGATGCCGCCGCCCATCGAATGCCCGGCGAGGAGGACCCGACCGTGCGGCCGCCCGGCGCGGAGTTTCGCCACCACGTCGGCGAGATCGTCTTCGTATTGGCCGATGTAAGAGATGTCGCCGGGCGCTCCTCCCGAGGCGCCGTGGCCGCGCAGGTCGAGCGTCACGACGTTCGCGCCGGTCGCCTCTCGCAAGAGGCCCGCGGGGCGGTTCATCTCCAGGCTGCTGCCGAGGATGCCGTGGACGAGGAGGATCGTGGTGTCTGAATTCGCCGCGAAGCGATGCGCGGCGAGCGAAACGCCGTCCCGCATCGTGAAGCGACTCGTTTCGCTCGGGTAGACCTGCTCGTAACGGGCGACGAAAGCGGCCATCGCCTCGGGAGACATCGGAGGCGGCGGACCGAATTGCGGATCGCCGAGAAAGATCATCACGAACGCCGTGGTGAACGTGAGACCCACGAGGCCGCCGAGGACGAGGAGAGACCGGCGGAAGATTCTGGCGGTTCGGTTCATGGTCAGAGGAAGTCCGTCTTCCGCGATTGCAGCCAGAAGGTGAGGCCGACCATCAGGGCGATCGAGACGATCTCTCCGACCAGCAGGTTGACGGCCGCCGGGCTCCAGACGATGCGCGGTCCGTTCATCGTTTGGCCGATGCTGGGAATGTGCGAGACGTAGTACAGGAAGCCCTGGAAGAAAAGGTTTCCGAACACGATCGCGCCGATCGTCCAGCTCTGCGACTCGCTGATCAGGGCGACGGCCAGGATCAGGAACGAGCTGGCGAAGATCTCCAGGAGGACGATTCCGGTGAACGGAATCAGCCCGTCCGGCAGGGCCGCGTTGCCCGCGATGACCGCGAAGCTGCCGACCAGGAGAGCGAGCCAGGGCAGGAGGAAAATTAGCAGGTTGGCGAAGATCTTCGCGGTCGTGTACTCCGCGGGCGAGACGGGCAGGCTCATGACGAACGCCAGGGTCTGGTTCTTCCGCTCCTCGACCACGGTCGCCATCGCGAGGTGAATGCCGATCGTGATCAGAACCGTGATCAGCAGGATGCTGCCGGCGAAGAACGTCCCTTCTCCCGCTTGGGACACGAGGGCCAGGGCGAGCGCGCCAGCTGCGAGATAGCCGAGGATCGGCCCGCGCAGGAAATACCAGTCTTTCAAGACGAGTCGTTTGATCATGGCGAAATCCATCGATCCGGCGCTCGGTCCGGAGGTTGCCGCCGCAGCGGTCGTGAGGGTCGAGGGGGTCATGCGGCTTTCCTTTCCCGCCTGCTGCGGACGTCGGCGACGAAGATCTCTTCGAGCGTCATCGCCTCCACGGCGAAAACGGTGGCTCCTGCCTTTTGATACGCCGCGGCCAGATCGGGCTGGTAGTGGTCCGTGGTGACCACGGCGAGCCGGCCGCTGCGGGTGGCATCGACGATCCCTGGAACTTCCGGCAGAACGGCGTTCGCGGGGACTTCGAGCCGGACTCTGCGCCAGCGGTCGAGAAAGCTTTCCTTGTCGTCCGAGTCGAGGATCCGGCCGCGGTCGATGAACGTGATCCGGTCCGAAATCTGCTCCACGTCGAGCGTGTTATGCGACGAAAACAGGACCGTGCGGCGCTCGTCGGCGAGGACCTCGGTGAGCGCGCCGAGCACCTCGTGCCGGGCGACCGGGTCGAGCCCGGTCGTCGGCTCGTCGAGCACCAGCAACCGAGGGCGCCGGGCGAGTGCCAGCAGCAGCGCGGCTTTGACCCGTTGGCCGTGGGAGAGCCCTTTGATCTTCTGCTCCGGCTTGAGGTCGAAGCGCCGGGCGAGCTCCTCCGCGTAGGCGGCGTCCCAGCCGGGAAAGATCGAGCGGACGAACGACATGTGCCAGGCGAGCGTCGCGGCTTTGTAGAGGCGCAGGTCTTCCGAGACATAGCCGATGTCGCGCTTGGCGGCCACCTGGCTTGCCGGCATGGAATGGCCGAGCACCTGGACGGTGCCGCGGTCCTGGTGGACGAGCCCCATCAGAATGCGCAGGGTGGTGGATTTGCCGGCGCCGTTTGCGCCGATGAATCCCTGGATGCTCCCGGTGGGAAGCTCCAGGTGGATGTCGTCGAGGGTGAAATGGGGGTAGGTCTTTCCTACGCCCGAAAAATGGACGGCGAGGTCGCTCATGGCTCCTCCGCGGTTGAGCGGTTCGATGAGAGGTAGGACTGGATCGCGTCGCGCAGGCGGTTTTGCAGATCTTTGGGCGAAATCCCCAGCAGGTCGCCGATCCGCGCGGCCTGGTCGAGGTGCTGCGCCAGCTCGCGCTCGTAGAGGCGAGGTCCCAGATCCGGATCGGCGGCGACCGTCGATCCCTTGCCGTGACGGGTGACGATCACGCCCTCCCGTTCCAGCTCCAGGTAAGCGCGCTTCACCGTGATGACGCTCACCTGAAGGGCAACGGCCAACTGGCGGATCGAAGGGATCTCTTCCCCCTTCGCCCAGTCGCCGACCGCGATCCGTTGCTTGATCTGCTCGATGATCTGCAGGTACATCGGACGGCCGTCGGTCTGCGAGATCACGAAGCCCGTGCTGTGCATATCCATATGCTGAGTATATACAGATGGCGGAGGGTGTCAATCCCTGGGTCGAGCTCCACCTCGAATCAGCTACTTCGGGTCACTCGCCGTCGAACATTCCCTTGTAGATCCCCAGCAGGATCAGGGCTCCGAAGAGCACGGCGAACGAAGCGGGGATCGCCGGCCCCAAGGTCTCGCAGATCTTCGCCAGGCCGTCGCCCACGGCGCGATATTGGACCGAGTCGACCTTGAGGTCGGAGCAGGGCTGGACGCCGGTTGCGAGCAGAACGCCGTCGACGATGATCCCGAGGCCGAGGAGGGTGAAGAACACCTTGGCCACAAGGCGCGACCGCCGGGTCATTCGCAGCTGAGGCGTCGGCGGTTCCTTGAGCCATCGAGGGCCGATGAAGAGCAAGGCGATGAGCGCCGCTCCGATCAGGATCAGCGGTGCGGCCGCGACGATCGAACCGAACCGGCCGCAGAGCCCTTTCCATGCGGCGCCGGGGAAGGCCCGGCAATCGTCCAATCCCGCGAGCTCGAGGCCGAGGAAGAAAGCCCCGCAGCCGAAGATCGCGAAGACGACGATGAGAAGCGCGGTCCTGGCCCGCAGCCAACCTTCTTTCCAGTGGAGCATCCGGAGTCCCCTCCGAAGTCGAAGCCGCTGAGCGCGGGCGCCCGGCCGGAAGGCCTACGGCGCGCCGATCTCCGCCACCAGCAGCAGGTTGATCAGTTTCGGACTCGCCTGGCCGCCGCCGGCCTCGGCGGCCGCGATCTGCTTCATCGCCTGGGCGATGAGAAAACCGAGCAGGCCGGTTTTGCCCGCGCGGTACTTTTCGACCTCGGCGGGGTGCGCCGCGAGGACGCCCCGGAGGATCGGCGCCAGCTCGGGGCGCAGGCGGTCGAGCAGCTCCTGCTCTTCGGCGGTCGGTGGCTCGGGCACCTTCTCTTCCACCTTCGGCGCCTTGGCACTCTGCGGGGCGGCCTGGCGCGGAGCGGA
>DATMZU010000567.1:0-2009 GCA_035607435.1 Thermoanaerobaculia bacterium | reverse complement strand
CTTGCGCACCTGTGGATCGGCGGCCAGCTCTTTGGGGGTTCCCGACTTCAAGATGGATCCGTTGTTGATGATGTACGCCCGATCGGTGATCTTCAGAGTCTCGCGGACGTTATGGTCGGTGATCAGCACGCCGATGCCCATCTTCTTGAGATGCCGGACGATCCGTTGAATGTCGATGACCGCGATCGGGTCGATGCCGGCAAAGGGTTCGTCGAGCAGGATATACCAGGGGCTGATCACCAGCGCGCGGGCGATCTCCACCCGCCGCCGCTCTCCTCCCGAGAGGGTGAAGCCCTTGCTCTTGCGGACTTTGCCGAGGCCGAAATCGGCGATCAGCTGGTCGATGCGGCGCTCCTGCTCGGCGTGCGAGAGGTCGAGCGTCTCGAACACCGCCCGCAGGTTGTTTTCCACCGTCATCTTGCGGAAGATCGACGGCTCCTGCGGCAGGTAGCTGATGCCGCGCTGGGCGCGCAGGTACATCGGCAGCTCGGTGATGTCGTCCTCGCCCAGAAAGACCGAGCCGTCGTCCGGCTTCGTCAATCCGACCACCATGTAGAAGGTCGTCGTCTTGCCCGCGCCGTTGGGACCCAGGAGGCCCACGATCTCGCCGGGGCCGACGTCGATCGAGACGTCCGCGACCACCGCGCGGCCGCGATAGACCTTGCGTAAATTCGCCGTCGAGAGAGTCTGCGGCTGCTCGCCGTTCGGCTCCCGGTGGGGATCGCGGCTGGCGGTGGTTTCGGTCATCGGCCCCCCTCGCGGCCCGTGGACGGTTTCGTCGGCGGTTTGGTCGGCGTTTCCGTGGCGGGCGGAGCCGGGGTGGCTGGAGGCGCAGCCGCGAGCCCCGATTTGCCTTTGATCTCGACCTTGCCGCCGTCGATGAAGTAGACCACCTGTCCGCCCTGGATTTGGTTGCCGTCCTTGTCGCGCATTTTGACCGGCGCGCCGGGCGTGCCGGAAAAGTCGATCTGCCGGGCATCGACGGAGTACACCGCCCGCTCGCCGGTAATCGTCTTGCCGCTCTTCGGATCGTTCAACCGGGCGTCGCCGGTGCAGATCATTTTCTCGGCCTTTTTGTCTTCCTTCAAATCGACTTCCAGATTTTTGCACGCGAGCGTCCGCGAGGTCTGGATCACTCGAACGCCGCCGCCGTATTCGAGTTTTCGGCCGGTCTGACTGTAGACCATCTCGGCCGCCACGACCTCGATCGGCTCCTGGGGCTTGCCTGAAGATTTGTCCTCGTCTTCGGGAACCCAGAGGGATTTGACGCTCCCCTTCGCGTAGAGCCGATCTTCCGTCTTGTCGCCACGCAGCTCGTCGGCGAGCAGAAGATCCTTGCCGCGCCAGGCGCGCACCGCGCCGCGGAACAGGAACGACTGCGGGTTGGTGCGATAGAACGCTTCGCGCGCATCGACCCAGATCGGCCCTTTGCCCGAGCCGAGCGCCGACCCGGCGAGCCCCGCCTCTTGGGTCTGCGTGAGCAGCGCCCGCACTCCTCCGTCCGCGCGCAGCAGCCCGCTCTTCTTTTCCCACACCACGTGCGGCCCGGTCATCCGCCCGCGCTCGCTCTCCGCTTCGACCGGGGCGCCGTAGAACTCCCCCTGGCCCGAGTCGAGCTGCAGCACCGCGCGGTCGCCGCGCGCCTTGGTCTTGCCGTCGGTGAACCGGACGTCCTGGCGCAGGATCGCCTCGGCCAGTTGGCCGCTCGGGCTGAAATTGGCCAGCACCCCGAGCGCGTGCGCCGTCCGGGCGGGGACCGGAGGCTGGCCTTTCCGGGTCGCCAGAGTCTCGATCAGATCGACGCCGGTCACCCCGCGCGCGGTCTTCATCACGCCGTCGATCATCCGCCCTTCGAGGCGGCGCGCGGTCAGTTTGCGGATGAGGCCGGAACCGCTGGCCACCAGAGTCGCCGGCTGGATCGGCGTTCCTTCGAGCTCGATCTCGCGCGCCGTCGCCTCTTGCGGCGGCGTCAGCATGCCAAGCGTCTTGCCGGAAAAATCGACCCGTGC
>DATMZU010000538.1:0-9034 GCA_035607435.1 Thermoanaerobaculia bacterium | reverse complement strand
AGGCGATGCTGCTCGCCTCGCTGCCGCTGGTCGAGCGCCGGCTTTGGATGCGCTCCTACGAACCGGACGACGCGGCCGACCTGTTGCAGGAGGCGCCCGCCGAGCTGCGCGACGAGCTTCTTTCTCTGCTCGACGAGGTCGCCCGGCGCGAGGTCCGCGCTCTCCTCGCCTACGCCGAGGACGAAGCGGGCGGCCTGATGAGCCCGCGGTATTCGCGCGTGCGCCCCGACATGACGGTCGAAGAGGCGCTGCGCTACCTGCGCCGCCAGTCGCGCGACCGGACCGCGCTGATCTATTACGCCTACGTGCTCGACGCCGAGCAGCGTCTGCTCGGCGTCGTCTCGTTCCGCTCTTTGTTTGCCGCGACCGGCGAGGTCCTGGTCCGCGACCTGATGGTGCCGGCGGACGACCTGGTGACGATTCCTGAGGAGACCGATCAGGAAGAGGTCTCCCAGCTGTTCTCGCGCTACGACCTGATCGCGATTCCGGTCGTCGACGGCGAGCAGCGGATGAAAGGCATCGTCACCTTCGACGACGTGGCGGACGTCGCCGAAGAAGAGGCAACCGAGGACATCCAGAAGTTGGGCGGCCAGGCCGCGCTCGACGAGCCGTACCTTCAGATCGGTTTCTGGGCGATGGTCAAGAAGCGGGCCGGCTGGCTCTCCGCCCTGTTCTTGGGAGAGATGCTCACGGCGACCGCGATGGCGTTCTACGAGAAAGAGATCGACAAGGCGGTCGTGCTCGCGGTTTTCCTGCCTCTGATCATTTCGAGCGGTGGCAACTCGGGCTCCCAGGCCTCGACCCTTGTCGTGCGCGCGATGGCGCTCGGCGAAGTGCGCCTGCGAGACTGGTGGCGGGTCGTCCGCCGCGAGCTGTCGGCCGGACTGGTGCTCGGCACCGTGCTCGCGGTGATCGGTTTCACCCGCATCGTCGCCTGGCAAAAGGTCTTCGGCAGCTATGGCGAGCACTACCTTCTCGTGGCCGCGACCGTCGCGTTCAGCCTCGTGGGCGTCGTCCTGTTCGGCACGATCTGCGGCTCGATGCTGCCGCTCGTTCTGCGCCGATTGGGCTTCGATCCCGCGAGCGCCTCGGCGCCGTTCGTCGCCACCCTGGTGGACGTGACGGGCCTCGTCATCTACTTCACGATGGCGAGCTTGCTGCTGCGCGGGACGTTGCTGTAAGGGAGCCGCCGGGCAGGCGCCGCCCGAGGGAAACTCTTCTCGCGGCGCTCCGTAAACCACGGATGGAAGGACCCATGTCAGCACCCGGTTCACCCACGACCCGCCGCCCCCGCCTTCGGCTGGAGATCTTGGGGCGGAATGTCTTGGTCTGCATCGTGATCGGCTTCGGGGTGGCGATCGTGGCGAACCTTGGACGGGGCTTCCCCCCGCCCTTTCAACAGGTCGCCCTCTCGGTGCTGGTCTCCCTGTTGATCTATTCGATCGCGCAGATCCTCATCCATCTGCTCTGGCCATGGATCGTGCTCTGGGAAGGCGGCCGGAAGTTCGGCCTGCTGGCCGGGATCTTCTTCGTGGCCGGAATTTCCGGCTATCTGTTGGTGGTGACCGGCGAGGTTCTCGCGCTTGGGGACCCCGTCGATTTTCCATGGCGGACCCTGCTCTACCCGCTGTTGGTCATGGGCGGCGGGATCGCCCTCGTGGTCGGCCTGTTGATCTACACTTTCGATTACTTGAGGGACCGGCTGGCGGCGAGCGTTGCCCGCGTCAAGGAAGTCGAATTCGCCGAGCGCGAGCTGCATCTCGCGCGAGGCCTGCAGAGCCGGTTGCTGCCGCCGTCCGAGATCGAGGGGGACGGCTACCGGATCGCCGCGCGCAACCTCCCCGCGCGGGTGGTGGCCGGCGATTTCTACGACGTCTTCCCGCTGGCCGACGGCACGCTCGGTTTGGTGGTGGCGGACGTGGCGGGCAAGGGGATGGCGGCGGCCCTGATCATGGCTTCGGTGAAGGCCATTCTGCCTTTCTTGGCTGCGGAGAGATCCCCGGAACAGGCGCTCCGCGAGCTGAATCGACGGCTGGCCGCCGAGCTGTCGCCGCGCGAATTCGTCGCCCTGGCGTATGCCCGGTACGATCCGGCCGACGGCGCGCTCGAGTTCACCAACGCCGGCTTGCCGGACCCCTACCTTCTTTCGCTGTCCGGACCGGCGCGGCCGGTCGAATGCCCGGGACCGCGCTTGCCGTTGGGAATGCGGCGCGAGGTGGAGTACCAATCTCGAAAGATCGTCCTCGCGCCCGGTGACCGATTGCTTTTTCTGACCGATGGCCTGCCCGAGGCACCCGGGAAGGGGGGCGAACCGCTGGGCTATACCGCCCTCGCGGAGTTGATCGATCCGGGAAATTCACCGAGTCTGTCGGACCCCGCCGCTTGGCTGGACGGTCTTCTGGAACAGGTGCGAGCCGCGACCTCGGTCGATTTGGAAGACGACTGGACCGTCTTGCTGCTGGAACGCCTCAGAGGGTGATCGCCGATTCCGCCAAGACCTCCGCCGGAGTGCCATGGGCGACGATCCGTCCCCGGTCCAGACGTAGCGCCTCGTCGCACAGGGCGAGGATCTCCTCCGGCTCGTGGCTGACGTAGAGCATCGGCACCCGCAACTCGTCGCGGATGCGGGCGAGCACCGGCAAGATCCGGCCGCGGAGCGGGCGATCGACCCCGGCGAACGGCTCGTCGAGCAGCAGCAGTTCCGGCGCGGCGAGCAGAGCGCGACCGAGCGCCACCCTCTGGCGCTCGCCGCCGGAGAGCCCGGCGATGCCCCGATCGAGCAGCGGCGCGATCTCCAGCACCGTGGCGATCTCGCCGAGTCGCCGGGTGCCGTCGCCGGTCCTATCGCCGGTCCTATCGCCTTTGGGGGCACCGTACAAGAGATTCGTCCGCACCGAGAGATGGGGGAAGAGCGCGCCATCCTGCGGCACGTAGGCGATCCGCCGCCGCTCGGGCGGCACGAAATTTCGCCCTGCCACGTCGGAGAGCATTCGGCCCTCAAGGTGCACGGTCCCCGCGGTCGGCCGTCGGAGGCCGACGATCAGCTCCAGCAGCGACGTCTTGCCCGCGCCCGAGGCGCCGAAGATGCCGGCGACGCGGCCGTGCAGCTCGACGTCCACTTCCAGGGTGAAGCGAGGAAGCGGCAGGCGGAGACCGCGCAGCGCGAGCTTCACCCGCGCCTCCGGGAAAGCAGCCGCTCGCTGGCAAAGAGCGCCACGAAGGCGAGCACCGCCGAGGCCAGGCAGAAGCGGAGCGCCGCGTCGTCGCGGCCGAGCTGGATCAGTTGATAGATCGCGAGCGCCAAGGTCTGGGTGCGGCCCGGAATGTTGCCCGCGACCACGATCGTCGCGCCGAATTCGCCGAGCGCCCGGGCAAACGCGAGCAGCAGCCCGGCCGTGAGCCCTCGGGCCGCGAGCGGCAGGGTGATCGTGGCGAACACCCGAGCCGGTGCGGCGCCGAGCGTGCGGGCGACCTGTTCGAGCCGATGGGGGACCTCCTCGAACGCCACCCGGGCGCTACGCACGAAGAGCGGCAGCGACATGACGGCCATCGCGAGAAGCACGCCGCGCCAGGTGAAGATCACGTCGAGATCGAGCCGATCGTGGACGAATCGCCCGAGCGCGCTCCGGCGGCCGAACAGGCGGAGCAGAAATAGGCCGGTCGCGACCGGGGGCATCACCAGGGGCAAGGCGACCAGCGTTTCGATCACCGCCTTGCCCGGAAAGGTCCGGCGGGCGAGCAGCCACGCGAGCGCGAGGCCGGGCGGCAGGATCGCGACCATCGCGAGCGCCGCCATGCCGAGGGTGAAGCCGAGGATTTGAATTTCTTCGCCGGACAAATCGCCGCTCGCGCTTAGGAAGAGCGAGTAGCGCGAGAATCGCGCCGGGCACACCGAACGAGTACAGGAACGGAAAGACGCTTCATGGATGGGCAGGCGGACCCTAGCAACGCCGATATATCGCGTCAAGTATTTCGGTGGCCCGCCGCCGAGATCGTCGGCGGCGGGCGAAACAAGCGATCAGAACGGCGTCACCGATTGGCAGGCCGCGGGCGCGGAGCCGCAGGCCTCGTTGCCCGCGGGTTGCGCGACCACCTGGTAGAAGTAGGTGGTGCCGGCCGCGACGTTCGAGTCGGCGAGGCTGCCGCCCGCGAAGTCGTTGGCGATTTTGGTGAAACCCGCGTTGCATCCCTGCTCGTTGCGGAAGACGTCGAAAACGCCCGTGCCGGCGACGCCCACGGTGACCGAGGCGGCCCCGGCGGTGAGAATCATCGTCGGCGCCGCGGGCGCGGCGCAGCCGGCGAACGAGAGGTTGGCGCCCGGATCGGTGGTGCAGGCGATGCCGTGACGGTTGAACGCGGCAAAAAGCGCGCCGCCGTGGGGCGTGCCGTTCGAAAGGTTGCCGTCGTCGTCGTCCACCGCGCGCATGGTCTTCCACCACGAGCCCGCGTTGCAGCCGTTCGAGGAGAGGGTTCCGCCGCGCCGCTGGCAGGCGAACGAGCTGGTGGCCGAGTTGCGCGACAGGTACCAGAGCCGGTCGAGCACCGTCCACGCCGTGCCCGAGCCGGGGCTCGGCAGATCGCGGTTGGCGAAATCCCAGACCGCTTCGGAGGGGACGTACGATTCGCAGTGGACTTCCTTTTTGCACGGTCCGCTGCCGGCCGAGCACCGGACGGCGGTGAAGTTCGCGACCGTCGCCGGGGTGTTCGAGACGTGCTTGGCAAAGTCGATGTCGCGCACGCCCGTGCAGGACGTACAGGCGTCGCCGTAACCGCCGCAGTTGCTGGCCCGGAATCCCGGTCCGATGCAGGAGTTGTGGAGCTGAATCGCCGCGGTCAGGTCGCCGTACGACTCGCCCGTACCCCCTTCGGGCGCGGTGCCGGTGCCGTCGTTCTGGTCGAGGCCGTGGCCGTATTCGTGGAGCGAGACCGCGGCGATCTCGCCGGTATTGCCGCAGCCGCCCCCCGACTTGAAAAAGTTGAGCGTCGAGCCGTTCCAATAGGCGTTGCAGGTCTGGTTCAGATCGACGTTCACCCGCAGCTGCGCCGGCAGCCAGGCGTTGGCCGGCAGCCAGCCGCGGCCGACCTCTTTGATCCGGTTGACATGGTAGTACTGGGTGCGCGACGAATGGGTGTTGCCCGCGCCGCCGTGCCCGGGCGTCGTGCAGTCGGTGCCGCCCGAAGTGCCGAGGGCGATGTTGCCCACCGCGTCCGAGCCTTGGGAGATCGCGCCGCAGGTATCGACGATCCGCACGAAGGGGCCGGCCAGCGTCGTCGTGACCACGCCGCCCGTAAAGTTGTAGGTGCCGGCGGAGGTCGCAGAGCCGCCGATCGAAAGATTCGCGTAGGGCATCGCGCGCACGGTCTCGGGCGTCACCGTCGGCGAGATCATGAAGACGCCGCCGGTCACCTGCGCCGTGGCGTAATCGTTGACGTCGGCGAATTCGAGCAGCGCGCCGGAGGTGGCGTCCACCCGGGCGCGCCAGGTGCCCATCGTGCCGTCGCGCCGGAAGGTGACGTCCCAGACTTTCACCAGGCCGCGGCCCTTGCCGAAGTCGTAGCCGTCGTCGAACCGCTCATCGACCGCGTTGTCGGGCAGCAGATGCAGGCTGCCGCGGTCGCGGAAATGATCGCCCGAGGTAAAGCCGCCGATGTAGGCAGCAACCGCCGTGCGCGCATCGTCGCGCGACAGAACGGTCTGCGGCACCCGCGCGCCCGGGGCGGGCAGGTTCTCGGTGCCGAACTGGATCAGGTTGCCGTTGTTGACCCGGAAGACGACGCGCGCCCCTTCGACCGCCAGGCCGCCACGGACGACGTCGAAATCGACGAACCAGAGGTGCGAGGCGGGCTGCCCCGAACGCCCTTGATTCAACCGGAGCGTGGCCGGGGAGACGCCGAGCATGCCGGCCACTTCGGGCAGGAAGCCGCGGGCGATTTTTTCCATCGCGGCGAGATCGACCTTGCCCGAGCCGCCGGTCACGCCCGCCAGATCCTCGGGCTTGAGCGAGTTGCCGCGGCCGGGAATCCACGGCCGGCCCGCTCCTTCGACGAACGCGACCCGGCCGGTGCGCTCGTCGAGCGATGCCTGCCAGTTCCCCTTGGCGTTGGTGCGAAAGCCGTCCCAGTCGATCTGGGCGAAGAACGGCAGCGCGCCCGGGTGCCGGTCGATCGGGGCGATCGGTTCGGAGGGGGCCAGGCGGTCGCTATGGACCGCGAGCGAGCTTAAAACGTCGTTGCCCTGCTTGGCGACTTGGCCCCGCGCGGCCGCGGCGCCGAACAGCAGCGCGCAACCGAGCGAGGCGAGGGGGAGGAAGCCGAACCGCCGGGGCCTGCTCATTCTCGTCTCCTTTGAGGAAACCGGTGCTCGGCCGACGTTCCGGGCGTCGGAGCCTTCACCGGGAAGCTGCAGAGCAGAAGGCAACGCCCCTCGGGAGCGCGCGGCTCGGGAAGAGTTTTGGGGCGGTGTCTATTGAGAGAGTGCGATATGAAGAGTAGATCGGGACGGTTCGGGAGCCTACGGCTCAGGTGATCACGACCATCCGCCGAAAGTTGCCGACCGTCACCTGGCCGGCCTGGTTGCCGGGAGCCGGGAAATAGAAGATGAAGAACCAGAGGTCGAAGAAGGGGACGTTCGAGGCATCGGCGGCCAAGGTCAGCGGGTAGGTGCCGCGGAAACGCGTCTTGCCGTCCAGCACCACCACCACTTCTTGGATCCGCTCCTCGCCGGATTCGCCGGTGATCACCAGATAGTCGCCGTCTTGGGCGCCGTCCCAGGTGACGTCGAAGGCCAGGCCGTAGCCGTGGGACTCGATGTCGTTCATGTAGCCGCCCTGGAACATCGAGTAGATCTGCGGATTTTTCGGAGCGCCGAACACCAATCCGCTCGCCGGAGTCCCCGAGACGTTGCCCAGGGTCGCCAGAGTGTCGATCGGCAACCCGGGCGCCGAGTAGAGGAAGAGATAAGGCGGCGTCCCGGTCTGAAGCGGCCATTGATGGGACTGCGTGGTGCCGCCCACCCAGCGCTGGAGCAAGGCCGGCAGGAACGCCTGTTTCGGCGGCGGCCAGGAGAAGCCGAGGCTCGGCAGCTTGAACGTCTGCGCCGCAGCGGCAGCGGCGCCGTACCAGGCCGCGGCGTAGGAGTGCTTGTCGCCCGGGTCCGCCTCGTCGTAGATCTTCGAGGGATCGAGCGCCACATCGACCACGTTGGCGAGCTTGGGCGAGCCGCCGTAGGCGACGCCGAAGTAGGACGGATAGTTGTCGACGAAGGTTGCCGAGGAGGACGGGCTCGTCGGGTCGGCGATCCTCATCTGTTCCAGGAAGAAGCCCAGGAAATTGGCGCCGTTGCCGATCAGCGCCCCCTTGCTCTCCGGCGAGTCGAGAAGGGTCAGGTGGGCGACCGGGAGGCCGAGGTCTTGAAGCGTCAAGGCCGCCATGGTGACCACCTTCGAGCCGTGGCTATGACCGATCAGATGCAAAGTGTTGGCGGGATCGGTCCAGAACTGCGGCACCAGCAATCGCAGCAAGGCATTCGCGAGGCGGATGCCGTTGACCTGCGTGTAGGCCTCGGACTGGTAGACCTCGCCCAGGTCGAGGTAGGAGCCATCGGTGGCGGAATCGTCGATCCACGAATAGGCGAAGACCCACGCCTTGGGATCGAACGCCTTGATCGACTGCAACAGACCGGTCGAGTTGACCGGCAGCGCCGGATCGTACCCGGAGACGGGAGTCCAGGCCCAGTCGGAGGTCCAGATTCCGTCGCTATTGTGGGCCGCGTCGTCCCACCAGCGGAGCCGTCCCCCTTGGGCGTTGACGGCTGCGCGGAACCCTGGAGCCCACCCGTGCGCCAGGACATAGACGTGAAACGGACCTTCGGCGGCGTCTGAGCCTTCGGTCGTGCCCACCTGGGCGTCCGGCGACATCGGCTGAAAGAAACGGCTGGGCGACTGGCCGCTTCGAAGCGGCAAGGTGCCGCCGACCCAAAGCCCCACCCGCGCCAGGTTGTCGAAGCAGTTGGGATGCACCGCGGCGCCCCAATCCGTCGAGCCCTGGCTCGGAACGGGCGGCGGCGGCGTACAACCCGGTGCGACGGTCGCGGCGAAGAACGGTCCACGTCGTGGTTTGCCTTCCCCAGGGATCGTCATCGTTTCCCTTTCAGAGGCTGGAAGGTCCTGGACCGGCAGCTCCCCGCCATGGCGACGGGAAGCTGCCCGGGATTTAGCAAAGGCAGGTGATGTAGTTGGTATTCCCGCACGTCGCGCAGTTGGTGATGCAGGCGGTGCGGTCGATCGTGTTGCAGGCGATGCAGTTCGTTTCGTCCGCGGTTCTCCCGCCGACCACGGCTCCATAATCCAGCCGGCTCACGGACTCCTTGCTCAACTGCAGCTTCTTGACACGCTTCTTCATACGGTTCTCCGATCTTGCGGCGAGGCCCGGTAGCCCCGCAGCGGTTAAGAGCGCCGATCATATTCTGAAAGTACAATAGCTGTGTCAACCGAAACAGCGCCGACGCCGATCGGCGGCATATACTGCCCGCCTTGCCGAAATCTTGAAGCCTGGAATGTTTGGCTCGAAAGCAGGTCCGCCGCCCTTCGGGATGGTTGCGCTCGGCGCGGCCGCTCTGCTGGCTTTTCTGCCGTCCGGCCGCGCGTCGGCTGCGGCGGAGGAGCTGCGCTTAAGGCTTGACGACCGAGTCTGTCGGACCCTCGCGGCCGAGGCGTCGCTCGGGGTCTCCATCGACCCGACGAGCGCGCCGATGCGGCTCGCGATCGAACAGCGCGGGATCGACGTCGAAATCCGGGTGGGTCCAACCGCCGATACTTCCGCGCGGACGATCGACAGCCCGCAGGATCGCCAAGGGGAGGAATCGCTCTGGCTGGCGAAGCCGGGCGAAATCCCGTCGATCGAGATCGTAGCCCGGGAGCGCGGCGCCCCGGCCGGCGAGATCTGCGTTCGCACGGAAGCGCCCCCTTTGGCTCTGGAGCCGGCGTGGGCCGCGATCGATCGCGCGGGCGCGCTCTACGCCCGCGGCGACCGAGCC
>DATMZU010000531.1:0-9399 GCA_035607435.1 Thermoanaerobaculia bacterium | reverse complement strand
GCATTTTGGTGGTCGGCTGGTCGCCGTTGAGCACGACCTTGGCGTTGAAATCGCCGCAGGAGGTCTTGACCGGCTTCGTGCTCACCAGCTGGAGGGCGCGGACCTGAATCCGGCTCGAAGAGATGCCCCGCCTGTCGAAGTGGGCGTCGTCGAGGCGCTGCACGAGGGTGTCGGCGTTGCCGAGGGTCTTCCCCTGGCCGGTCGCGAGCGGCGACCCTTTGAACTCGATGCGCCCGGCGAAGGGCTCCGAGCTGACGCAGAAGAATCCGGCCGGGAGCGGGTTATGCGAAAAATCGGTGAAGGTGCTGCCATCCCCTGGCGTCGCCCAGCCGTCCAGGCCGCTGTGGATGACGCGGGTGACCGAGGCGGCCTGGGCCGCTCCCGCCAGGACCAAACAGCAGAACAAACCGAGAATCGCGACGAGCCTCTTCATAGGTTTCTCCCTCTCGTAGTTCGTCTGGCCGTCCGATCGGCACGCCGGCCGGCGTGCGTCAAGCCCCGCCACGCGCGGGGTCCCGGGGCTGCCTGTAAGGACGTCCTACCTAGGGACAGTGCGAAAGGGTTCGATTCCGTGACAGCGCGCAAGCACTTTCTACGGAGTCCGGGCCGGCCGTTCCGTTTTCTTGAGCCGGGCGTTCCAGGGCGCCAGATCTTTCGCCACGAATGTGTCCCAGGCGGCGAGTACCTCGGCGAGCGCGGGTTGGATTTGATCGAACCCGGCGACGGCATCCGGAGAGGGCGCGGCGTCGGCGCTCTCGATCGCCTCGGCGAGTGAGTCCAATCGGGCGCTCAAGAAGCTCAACGAGGCGAGCGGCGCGGGGCTGCCGCCGGGGCCGGAGCCGACGAGCGCTTCGGCTTTCGCCTTCAGGCGTTCCGCTTCCCGGGCGAGCTTGGGGTCGGAACCTTTCGCCTGCTCGGCGAGGGCCGCGAGCGACGAATCGCTCCGGTCCAAGACCGTCACGAGCTTCGCCCGCGCCTCCTCGATCCGGCGCGCCAGGGCGAATTGCCGGGCGTACGCGTCGGGATCCGCGTTCACGCGAGGATCGGGAAGGACGAGGAGCGCTTGAGTCTGCCGGGTTCCGTGGGCCTCCAGCTCGATCGTGTAGCGGCCGGGCGGAGCCCAAACCCCCTCGGTGGCGTGTCTCCGGCCGGCGGCCTCTACGAAGGCGGCGGCCGCCGCGTAGTGGAACGGCCAGACGAAGCGATGCATGCCCGGCGCGGTCGAGAGGGCGGAGGGGGGCACGACCCACACGGGCGCCGTGCCGAGCTTCGCGAGGTCCGGGGCGGGGGCCGGATCGGCGGAGCTGTAGCGCCGCACCAGGCCGCCCTGTTCGTCGCGGATCGTCAGCGTCACCGGTCCCTCGGCGGCGCTCCCCAGTACGTAGTCGAGGACGGCTCCCTGCGGCGGATTTTCCGCCCGCGGTTCGTCCTTGGGCATCGGCGTGCCGGAGAACTCGCCCGTGCGTCGGCGGAACGCGGGAGCCGGCGCGAACAGCCAGGCGGGCGCGGCGGCCACCTCGGGGGCGAGCTGGCGCAGCGGGGTGAGGTCGTCCAGCACCCAGAACGCCCGGCCGTGGGTGGCGATCACCAGATCCTCGCCGTGCACCTCGAGATCGCGGACGGACGTGGTCGGCAGGCCGGCCTGAAGCGGCTGCCAGTTCGCGCCGTCGTCGAACGAGACGTAGACCCCCTTCTCGGTGCCGGCGTAGAGCAGCCCCCTCCGCACCGGGTCTTCGCGCACGGCGTTGGCGAAGCTGCCGTCCGGAATGCCGTTGACGATCAAACTCCAGCTCTTGCCGCCGTCGTTCGTCCGGTAGAGGTAGGGCTTGAAATCGTCCACCCGGTGGCGGTCGATCGCCGCGTAGGCGGTCTCGGCGTCGAAATGCGAGGTTTCGAGAATCCCCACCTTGGACCAGGGGGCGAGCGCGGCCGGCGTGACGTTCGCCCAGTGCGCGCCTTCGTCTTTCGTGCGCCAGATCAGGCCGTCGTCGGTGCCCACCCAAAGATCGTGGTCGGCCAGGCGCGACGGCGCGATCGCGTAGATCACGCCGCGGCGCGGACCCGGGTCGTCGATGTCGCTCGCGGTCGTCGGATCGAGATTAGCCGGCGCGCCCGGATTTTCGCGCGTGAGATCGGGACTGATCACCGTCCAGTGCTCGCCGCCGTCCTCGGTGCGGAACAGCCGCTGGTGCGAGAAATAGAGGACCCGCGGATCACGGTGCGAAAACACCAGCGGCAGCGTCCACTCGGCGCGATAGCGGTCGGGGTAGGCGAGCGTCGGCGAGATCGAGCGGGTCTGCTCGGTGCGCAGGTCGAGCCGGTCCACCCGGCCGCCGTAGAGGATGTTCGGATCGCGCGGATCGGGTGCCACGTTGTCGCTCTCGCCCCCCGCGGTCGTCTCGCGGAAATGGGTGAGATTGATGCCGTCGATCGAGCCGGTGCGGCTCGGCACCCCGGCGGCGCCGGAGTCCTGCTGCGAGCCGTAGACCCAATAGGGGAACCGTTGGTCGGTGATCACATGGTAGAACTGGCCCGTCGGCTGGTTGTACCAGGAGCTCCAGCTGGCGCCGCCGTTTTGCGACACGACCGCGCCCTGGTCGGTGCCGAGAATGCGCCGCGCCGGATTCTCCGGATCGATCCACAGCTCGTGGTAGTCGTCGCCGCCGGGGGCGCCCTGGATCGGGATGAAGGTCTTGCCGCCGTCGTCCGATCGATAGAGATTGGTGTTGCAGGCGTAGAGCCGGTCCGGGTTTTTGGGATCGGTGGTGATGCCGCCGAAGTACCAGCCGCGCCCCCAGATCCGCTTGTCGTTGCTGCCGAGCGTCCAGGTCGCCCCGCCGTCGTCCGAACGGTAGAGACCGCCGACGTCAGGGTCGTCCACCATCGCGTAGACGCGCTGCGGTTGGGACGGGGCGACGGAAAGGCCGATGCGGCCCGGTCGGGTGGGAAAGCCCTGGCCGGAAAGCTGAGTCCAGTGGTCGCCGCCGTCGGTCGATTTGTAGAGGCCGCTCCCCGGGCCGTTCGAGGGCGGATAGACGTTCCACGGCGGCCGGCGCGTCTGCCAGAGGGCGGCGTAGATCACCTGGGGGTTTCCCGGCTCGAACGCGAGATCGCTGGCGCCCACGTCCGCCGCGGCTTCGTCCTTCCCGCCCAGCACCTTCTGCCAGCTCGTGCCGCCATCGTTCGAGCGGTAGACGCCGCGCTCCTCGTTCGGGCCGTAAGGGTGGCCGAGGGCGGCGACGTAGACGAGATCCGGATTCCGCGGATGGATCAGGATGCGCCCGATCTGCTGCGAATCGGCGAGGCCGATGTGGCTCCAGCTACGGCCGGCGTCGGTCGATTTGTACATCCCGTCGCCCTGGGCGATGTCCGAGCGCATGTCCGCCTCGCCGCTGCCGACGTAGATCACTCGGGGGTCGGACGGCGAGACGGCGAGAGAGCCGATCGAGCCGATCGGCTGCGCGTCGAAGATCGGCTTCCAGGTGCGGCCGGAGTCGCGGGTTTCCCAGACGCCGCCGTTCACGCTGCCGAAGTAGAAATGCTCCTTTTCTCCTTCGCCCGGTACTCCCGCCACCGCGAGCACGCGACCGCCGCGGAACGGCCCGATCAGGCGCCACCGGAGGTCTTGGAACAGGGCGGGATCGACCGGCCCGGCGGCCGCGAGCGCCGTCGATGTGGCGAAGAGAAGAGAGGCGGCGATCTTCTTCATCTCGACGAGCGCACGGCGGCGAACCATCTCAGTCACCCATCTCCAGAGCCCGCACGAACGCCGGTTCGCCTTCCGCGAGATCGAGCCGCGCTTCGTCCGGCGTGCCGAACACGCTCGCGCGGCGATCGTCGAATTCCCCTTCCCAGCGCGCGACGACGCAGGTGGCGAGGCAGTTGCCGATGACGTTCACGCAGGTGCGCCCCATGTCCATCAGCTCATCGACGCCGAAGATCACCGCGACGCCGATCGGGCCGAGCCCCTCGGGCAGGAAGCTGCTCGCGGTCGCGAGGAGAATCACCAGCGAGGCGCGCGGCACGCCCGCGATTCCTTTGGACGTGATCATCAGCGTCAACATCATCACCAGCTGGGTGCTGAAGTTCATGTGGTGCCCCGTGGTCGCCTCCGCCGCCTGGGCGATGAAGACCGAGGCCATCGCGAGATAGAGGGTGGTGCCGTCGAGGTTGAAGCTGTAGCCGGTGGGCATGACGAAGCCGACGATCCGCGGCGGCACCCCCAGGCGCTCCATCACCTCCATCGCCTTGGGGAGAGCCGACTCGCTGCTGGTGGTGGCGAAAGCGATCGTCGCCGGCTCGCGCACCGCCTTCAAGAACTTCCGGATCGGGATGCGGAACAGCAGGGCGACGGAGCCCAAAATGAGCACCACGAAGAGGATCAGCGCGAGATAGAGCGAGCCGATCAGCTTGCCGAGGTTGACGAGCACCCCCAGCCCCTGGGTGGCGATGGTGTGGGCCATGGCCGCGCCCACACCGATGGGGGCGAACATCATCACGTAGCTGGTGAAGCGGAACATGATCTGCGACAGGCTGTCCATCGCCCGCAGGATCGGCTTGCCCTTTTCGCCGATGGCGGAGAGCGCCATCGCGAACAGGACCGAGAAGGCGACGATCTGCAGGATGTCGTTCTTGACCATGGCGTCGACGATGCTCGACGGGAAGATGTGGACGATCGTCTCGATCAGCGTCTTCGGATGGCTCTCGCCGATCTTTTGCACCGTCTCGTTGCCGGTCGCGACCAACGCCACCCCCACGCCGGGCTTGGTCAGGTTGACGACCGCGAGGCCGATGAACAGCGCGATGGTGGTGACGATCTCGAAATAGAGCAGCGCCTTGGCGCCCATCCGGCCGATCTTCTTGAGATCTCCGCCCCCGGCGATGCCGACCACCAGGGTCGAGAACACCAACGGCGCGATGATCGACTTGATCAGGTTCAGGAAGATGTCGCGCAGGAAGTAGACGGCGTTGCCCCAGTCGGGCCGAATCCAACCCAGGAACCCGCCCGCCACCAGACCGACCATGATCCAGGTGGTGAGCGAAAGTCGATACCAGGGCTTCGGCTGCGGCAGTGCGGCGGCGTTCTCGTCGGCCATAGGTCTCTCCGGTTTTTGGGCTGGCGCGACATGGTATCAGCGCCGGAGAGACTGAACCCGCCAACCCAGGCCATCGGCCTGGGTCGGCGAGGATCTTCAGCAGAGGCAGGTGTTGCCGGTACACATTCCGCAGCTTTCGGTACAGAAATCCGTGCCGGTACAGATGCGGCTCACGCCGCCGGCCACGCCCAGGACTTCGCGATCGGACAGCCGGCGGACGGTCTCGTGGTTCAGGTTCAGCTTCTTCTTGCTCTTCGCTTGCATGGGTGCCCCTTCGCGCAGGGAGCGGCGGGATCGCCGATCTATTAGAACAGGTGCGTTCTCGGAGATTCGGCGAGCCGCTGCGTTCGAGTCACCCTACGGCAACGGCATCCGCTGGTAGTGAAAGCCGTCCAGATAGGCGCAGTCGAACGTGGTGACCGGAAGGGACGCCGGGTTGAAGGGGTCCGTGCCCGGCGGGAAGATCTTGCCCTGGCAGCTTGCGGCGAAGGTCTTCAAGTTCGGCGCGAACTGGAACACGTAGTCCACGACCGCGACGCCGGAGTAGGTGGCGGCCGGCGTCGAGACGTCGAAGTTCAAGTTCAGGAAGCGCGCGACGAGATGCCGTGGTCCGGTCCTCTTCCAGCTGCCGAAGCTGTCGCTGAAGGTGAAGCCCCCGGCGCCCGAGGTGACCTGATCGGAGAGCGTGATCTCCGCCGTGCCGTCGGCGTGCAGGTTGAGAATCTCCGCCCGCTCGGGGAGCGTCGCGGTGTAGGTGCCCGCGTAGTCGTTCGCTGACTCGGCCACGGCGGCCGAAGGAACGCCGAGCACGAAGGCGGCGAGCAGGAGGGCGGCGAGAGCGGAGAGCGGACGTCGGGAGTGTGCCATGTGAAATTTCCTTTCAGGATCACGAGGTAAGGTCGAACCCGCCAACTATGAAAGCGCCGCGGGGTCGGCGTCTATCCTCTCTAGAGAGGAGATTTGGGCCGGCTCCCCTCCACTCTAGAGAGGAGGGGGCAGGGGGGAACGCTGGATTCTTCCACGCCGAGAGCGAACGCTTCGGTGGTAGCCTCGGTGAAAGGGGAGGATGAAATGTATCCAGTGGAAAACAAGAATTGGTGGGGCCGGAATTGGAAGTGGTTCGTTCCCACCGGCTGCATGACCCTGATTTTGCTGGTGGGGGGCTGCGTCGGTTCGATCTTCATGGTGGCCACCACCGCGATGAAATCGTCGGACGTCTACAAGGACGCGCTCGTGAAAGCCAGCGCCGATCCGGCGGTCGTCGAGGCGCTGGGCACTCCGCTCACGACCGGTTTTTTCACCAGCGGCAGCATCAATACCAGCGGTCCCAGCGGAGATGCCGCGTTCTCGATCCCGCTTTCCGGACCGAAAGGCAAAGGCACGATCCAGCTGGAAGCCAAGAAGTCCGGCGGCGAGTGGACCTATTCAACCCTGGTGGTCGAGGTCAAAAATCCACCCCAGCGAATCGACCTGCTGGCGAAGCCCGAGGCGGAAGAACCCGCCCAGGACGAGCCTGTTCAGGATCAACCCGAGCAGAGCGAATCCGAGCCCAACCCCTAGGAGGGAACGGCCCGGCCGGATGCCGCCGGAATCCACGGGCGGTGCCGTAGAGACGCCCCGGTACCCCCTCCCCGATCCTGTCCGGGTGCTGGCCGCCGGGGCGTCTCCGTTCACCGCCTTACTGGTACGTCACCACCAGCTGCGGCCGGTTGGCGGAGGTCGCTTCACCGGAGTAGTAGCCGAGATAATCGTTGCCCGTGTCGTCGTTGTCGTCGAGGTTGAAGTAGACGCGCAGCTGCGTGGTCCCGGTCTTGTTGACCGTCGCCAGACCCGCGGCGTTCAAGCTGCCGGTGGACCAGGTGCCGTTCGAGGCGGCGTTTGAAAGGCTTGCCGCCTGGACCGCCGTCGCCGTGGCCTGGAAGTCACCCGTCGCGAGCGCCGTCGAGCCCGAGAAGCCGGTGCCCCCCTGAACGTCGACCCAAGCCGTGCCGTGGGTAGAGAAGGGACTGGTGCCGGTGAGCGAGCCGCGCAGCAGGCGCAGGGTCACCGAAAGGATCGTCGCTCCATCGGGGATCGCCGAGGTGTCGAACGAGACGACCGACTTGTACTGGCGGTCCTGGTTGTTGTCGCCCAGCCGCAAGGCGCTGGTGTTGTTGGCGGTGGCGTCGATCGATCCGCCGACGTTGGTGGTTTCGCCGGATTCGAGCACCCAGCCATCCTGGGCGGCGACTGAATTGAAGGTCACGACGGTCGGCGGCAGGACCGGTGTGGCCGATGCCTCGTTCGAGTCGGGGCTTTCGCCCAGGGAGTTGGTGCCGGTGACGACGTAGAAATAAGTCGTTCCGTTGGCGAGACCGGTGTCGGCGAAGCTCGTCCCGGCGACGTTCGTCGCCACGGTCGTGTAGGGTCCGCCGGTCGCCGCGCCGCGGTGGACGTTGGTGCCGGTGGCGCCGCTCCCCGCCGTCCAGGCGAGGCTTACCTGCGCGTTGCCCGCCGTCGCCGAGAGGGCGGTCGGCGCGGCCGGCGGCGCCTGGCAGTACAGGGCTTCCTTGCCGATCACGGCGTACGGGCAGGCGGCCTTGTCGAGAAAGTAGAGGACCGCGGCGCGGTTGCGGGCGGTTTGGGCGGGGATCACCTCGTCCGGCGGATAGAAGCCGGGCGACGAGGTCACCGGGTACATCTCGAACGTGTACGAGAAGATGCGGTGGACGCCGTAAAGCCAGTCGCAGATCGTTCCGTCGGTGATGTACAGGTCGCTCATCTGCTGGGCGACGTAGCCATTGGTGGCCGCCATGGCCTGCCCCATGGTCACGAACGCATTGTGGTCGTCCGGGGTCATGTCGGCCGGCAAGTCGGTCAGCGTGTACCCGTAAGGCCACATCAACCACTCGCCATAGGTGTGGAAGTCGATGTGGCTCGTGATCTGCTGAACGCCGCCGATCACGCGGCTGTTCACGAAGTCGCGGACCACTTGAGTTTCGGGGGCCGAGAAGCCGGAGGCTCCTCTGTAGGTGTCGCTGCTCGGCGTGCCGCTGCTGCCGCCGCAGCAGCCGAACCGGTAGTCCCAGTTGCGGTTCAAGTCGGTGCCGACGGCGCTCGAACCCGTGTTCGGCTGACGGTTCTTGCGCCACGAGCGATAGCTGCCGGTCGCGATGTCGTACTCGCCGCCGTCGGGATTCATGTCGAAGACGATCCAGATTTCGCGGTTGTCCACCAAGCTGGTGATCTGCGAATCGACGCCGTACCCGTCGGTCAACAGGTGAAGGGTATAAAGGCCCATCTCGACGGTCAAATGCTCGCGGGCGTGTTGATGGTGGGTGAACAGAACCTCCGGCTCGGCCTCGTCGGTGCCCACGTTGTCGGAGACCTTGCCGGCCCAGATCGTCCGGCCCTCGTACGAGGTGCCGAGGCTGAACAACGAAAAGATGTCCGGATGATCGACCGCGGCCTGGTTCAGCTCGGCCACCATCTCCGCATAGTCGTGGTACGCCGAATCGGCGGCCGGAAAGACCCTGAGGAATTCCGCCTGCGTCTTGAATCCCTGGAGCGGCAGGCCCAGGCGCTTCAAGGCGCGGGCTTCGGCGGGTGTCGCTTCGACCAGTACGTAGTCGTGGCCGACCTCGAAGACGTCCGCGCCGGTGGCGGCGATTGCCGAGCGGGTCCGGGCGTCGAAGACGTTCGAAATCTTGTAGGTCACGGTAGGTTTGGCAGTTTGTGCGACGGCGGGCGCCGCGACGCTTCCCCCGACCCACAGAAGGAGCAGCAGTCCCAGCAAGGTTGGACGAGGGCGGGCGTGCCGGTTTCTCATGGTGTTTCCTTTCGGTTGTACGGCTCTTGAGAGAAAGGCTTCAGGAGCCTTTCTCCGACTTGCAGCGCGAGCGACCTCTGGCCGGGCGGCAGTTCAGCGATAACCAATTCGAGCTACCGTTGAGAGTAGAGCCTCTCCGGCGGCTTGCCTATCCTCTCTAGAGAGGAGATTTGGAGCGTTTGCCCTCCTCTCTAGAGAGGAGGACGGATTACCCGAAGGCATCCCGGTTGCGCGAGTGGAACGGAACGGTCCCCGAGATGGTGTCCAGCGCCGAGGGCCGGTTCGTGCGGCTGACGCTCAAGCTGGCGGGCGTCCGCTCGCCGCGCCCCTGACGGCCTCCGAAGGTAGTTCTTGCCGGCGAAGGACCGGTCGCCCTTGGCGCTCTCCTGATTCGAACGGCGTGGGAACCGCCGCCGAGGATGCGGGTAACTCTTTGAAAGAAAAAGGAATATTCCGGAGCAGGACAACCGGTCTACCGGGCGAGGACACTCGGTG
>DATMZU010000522.1:0-6695 GCA_035607435.1 Thermoanaerobaculia bacterium | reverse complement strand
GGAACCCGGGGAATTCGTCCACACCCTGGGCGACGCGCACCTCTATCTCAACCACCTGGACGCCGCGCGGCTTCAGCTCACCCGGACGCCGCGACCGGCGCCAAGGCTGTGGCTGAACCGAGAAGTCCGTTCCCTCTTCGATTTCCGCTTCGAGGACGTGGCGGTCGAAGGTTACGACCCCTACCCCTCGATCCCGGCGCCGATCGCGGTCTGACCGAGAAGCCCACCGACCTTGAAGACCACGATCATCGCCGCGGTCGCCGCCAACCGGACGATCGGCGTCCTCAGGAACGGCAAGGCGGACGTGCCCTGGCACCTGCCGGAAGACCTGCGCCGGTTCAAGCGCCGGACACTCGGCCACGTCATGGTGATGGGGCGCGCGACCTGGGAATCGATCGGCGGCAAGCCCTTGCCCGGCCGGACCAACCTGGTGCTGACGAGAAATCCGGATCTCATGGCGCCGGGAGCGCGGATCGTCTCGACGCTCGAAGCCGCCTTCGACGTCGGCCGGGAGCAGGGGGACGACGAGCTTTTCGTCGTCGGCGGCGCGGTGGTCTACGCGGCGGCGCTGCCGGTGGTCGATCGCCTCGACCTCACGCTCATCGAGCGCGAATACGCGGGCAACGCCTTCTTTCCCGAAGTCGATTGGAGCGTCTGGCGCCGGATCGAAAACGATCGCCGGGAGGCCGAAGGCGACGCACCCGCGTTCGCCTTCACGCTCTGGGAGCGGCGGGAGAACGCTTGATCCGAGCGCTTCTTCGCGCTGCGACCCGGGTGTCGCGCGGTCCGTGCTCTCTCGCGATTGCGGTCCTCGCCTTCTCGCTTCTGAGCTGCGGTCTGCGCGGGCGGCGCTCGGGGGATGAAGTGGATCGGGTGAAGATCTTCCTGATCGCCCCGGACGGCGCGGTCGGCGACTGCGGAGACGACCGGGCGGTCGCCATCGAAGTCGCCCTGCCCCGCCGTCAGCCCGCGCTCGAAGGGGCGCTCGCGGCGCTGCTCGGAAGGAAAGATCGCTTCGACACCCGGAGCGGCCTGCTCCATGCGCTCTACGCCTCGCCGCTCCGCCTGCGCGGCATCGAGCGGAACGAGAAGCTCGCCCGCCTCCACCTCGACGGCTACCTCGAATTGGGCGACGCCTGCGACGCCGCCCGGGTGCGGACGCAACTCGAAGAAACGGCGCTCCAGTTTCGCGACCTCGACCGGGTGGACATCGACATTGGAGGCCGGCCGCTGGCCGATCTCTTGGCCGGGGCGGCATCCCGCAGGCAGCCCTGAAAGCCGAAAGAACCTAAGGACCTCCAAGGACCGCGAGGACAAAGCCCCGAACCGGGATGTCTTTGCAGTCCTTGCAGTCCTTTAAGTCCTTTTCCCCGACCTTGGCGCGTAGTGCCAAGTCGCGATATCCTCTCGGACGCTCATGCGTATCCGCCCCCTAGGGCTCACCGTCGCCGTGCTGTTTGCGGCGCACTCCGCCACCGCTTCGGTCGGGGCGGACTCGGCGCGCCCGTTGCGGCTGATCGCCCCGTCCGCGGCGATCCCAATGGTCGCCGGGGAGACCGCGGAGCTGGAATGGGGGCCGCTCGCTTCGTTCTTCAGTCTGCCGCACGTCGAAGAGTGGGAGGCGTTCCTGTCGCTCGACGATGGCGCGACCTACCCGATCCGCATTACGCCGCACCTCGATCGCGACCTGCGCCGGATCTCGTGGCAGGTCCCGGAGTTCCCATCGCGCTCGGCGCGGCTGCTGCTCCGCTTCGGCGACGAGCGGCGCGAGACCTCGATCGAAATGCCCCATCGCTTCATCATCCTGCCGGGTATCGAAGGGGCGTCGCGCCTGGCGGCCACCCGCAGCCTGACATCGGAGTCGTTCCACCTCGGCGAGCCGGCGCGGCCGGGCGACCCGGGCGTGGTTCTCTGGGTCGAGGGCTCCCGCCGCGGCGGCGACCTCCACCGTGTCGAGTCCACGGCGCCCGACCCCGTCGAGCGGCTGCACGGTCCATTCGTCCTCGAAGCGATCGATCCGGCGGCCGAAGAGGCTCCGGAATCGAACGCGAAAACGCGCTTTGCGGCTGCCGCCTCCACCACCGCCTTCTTGCCGATACCCCCGCGAACGCTCCCTTCCGAGCCTCTTCGCGCAGCTTTCTTCCCCCTTTCCCCTCTCCTTCAGACGCTGCGTTCGAACCAGTGATACGGCGCGGAGGCCCTCCGCGCCCCATCCCTCGTTCACCGGCCTGACGGCCCAAGATCCGCCCTTGGATTTTGGCGTCGATCGGGCATTGCATCCAGCGTAGCTTCTGAATGGAGGAATCCAATGAGCACCCAGAACCATCGCGGCGGGATCGCCCTGTCGCTCGCTTTGTCTACCGTTTTCGCCTTCGCCGGATCGGTCCGGCTTGCCGCCCAGGATGAGACCCCGCCCACCGTTGAAGAAACCGTCCAGGTCACCGCGACGCGCGTGCCCGAGGACGTCGAATCCGTCCCGGCTTCAATCACCGTCGTCTCCGGCGAAGAGCTGGCCGAGCGCGGCATCACCAATCTCACCGGCGCTCTCGCGCTGGTCGCCGGAGTGGCGATCCCGCCCGGCGGCGACGGCGGCCCGGCCGGTTCGGTGCCGGAAATCTGGGGCCTCCGGGAGTTCGACGCGTTTCTGCTCGTGGTGGACGGCGTGCCCGCGGGGGGCGCGTTCAACCCCGCCCTCGTCTCGCTCGACCTGACCAACGTCGAACGGATCGAAGTTCTGCGCGGCGCGGCGCCCGTGATGTACGGCGCGACCTCGTTCGTGGGCGTGATCCAAGTGCTCCACCGCCAGCCCGGCAGTCGGAAAGACGGCGCGACCGGCGATTATCGCTTGGGGCTCGGCAACTACAGCAGCGGCCTCGCCGCGGTCTCGCTCGACCTGCCCGCCCTCGGCAGCTATCAGCAGTCGTTGACCGTAAACGGCGAACGGCGCGGCTTCAAGGACGACGACACCGGCTTCGATCGCGGCCATGTCCTCTACCGCGGGCGCACTCAAGGTGCGGGCGGCGATTTCCACCTCGACTTCGACGGCTCGGTGGTCAACCAGAGCCCGGCGAGCCCGCACGTGCGCCAGGGCCGGGTGCTCTCTTCGATCACGCCGCTCGACGCCAACTACAACCCGAGCAACGCGAAGATCGACGAGGATCGTTTCCAGCTGACCGGCGGCTACGACAAGACGCTCGGCAACGGCCGTTGGTCGACCACCGTATCGTTGACCCACACCAAGAAAGAGACGGTCCGCGGCTTCCTGTTCGACCTCGGCGGTGAGGGCGACGACGCCGAGGGCTTCGAGCAGGATCTGACCCTCACCGACATCTACCTCGACACCCACTGGGAGGCTAAGGTCGGTTCGGCGCTCCAGATCGTGGCGGGTCTCGATCACCTGTACGGCAAAGGGGAGGCCGATTCCGAGACGTTCGGCTACCACGTGAACATCGACGGATCGGGCGCCGAGAACAGCGGCGCCGTCGAGCACGAGATGGGCTTCGAATCCGAAGACGAGCGCAACTTCACCGGCCTCTACGCCAACTTCGATTGGAACCCCGCGCCGCGCTGGCACTTCCTGCTCGGCGGCCGGCTGAACCGGACCGACGAGGACATCGAAGCCGCCGAAGAGGAGTTGGATCCGGACGCGGGCGAAGACGAGGGAGAAGAAGAGGAAGGAAGCGACAGCCGCACCACCACCCGCGGTAGCGGCATGGTGGGGGTCAATTTCCTCGCCTGGAGCAAGGACAATGGCGACGGCCTCTGGCTCTACGGCGACGCGCGCGAGGCCTTCAAGCCGGCGGCGCTCGATTTCGGCCCCGAGGCCGAGGCCGACATCCTGGAGCCCGAGACGGCGACCAGCTACGAATTCGGCGCCAAGGGGCACCTGCTCGACGGCCGGCTCGACTTCGACATCTCCGCGTTCCAGATGGATTTCGAGAATCTGATCATCTCGATCAACGAAGACGGCCACCCGGGCTTGGCCAACGGCGGCAAGCAGCGGTTCAAGGGCGAGGAGATCGAGGTGCGGTACCGCCTGTTCCCGGATCTCCGCGCGACCGCGACCTACGCCCGCCACAGCTCGAAGTTCGTCGATTTCATCCAGGACTTCGACGGCGTGCTCACCCAGCTGGCCGGCAAGCGGCTGGAGATGGCGCCCGAAAAGCTCGCCTCCTACGGCTTGGTCTACAGCCCGAAAACCGGCTTCAATGCCTACGTGATCGGTAATTACACGGGAGACCGGTTCTTGAACAAGCGCAACACCGCGCTCGCCGCGGCCTACTCCACCTGGGCCGCCGGCCTCGGCTTCCGCTTCGGTCGCGGCGAGCTGCGGCTCGACGGCGAGAACCTGAGCGACGAGCGCGATCCACTCGCCGAAAGCGAGCTCGGCGACGCGCAGTACTATCGCCAGCCGGCGCGCAGCTACCTGTTGAGCTGGCAGGGCCGGTTCTAAAGTAGTCCCCGAAGTCCGACCGACCAAACCGCCCGCCTCCGCGACTTGAAGCCGGAGGCGGGCGGAGGTTCAGGCCGGGTCGTGGCTTCGTTTGCCTCCTCGCTCCTTCGGGCGCCTTCGGCAGCGGCCAGTCGCTGCGGGGCAAACGAACCACGACCCTAAGTAAGCGACAGGCTTTACCGCCGGCTCACCACCTCGATTCCCTTCTCCAACAGCTCGTCACGGCCCGCGGCCACGCCGGCCAGGGTCCGGCCTACCGGAACGGTGGGCACGATCCCCACGCCGTGGTGAGGCGAGCCATCCTTCTTCCGCACGTCCATGCCGGTGTATCGCAGCGTGTAACCGCCGGCCACCGGGACCACGTTGAAGCCGCCGTTGGTCCCCCCGGTGGTCCCCCCCACGAAGGTGCCGAGGTGCTCGGCCTCGACGATCCCCATCAGGCTCTCGGCGTAGGAAAGAACCCGGCCTTCGATCAGAAAAGCGATGCGGCCGGTGAGCCGGGGCGCGAGCGGCGTCAAGATGAAGTACGCCGGCCGCACCTCCCAGCCTTGTCCGTCGGGCTGGGTGATGATGGGCAGGTTGAACCAGTTCGAGGTCACCGGCTTGGTGAGCAGGTGCTTGAGCGCGGCCTCCGGAGCGAGAAGGGGGTAGCCCCGCATGTCGAAGACCACGCCGTCGGCCGCAGCGAGCTGGTCGATGGCGCCGTTAATGTCGTCATCGCTCACCCGGGTCAGATCGACATAGAAGATCCCCGGACGCACCTGGGCGATCTTCTCCGGCCGCGGCTCTTCCGGCATGCCAAAGACGGTGAAACTGCTGCCGACCGGCACGGTATAGGCGGCGGGAACAGAGCGGACCGGCCCGCCGGAGCGCGGCTGGACGGTGAGATTCGCCGTGCCTCCGGCCAAGCCGGCGGCCAGCTCGTTCAGAGCCCGCCACCGGCGCCACTGCGGGGTGGCCCCCGAGGTCAGGCTCTCGATCTCGGCGAGCGCGGTCGCGGCCGGCTTGCCGTTGATCGCGAGGATGCGGTCCCCCGCCACCATGCCGTGAGTGGCGCCCTGCTCGACCGAGGTGATCACCAGCTGGTTTTCGATCAGGTCCCAGGTGAAGGCGAAACGCACCGGCAGCGTGACGGGCAGGACCCGGGCGTGTCCGTCCTCCAGCTCGACCACCAGGTGGCGCAGGGTGCGGAGGTAGGAGGCCTCGTCGGAATCGGTCGCGGCGGCGGTGAGGCCGCGACGTAGAGCGCCAGGCCAGTCGGCGCCGACCTGGTCGAAATACGGGTAGAAGTGCTGGAAGACACCCCAGCCCACCGCCACCCCGGCGAGCCGGGTGGTGCGGTCGAGGCCGCTCGGCACGAAACCGGCCGGTTTGTCCGGCGAGGGCGTCGTGGGCGGCAGTGCCGGCTGCGGGAAAGTCCCCTGATCGTTGGCCGGCAAAGCCAACGGCACCAGGGCCGAGACCCCGCCGCCGAGGTCGGCCACGATCGGCAGCGCCACCGGCCGCACCTGCGAGGCAAGCTCGGCGGCCCAATGGCCAACGGCGGCGCCGGCGACCCGTCGCACGCGATATTCGGCCCCGAACGGCGTGTGAGTGAGCAGCCAGCCGCGGGGCGGCAGGCCGGGGACCACTTCCTCGATTCCAGGATTGATCAGCTGGCCGGTGACGTCGAGACCGTCGGCGGTCGCCCGCACGTCGTCGAAGGTCAGCCGGCCGGTTCCCGCGAGGTCGAAGCTCAACGTCAGAAGGTTCGCGTCGGCCGGCACCTGGGTGTCGATCTCCACCCGCCGCCAGCCGCCGCGAGGAATCGGCTGGCTCGCCGCGGCGCCGCTGCCTGCGGCCGTGGTGGCGTGGAGGTTGAGCGTCGCCACCCCCGCCGCCTCGTCGGTGAAGCGCACCGCGGCGGAGATCCGGACCCGGTGGCCCCTCAACCGTTCGACGTCGAGGTCTTGGGCGACGGTGGCCGTCGCGCCCTCCGGAAACCGGCCGACCTCCACGCGCTCGCTCTGGTAGGAGGTGAAGGCCACATGGAGGCTGAGGCCTTCATGGCGCCACGCGAGCCAGCGGATCGCGCCGCCGGTCGCCGTTTGGGGCTCGAGGTTCGCCGCGGTCGCATGGGGGGAGAGATGAAACGGCAGCACCTGGACGGTCGGAGCGATGCCGTCGAAAAGGGAAGAGAGAGCGGCGGCGAGCTCGCCCGGGTTGCGGGCACCCTCGACCCGCTCGACGCCGGCCATCGCCA
>DATMZU010000427.1:0-12138 GCA_035607435.1 Thermoanaerobaculia bacterium | reverse complement strand
CACTGAGGATTAGAGTGGGCCATGCCGTTGTAGAATCGCCCATCGTCGCATTCGGGTACCTTTTGGTTCAGATCCCGGGCGTGCCCGGCGACCGTATTCTATGGAGAGGTGAAGAGATGAAGAATCAAACTCGCAGGCGGTTTGCGGTGATTTTCGGATCGATGTTGGTGATGGTGGCGGGCTTGGCCCTGCCGCGCGCCGTTTTCGGCGTGGATTTCACCACGGACGGCTATCTGAGCTGGGACGACGACAGCGACTGCCTTCTGGTGCGCGAGCACGAAGGGAAGGTGCGGGTGATGGCCGGCGCGGTCGAGGGGCTGGACGAGGGGGATCACGTGCTCGTTTTCGGCCGGACCGTCAATGACGGCGCTGAATGCAACGACTACGACGGCCCCGTCTACTACGTCACCGAGGTGTGGACCCTCTGGGCGGCCGACAACCACAAGCGGACCTACTACGACCACGAAACCGACGGTTCGTTCCGCACCTGGGCGCGCCGCAACCGCGGCGAGTAGAAACTCCGCGTCGCCGATCGCGGCTCGCCGGATCGGCCCTCACCTCGTTTTTTCTCGGGGGTGAGGGCTGATCGCGGCTGAACTCGGTCCCGCTTAGCGCCCCGCCGCCGCCGTGGCCGCTTCCTGGCCGGGAAGCAGGTATTTCCGCAGGAACTCGACCATGGCGAAGAACAGGTAGTCCTGGTTCTCCTTCTTGTTGAATCCGTGCCCTTCGTTGGTACCCAGCAGGTACCAGACCGGGACGCCGTTCTTGCGCGTCGCGGCGACGATCTGCTCGGCCTCGGTGCGAGGGACGCGCGGGTCGTTGGCGCCTTGGATGACGAAGAGCGGCTTCTTGATCTTTCCGGCGTTGGAGAGCGGAGCGGTGCGGTCGAAGTAGGCGCGCATCTTGGGATCTCGCTCGTCGCCGTATTCGACGCGCCGGAGGTCGCGGCGGTAGTCCTCGGTGTTTTTCAGGAAGGTGCCGAGGTTCGAGATTCCCACCACGTCGATCGCGCCGCGCAGCCGGTCGGAGAACTGGGTGGCCGAGGCGAGCGACATGAAGCCGCCGTAGCTGCCGCCGTAGACCATCACGCGCGAGGCGTCGAGGTCGGGTTGGCGGCCGATCCAGTCGAGCAGCGCGCCGATGTCCGCCACCGCGCCGTCGCGGGCCATGCCGTTGTCGAGCTTGACGAACGTTTTGCCATAGCCGGTCGAGCCGCGGACGTTCGGCTCCAGCAGCGCCACTCCGAGCTGATCGAGCAGATAGCTCCATCGGCTCATGAAGCCGGGGCGCGACTGCCCCTCGGGTCCGCCGTGGATGATCACCAGCACGGGCCGTGGGCCGGAAAAGCGCGGCGCCGGGCGATAGAGGAAGCCGCTGATCTCGCGATCGTCGAAGCTCTTCCAGCGCACCACCGCCGGGTCGGGGAGGGCGAGGATCACGCCGCCGGTCTCGCTTTCGGTCCATCGCGCCACGGCACCGGTTCCGAGGTCCAGCGTATAGACGTCGGGCGGAGCGGCGGAGTTGCCGACCGAGAAGGCGAGCAGCTTGCCGTCGGGATGGAACAGGAGCCGGCCGATCACGCCCACCGGCACCGCGGCGATCTCGCGCTCGGCGCCGCTTTTCGTGTCGAGCAGGAAAAGCTTCGAGAGGCCCTCCTCGTTGGCCGTGAAAGCGAGGGTGCCGCCGTCGTGCGAGAGATCGAAGCGCTCGACCTCCCAAGCGCGGGGCGCGCTCACCCGTTGGAGCTTGCCGGTCGCCAGGTCGAGCAACGCCAGGTAGGCGACCTCCGCGTCGCGGTCGGTGAGAACGTAGGCCCGCTTGCCGTCGGGATGGAATACGCCCGAGCGCCAAGCGGTCGGCTCGGCGCCGTCGGGGGAGACGCGGGTCTTCGTCCCGTCGTTCACATCGACCAACCAGAGGCGGGTTTCGTTGACCGAGACCCCTTCGATCGCCAGCAGCCGCCGGTCGTCAGGCGACCAGTCGGACACCGACCAACCGCCGCCCTGGACCGTTAGAACCCGCCGGTCCGACTCCGGGTGCAGCGGATCCATCACGTACAGATCGCTGTCGGCGCCGTTGCGTCGCGTCGAGTTGTAGCCGATGCGGTCCCCCGCGTGGCTCCACCTGAACCCGCCGTTCTGCGAGCGGCCGCCGTCGGTGAGGCGGGTGATTCGGCCGTCGGCGAGATCCTGGCGGTAGATCTGAGAAAACTCGTCGCCCCCCTGGTCCTTCTGAAACAGCAGGTAGCTTCCGCTCTTCGGCTCGTACGTGGCGTTTCCCACCGGTTCGGCGGCGAAAGTCAGCTGCGTGCGATCTCCCCCCGGACTCTTCACGCGGTGGATCTGCTGGGTGTTGCCGAAGCGGGTGGAGATCAACATCTGATGCTCCACCGGGTGCCAATCGACGAAGCTGGCGCTTCTGAATTCCGTATAGCGGGCCACTTCGGTCGCCAGGGCGCGCGACACGGGCGGCAAACCGTCCGCCACGAGGGCGGAAGGGATCGGAACCGATTCGTCCGCGGCGAGGCGGAGGGCCGGAAACGACGAGGTAAACAGCAGGGCGATCACGATTCGGCGCATGGAGGGACTCCTCGGGGCGAAGCAGATCCGGAGCGAATGATGTGCAAATCGGAGCGCGCCGGTCAAACTACGCCGCGGTAGGCGGTCCGAAGCAGGAGTCGGCGCGAGGGCTCCCTCAGGCGGCCCGCGGCCACGGCGTGAAGACCGCACACGTGTTGTGGCCGCCGAATCCGAAGGCGTTGTTCAGAGCGACGCGGACCTCGCGCCGGACGGGGTGGCCGAGGGCGAGGTTGATGTCGCAGGCGGGATCGCGCTGGGTGACGTTGATGGTCGGCGGCACGACGCCATGGACGAGGGAGAGGACCGAGGCGATGGCCTCGATGGCCCCCGCGGCTCCCAGGAGGTGGCCGGTCATGCTCTTGGTCGAGGTGGCGGTGAGGCGGTCGGCGTGCTCACCGAACAGCGTGCGGACGGCACGGCACTCGATCACGTCGCCGACAGGCGTGGAAGTGGCGTGCATGTTGATCGTATCCACCTCCTCCGGAGCGATGCCGGCTGCGGCAAGGGCGTGCTCGATGGCCCGGCGGATCCCGAGCCCCTCGGGGTGCGGCGCCGAGACGTGGTAGGCGTCGGTCGATACGCCGACGGCCCGCAGCTCGGCATAGACGCGGGCGCCGCGGCGCTCGGCATGCTCGGCGGCTTCGAGGACGAGAACCCCGGCGCCATCGCCCAAGACGAAGCCGTCGCGGTCCGCGGCGAACGGGCGGCTCGCGGTCTCCGGCGAGTCGTTGCGGGTCGATAGGGCCTTCATGGCCGCGAAGCCGCCGATCCCCATCTCGACGATCGAGGCCTCGCTGCCGCCGCAGAGCATGAGGTCGGCCTGATCCGAGCGGATCAGATCGAGCGAGTCGGCCAGACAGTGATTGCCGGTGGCACAAGCGGAGACCACGCAATGGCTCGGCCCTTGGAACCCGTAGCGGATGGAGAGGGAGCCGCTCGCCATGTTCGGCATCAGCATGGGGACGAAGAACGGCGAGATGTGACGGGCGCCCGAGGTGATCAAGACGCGGGTCTGCTCCTGGAACGTCTTCATGCCTCCGGCGCTGGTGCCGATGATTACGCCGGATCGCTCGCGCTCGCTCGGAGAGAAGTCCTCGGGGCGGAGGCCGGCATCGCGCAACGCCTCGTCGCCCGCCGCAATGGCGTAATGGCAGAAGCGGTCGAGATGGCGCGCCTTCTTGCGATCGAGGTACAGCAGCGGGTCGAAGCCGGGGACTTCGCAGGCGAAACGGACGGGGAAGTCCGAGGCGTCGAAGCTCTCGATGAGACGGGCGCCGCTCGTGCCCCGCAGCAGGGCGTCCCAGAAATCGGGGACCGAAAGGCCGATCGGAGTGACCGCGCCCAGGCCGGTGACCACGACACGGCGATGGGGTTCGGATGTCTGGGAGTGCCCCCTCTCCCGTTTGGGGGTTGTGCGATGGGAGAGGGGGTCAGGGGATGAGATCTTCAAACTCCCGGATGTCGCTTATCGGCAGCAGCCTCGATGGGGAACCTTATCAGACCCTCGTCGAGCGGGATCGCGAGGACGGGGGCCCCGTCCGCTACGCCAGGATCTCGACGTACCCGTCCGTTCCATGCACGCGGATTCGCTGCCCGTCCCGTATCCGCCGGGTGGCCTGCTCCACCCCCACGACGGCCGGCAGGCCGTACTCCCGTGCGATCACCGCGCCATGGGTCATCAGGCCTCCCACCTCCGTCACCAGGCCTTTGATCCCGACGAACAGCGGCGTCCAGCTCGGGTCCGTAAAGGCGGTGACGAGGATGTCGCCCGGTTCGAGATCCGCCTCCGCCAGTCCCAAGATGACGCGGGCTCGCCCCTCGACGGTCCCGGCGGAAACCGGCAATCCAACCAGCGCGCCGGCCGGCAAGTCGTCGCGCCGGTACGAACCGGAGAGGCCTTCGCCCTCCGATGTGAGCACGCGGGGCGGCGTGAGCGCTCGATACGACTCGAACGCGTCCTTCCGCTCGGCGATGAGCGGGTCATCCACCTGGTTCGTGCGCACGACCTCCTGAAGCTCCTCGAACCGGAGGTAGAAGATGTCTTCCTTCTCACGAAGCACGCCGGCTTGTACGAGGCGCTCGGCTTCCTCCATCAAGGCCTGCTTGTAAACGAAGTAGCGGCTGACCATTCTGTACTTCGGATACTCCCGGTACCCTGCGAACGTCCGGACCCGGTCGATCTTCCGCTTCGTCTCCTCGGCCTTCCGCTCCCCATCTTCCAAGGCACGCAAGCGCTCCAGCAGCTCCTGTTCCTTTTGCGCGGCCTCCTGCCGCCCCTGCTCGAAGCGCCGCGTTGCTTCGCCCGGCTCGAAGTTCTTGACGTTGCCGAGGATCAAGGGAACGAGCGTGGTGGGGCGTTCGCTCCATCGCGGCCGCGTGATGTCGATCTCGCCGACGCCGCGCATGCCGTATTTGTCGAGCCAGGCTTGGATCGCCTCTCGCGCTTCGCGCCCGCCCGGGAGGCTGGGCAGCTCGTCCAGGAAGCCCTCGTCCTCGACCTTCTCCAGAAAGGCCACGACCTCCGGATGCGGGCGAATCGCGTCCGCGACGTCCAGAAGCGCCAGGCCCATCTCCGACGTGACGTTTCCGGGGACCGACTGCGTGAGCGTATCGGCCACGTTCTGGGTGCCCAGCCACGCCAGCATCCGGTCGTTGAGCCACCACGCGGCCTCCATCCCCGCCATGATCACCTGCAGGCTTCGCGGATCGGACCGGACCTGCTTCTCCTCCTGGATGTCCGTCCGGATGAAGTCGAGCAGCTCCGATCCGGACTTCGTCCGGATAGAGCGCTTCAAGGCGGCGATGGAGCTCTCGCTGCGCGCGATCAGGTCGGCGACGAGGGCCGGATCGGTTTCGATCGCGGCGTGGCCTCCACCCGGCGGCGTCCATGCAGGTTCTTCGTTCGGGAGCGACGGGAGGAAGTCGCCGCGGTCGAGGACGGTTTCCAGCGCGTCCCGGATGAGCGGATCGGATTTCCCCAGGGTCGCGAGGAGACTTTCGCGGCTCGTCGGTGAAGCCAGCATCGGAGTGACGTCGACGAACAATCTCCCGCCCGCCTCGGCCATGGGCCGCGGGGTCGTCAACTGCCACACCGAAAGCCCCAGGGGCTTCATGGGATCGGTCATCATCTGCTGGTGACCGACGGAGACGTACACGTGGTTTTCCCCATCGTGGGTCTCGGGGATGGGGAACAGCGTCGTGATCGGCCGGCTCTGGACGATGTGGAAGTCGTCGTCCTGATGGTCATGGGCGACCAGACACCATTCGATGTCCTGGGGGCGGCCGAAGTGCGCTTCGATCCGCCGGCCCAGCTGCGCGAGCCGCAGCACTTGGGGTTCGGTCAGCGCCGGCTGCCGCTGCAGTTCCGGATCGATCGGCTGTTCCCGCGTTCCGCCTCCCGGCGAGGCGTAAATGGCCATCTGCTTGGTGCCGATCGTCTGGGCGACGATCGCGCCGTCCCGCACCTTGTAAACGTCCGCGTTCACCCAACCGGAGACGAGGGCCTCGCCGAGTCCGAAACTGGCCTCCACGGAGGTGACCTTCCGGTTGCCCGTGACGGGGTCGGCCGTGAAAAGGATGCCGGCGGCCTGCGGGAAGACCATCTGCTGCACGACCACGGCCATGCGAACCTTCCGGTGGTCGAATCCGTTGCGCAGGCGGTAGGTCACGGCCCGCTCGGTGAAGAGCGAGGCCCAGCACCGGCGGACGTGCTCAAGAATCGCCGCCGGCCCGACGACGTTCAGGTACGTGTCCTGCTGTCCCGCAAAGGAGGCGCCGGCCAAATCCTCCGCCGTCGCGCTGGATCGGACGGCGTAGGCGGCCTGATCATCGAGTGGGGCGAGAGCGCCGGTGATCGCCGCCGCCAGATCGTCGGGGATGACGGTTCCCTCGATCGTGCGGCGGATTTCCGCGCTGAGCGCACGGATCGCCTCGCGGTCGTCCGGCGAGAGAAGCGCCAGCCGATCGAGTTGATCGTCGATCGACGGCGCTTCCGCCAGGATTCGCTGGAAGGCGTCCGTCGTCACGCAAAAGCCGGCCGGCACGCGAAGGCCTTCGATCCGCGAAAGCTCCCCCAGGTTCGCGCCCTTGCCGCCGACGAGCGCGACCTGGGTCGAGTCGATCTCCTCGAAGCTCAACACGTAGCCGCTCCTGCCCTCCCTCCCTGGTGCGTTCAGCTCTCCCGCCAACCTCCGCCCCGTCGGACCGGCAATCACCACCGCATGTTCGGTCATGTCTCGTGCCTCCTTGGTTCCGCCGACTCCGGCGTAGGACGGAGATGGTGCGGCACGAGGCGGGTCTTGAAACAAGCCCCTCGGTGGGCGATAATGTGGAAGTGGGAAGGGGGGAAGGTCTCCCTTCCCCTTTTTTTGTCCGCTCCGGACGAGAGCGAAAGCCGCCGTCTCTACGGACAGCTCGTGGGCTGCAGTTCCCAACGGTTGTAGGCGGTCGGGTACTTGCAGATCGCGATCAACTCGGTTCCCCCGGTCTCGCATTTCGCCAGCGAATGGCAGAGATCGGAAGAGCCCGCGCAATAGGTGGCGTCGTATCCGTAGGTGCCGTCTTTCTCCCACCAAGCCCAGTTGGTCCAGCTGGGGTCACTGTTGCGCTTGAAGCTGCGGCAGTAGATCAGGTCCGAGCCGCCCATGTACTTCTGATTGCACGGCGTGTTGGGACCGCAGCAATCCTTGGGGCAGCTCGTGGTCGTGTCGTTCTCTATGGCGCCGCCCCAGCAGTAACCGTCGCCGCATTGAGTGCAGTACACCGTGTTGTAGTCGAAATTGTAGCCGCCGGGGCAATAGGTCGATTCCATGCTGCGCGAGGTCTCGGTGTACCCCGAAGGGCAGGACGGAGGGCCGCACGCGTGGACTCGGATGTTGTTCTGCGCGGCGGTACTCGTGGCGATGAGGAAGAGGGTGGGAAGAAAGGCGTGGCGGATGAAACCAAATCCTTGAGACAGAGTTCTCATGACGCTTCCTTTCCAAAGAACGAGCGGCCGAGAATTTCAGCGGGCTCTGCAGATAAACGGTGCGTGGCCCCCGTTTGCCGTGACAGGTTGGCGAGCTGCCCTTCGTCAAGCCGATTTCTTCGGCACCGGCGGAAGCGGCGTATGTTCCTGGGTGTAATCGAGCGTCGGCAGGTACCGCGGCGGCCGGCGGACTTTCGTGATCTGTTCGAACGCGTAGGCGATGCGGATCAGTTTGCCTTCGCTCCAGGCCGGGCCGGTGAACGAGATGCCGAACGGCAGGCCGAGGGCGAAACCGGCCGGCACGGTGATGCTGGGCCAGCCGGAGATGGCGGCGAGCGCCGCCGTGCCTCCCACCGGCCGGTCGCCGTGGAGCCAGTCGATCGGTCCGGCCGGGCCGCTCGTGGGCGTGACGACGGCGTCGAGCCGGTCCTTCGCGAAGGTGGCTTCCAACCCCAGGGTGCGGGCACCTTCGATGCACTTGGACCGTGCCTTCAGATACGCCTCGTCGGTGAGCGGTCCCCGGGCGGCTGACGCTTCGAGGGTCTCTTGCCCGAACCAGGGCATTTCGCGGTCCTGGTTCTTGAGATTCCAGTCGATCAGCTCGCGGAGCGACTTGACCGGCGCTTGGGCTCCAAGCGCCGCGAGGTATTTCTCCAAGCCGTCTTTGAACTCGTATTGGAGCACGACGGTCTCTGCGTCGCGGATCTCCTGCGACCAGGCGAGCTCGACCGGATCGACCACCACCGCGCCGGCCTTGCGCATTGCGTCGAGCGCCGCCTCGATCGCCAGATCGACCGCCGGATGGCGGCCGAAACCCTGGCTGCGGACGACGCCCAAGCGTGCGCCCGACAGCCCTTGGGGGTCGAGCAGGGCGGCGATGTCGCCGATCCCCGGAGGGGCGCCGGAAGGCACCGTTGCCGGATCGCTCGGATCGCTGCCTGAAATCGCGGCGAGAAGGAGCGCCGCGTCGGCCACGGTGCGCGCCATCGGTCCCGGCGTGTCCTGGCTCGGCGAGATCGGGATCACGCCCGATCGGCTGACCCGGCCGACGGTCGGCTTGATGCCGACCAGTCCGTTCGCCGAGGAGGGCGAGACGATCGAACCGTCCGTCTCGGTGCCGATTCCCGCCGCGGCGAGGCTCGCGGCGATCGCCGCCCCCGTGCCGGAACTGGAACCGGAAGGAGTGCGGTCGAGGACGTACGGGTTGCGCGTCTGGCCGCCGCGACCGCTCCAGCCGGAGCTGGAACGGGACGAGCGGAAGTTCGCCCATTCGGAGAGGTTGGTCTTGCCCAGGATCACCGCGCCCGCCGCGCGTAGGGCCGAGACCAGGAAGGCGTCGGCGGCGGGCCGGGCGCCGACCAGCGCGAGCGAGCCGGCGGTCGTTTCCATCCGGTCCGCCGTCGCGATGTTGTCTTTGATCAGCACCGGGACGCCGTGAAGCGGCCCGCGCGGTCCTTTTTCCTTTCTTTCGCGGTCGAGCGCCTCGGCGATCGCGAGCGCTTCCGGGTTCAGCTCGATCACGGCGTGGAGCGCGGGTCCCGAACGGTCGATCTCCTCGATCCGCCGGAGGTAGAGGTGGACCAGGTCCCGCGACGTCCGCCGCCCCGAGGCCATCGCTTCTTGAAGCGCCGCGATCGTCGTCTCTTCCAGCTCGAACGGCGGTGCTTTGGACGGAACGACGGACGGGGCTTCCGCCGGGGAGGCTTTCGCTCCACCGAGGGCCGTTGAAACAGCCGCCGCGACGCCACCGGCGAGTAGGCCGCGCCGGGTGAAAGGGAAGGGGGGATTCGACTCGCTCAAGACACGGGTCTCCTATTCGAGAGGAGGCCACTCTACTCCGCCCGGCGCCGCGTTGTACTGTTCCCTGAGGGTAAAACAAAGGCTCGGGCGGAGCGTAAGCGATGAGGAACGAGTATGAGCTCGAAGGGGATCGGTATGCGGATTGACATGCGCCATGGAATCGCGATCTGGATCGGCTTGTCGCTCTTCGCCTTGGGGCAGGCGCGGGCGGCGGAGAATGTGCCGCTGCTGGCCCAAACCCCGACGCTCAGCAAGACGGCGGTCGTCTTCGTCTACGGCGGCACCCTCTGGACGGTGGCGCGCGAAGGCGGCGCGGCGCGGCAGTTGACCACCGGCGGCCACGAACGCTCGCCGGTCTTTTCTCCCGACGGCCGATGGCTCGCCTTCACGGCGCAATACGACGGCAACGTCGACGCCTACGTCATGCCGTCGGGCGGGGGAGAGCCCAAGAGGCTCACCTGGCACCCGGGCAACGACGTGACCGTAGGCTGGACCCCTGACGGTAAGAGCGTTCTCTTTTCGTCGGATCGCGATTCGTACGCCGATTTTCACCGGCTCTATACGGTTCCCGTCGCGGGAGGACCGGCCACCGTGCTGCCGATGTGGCGGGGAGAAACCGCGTCCTACTCTCCCGACGGAACCCGCGTCGCCTACGTTCCGAACTTCATTTGGCAGACCGCATGGAAGCGCTATCGTGGCGGGCAGACGACGCCGATCGACCTGATCCGCCTCTCCGACCTCGCCTTGGAGAAGGTCCCTCGCGAGAATTCGAACGACACCCACCCGGCCTGGCTGGGCGACACGGTGTATTTCCTCTCCGATCGCAACGGGCCGGTGACGCTTTTCGCCTACGACACCCGCGCGAAAACCGTGCGGCAGGTGATCGAAAACCGGGGCCTCGACATCAAGTCGCTCGCCGCCGGTCCGGATGCGCTCGTCTACGAGCAGTTCGGCGAGATCCATCTGTTCGATCCGGCGGGCGGTTCGGCGAAAAAGCTCGACATCACGATCGTCGGCGATCTGCCCGCCGTGCGGCCGCACTTCGTGAAGGTGGCCGACAAGATCCTGGCGGGAGGCATCTCGCCGGGCGGCTCGCGCGCGGTGTTCGAAGCGCGCGGCGAGATCCTCACGGTTCCGGCCGAGAAGGGCGACATCCGCAATCTGACACGGAGCACGGCGGTCGCCGAGCGCGATCCGGCGTGGTCGCCGGACGGCAAGTCGATCGCGTTCTTCTCCGATGAATCGGGGGAGTACGCCCTCCACGTCGTCGATGCGTCGGGTTCGGGAACGACCCGGAAAATCGATCTCGCCACCCCGCCCTCTTTCTTCTACGGGCCGATCTGGTCGCCGGACAGCCGGCGCATCGCCTACACCGACAAACGGTTGAACCTTTGGTACGTGGAGGTCGAAAAGGGCAAGCCGACGAAGGTCGCGACCGATCGCTATGAAGATCCGACCGCCGGCTTTTCGCCCAAATGGTCGCCGGACGGCAAGTGGCTCGCCTACGCGAAGCTGCTGGAAAGTCATCTGCGGGCGGTCTTCGTCTACTCCCTCGATGCGAAGAAGGAGACGCAGATCACCGAAAGCATGGGGGATGCCCGCTATCCCGTGTTCGACAAGGAGGGGAAGCTCCTCTACTTCACGGTGAGCACTGATCTGGGCCTCACCTCGGGCTGGCTCGACCTGTCGAGCTATCAGCACCCGGTTTTGCGCAGCGTCTACGCCGCCGTCCTCAAGAAGGGCGATCCCTCGCCGGCCGCGCCGCAGAGCGACGAAGAGAAAGAAGAGGAGGCCCAGGGCGCGGCGTCAGGTGAGAAGGGCAAAGAGGAAGGAAAAGCGGCCCCCGCCAAAGACGGAAAGAAAGACGAGAAGGGGGACGACGCCCAGGAGGAACCGGTCAAGGTCACGATCGATCTCGACGGCATCGGCCAGCGCATCGTGGCGCTCCCGATCGAAGCCGCGAACTACGTCGGCCTGGACGCCGGTGCGGCGGGAACGTTGTTCCTTGCCGAAACCGTGGACGTCCCGCGCCTCGAAGACCCTCCGGCGCTCTCGATCTCGAAGTTCGACCTCGCCACGAGGAAGACCGAACCCTTCCTTTCCAAAGTGCGCAGCTTTGCGCTCTCCGCCCGCGGCGAAAAAGCCCTCTACCGCCAAGAGGAGGCGTGGTTCCTCGTGGCGACCGCCGAAGCGCCGAAACCGGGCGACGGCGCCTTGAATCTCGCCGCGATGGAGGTCTACGTCGATCCGCGCGCCGAATGGAACCAGATGTACCGCGAGGTCTGGCGCATCGAGCGAGACTTCTTCTACGACCCGAACCATCATGGGCTCGACCTCGCCGCCGCGCAGAAGAAATACGCCCCGTACCTTGAGGGGCTGGGCGGGCGCGCCGACTTGAACTATCTGTTCGACGAGATGCTGGGGGAGCTGACGGTCGGTCACCTGTTCGTCGTCGGCGGCGACTTGGGCTCGCCTTCCGAAGTGAAAGGCGGATTGCTCGGCGCGGATTACGAGATCGACGACGGCCGCTACCGGTTCGCCAAGATCTACGACGGCGAGAACTGGAACCCTGATCTCCAGGCGCCGCTCACGCAACCGGGCGTCGAGGTGAAGAAGGGCGAATACCTCCTGGCCGTCGAGGGCCGGGACGTCCGGCCGCCGGCCGACGTCTATAGTTTCTTCGAGAACACCGCCGGCAAGCAGATCAAGATCAAGGTGGGGCCCCACCCGGACGGCCAAGGCGCGCGCGAGGTGACCGTGGTGCCCTTGCCGACCGAGCAGAAGCTCCGCAAC
>DATMZU010000383.1:0-2532 GCA_035607435.1 Thermoanaerobaculia bacterium | reverse complement strand
GGGCGCACCTCCACGACGACCGAGCGTTCGAGCACGGTCGCGGCGCGGGCAGGATGCCCCCAGATCGCCGCGAAAGTCAGCGCGGCGAGTCCGGCGACGGATCTAGCGACGGACGATGACGAGGGCTTGGGCATCGCTCTTGGCCGCCGCGGCGAACAGGTCCCGCGCCAGGTCGCACTCTTCGCGGGTCGAAAGCTGCTTCTGGCGCAGGTCGAATTCACGGTGGATCGTGGCCTTCCGGGTGGGATCGTCGATCCGGATCGTCAGACCGAACGCGCCGGCCGCGCTCTCGCTCTTGGCGGTGCGCGGCGCAATTTCGACGTGCCACTCTTCCGGCCAGGTGATCTCGAAATCGACCTGCTCGGTGTAGGGGAAATCGAACAGGATGGGCGAGCGGCGCTGCGCCGAAGAGGCCGAGAACGGTTCCGTCTGCGGCCCGAGCGGCCGGCTGGTGGCGAGCGTTACTTCATCGCCGAGGGCATCTTCTATTTTCTGGGTCATCTTCCAGGTCAGCTCGACGGTGCGATCTTCGACCGATTCCTTGGCGGCGAGATCGGTGAAGTCGTATCCCTCGAAGCGTTCGGCGAGCCAATCGTGCCAGGCCTCGGTCGTTTTCTCCGGAGTTTCACGCCAGCGGAGCTTGTCCGTCGCCGAAAGTCCGGAGAGCTGAAGCTTGCCGGTGCCGGCGAGGCGCCCTCCCTCTCCGACCTGGAGGCTCACGGTCGCCTTCTCGACGTTCTGGTCGGCGGGGCTCTGGGCGAGCACCACCCCTTCCGGCTTCTTCGAGTCGGGCAGCAGGGCGGCGGTTCCTTCGTAGTCGGCGTCGAGCCGGCCGAAACCGAGGCGCCGGTCGGTCGGATCGAGGAAGACCCGCCCCCCGTCTTTCGGTCCGAGATCGACCGCCACCAGCACGCGATCGAACCAGGCGGGGTTGGCGACCTGGGCGTCGATCAGCCCGCTGCTCCGCGAGCCCGCCCAAACCTGCCGGGCGTCGAGCTTCAACGCGGCGAGCATGGTTTCGAGCAGCAGCGCCTTCTCGGCCGAGGTGCCGTGCCCCGCGCGCAGGACCGCGTCGGCCGAGGGCTCCGTGCCGGTAAGGAAGATGCCGGTATTGTCTTCGTCGAACGCGATCTCGTCGCGCACGAAGGTGTAGATCGCTGCGGCCCGGTCGCGCGGACCGGCGCCCGCCTTCTGGGCCAGGGCCTGCGCCTTCTTGCCGGCCTCGCCGCCGCGGCGCCGCGCTTTCTCCCAGGTTTCTTTCAAGAAATCGGAGGTGGCGGCCCAATTCTCCATCAAGCGCTGGTGGACGGTTCCCTCGTCGAACACGGTCGGCACCAACATGATCTGGGTCGCGAGATCGGCGAAGGGCAGGCCGTACGGCTCGTCCTGGATCGGCGGAAGGTTCTCCGACCAGGCGCGCAGCGTGCGCTTGCCGACGTCGCGCCCCTGTTCGGTTTTCACCCCGATACGGAACGGGTCGCGCATCCAGGTCTGGACCCCGAGCGAGCCGGGAATCAGATAGCGGATCTCGGCCAGGCGCACCGGGACGTCGGAGGAGAAGTAGAACGGCTCCAGGTAGAAGATGTTGTCGAAGCGCAGCTCGTACTCGGCGTCGAGGATCGCGCCCACCTCGACGTTCGGAAAGGCGATCGAGGTGACGTAGTACCTCCGACTCTTGGAGAGCTTGCGCTCGAACTTGGCGTCTTTGGCCAGCTCGACCACCCGGCCGTCGGGAAGCACGGTGCGCGCGGCGAGGCTGTAGAGCCGGACGAACGAGGAGTGGAACAGCTGGATCTCGCCCCGGTCCTTGCCCTGCTCCGTGAGGATCTTCACCCGTTCGCGGACGATCAAGCGGGAGGAGATGTCGCTGCTCGCCGGGTCCATCATGCGGAACTCGGCCTTGCGGAAGAGCACCACGGCCCGGGCGTTCGGCGCGCCGGCCACCTGGGTGAGCGCTTTTTCCTCGGCCGAGATCGGCGGAAACTCGGCCCGCGCGGCGGCCGGCGGAAGGGCGAGGAGCGCGGGGAGCGCGAGAAGGCCGAGAACGGGCAGACGCCGGGTGATTCGGGACATCGATCCTCCGAAAGCGGGTCGGGAGCGCGGAGCGCGACAGGCCATGCTAGCAGCCCTCCCCCGGCTCCTAGGACACTACCGCCACGGTTTCGTGGGGAATCGTCACAAAGTCGTCATCCAAAGCGGTGGGGCTCGCGTAGAGGGATGAAACGCATCGAACGGGAGCCGTTCGATGACAGTTTTTAAGAGTGGCTTGATCCAAAGGAGGCCTCGGGTGTCGCAAGCGCTGCCGGTCGGTCGATGGTTCGGATGGGGGCCGGCGGTCGGCCACGGCGGAACCCTTCGCTCTGGCGTATATTCCGGGGAAACTTCCCCATCTCGGGAGACCGTCCGCTTGAGCCCCCGTACCGCCGATGCCGATGACTCGGCACTGCTTGCCGCGATCGCGCGAGGCGAGATCAACGCCTTTCAGGTTTTCTACGATCGCTACGCCACGCGCGTCACCTCGTACGTGCGGCA
>DATMZU010000360.1:0-17968 GCA_035607435.1 Thermoanaerobaculia bacterium | reverse complement strand
AGGCGCACGGACTCCGCGCCCATCTACCGTTCGACCTCCGGCTCCAGGCCGGTCGTCTCTTCCGGCGCGCGGGCGATCAGCACCGTCTGGTCGATCGGCAGCATGGTGCGATGCAGCTTCTCGCCGAAGGTGCAGTTGACCTCGTAATAGCCGCCGTCCGAGATGCGGACCAGCGTCCCCAGGTGCCCTTTCAGGCCCAACAGCTCGTTGTGGATGAACACTTCCGCCGGCAGATCCATCGCTTCGGTTTCGACCTCCGCCCTAGTCCTCGTGGAAAAAACCTTCGTCCTTGTATTCCTTGAGCTTCCTTTGCAGCGTCCGCAGGCCGATTCCGAGCAGGTCGGCCGCGCGCGCCCGGTGGCCGCCGGTCTTCTCCAGCGTTTCGAGGATCGCCTGGCGCTCGATGTCGGCCATCGTCTTCGGTCCCCCGGGCGTCATCATCGCGGGGGTGCCCGCGGCGCTCCCGGCAGACGCCGGCTCATAGGAAGTCTCGGGACCCGGGCTCACATAAGCCGGGCTGATCGCGGTCGAAACTCCCGTACCCGGGCCGTACGAGGCCGGCAGTGCCACGCCGGAGGAATCGCGCACCTCGGGCGGCAGATCGCGCAGGCCGATCGTGCCGGAGCTGGCGAAGATGACCATCGACTCGACCGCGTTTTTGAGCTGCCGCACGTTGCCCGGCCACGGATAGCGAACCAGCATTTCGAGCGCCTCGGGGGCGACCCGCTTCGGCTCTTTGCCGTGCTCCTGGCCGAACGCCTTCAGATAGTGCTCGATCAGCGGCGGAATGTCGGTCGGCCGCTCGCGCAGCGGCGGAATGCGCAGTGTCACGACCTTCAGCCGGTAGTAGAGGTCCTCGCGGAAACGCCCCTCGGCGATCTCCTTTTCGAGATCCCGGTTGGTCGCGGCGATCAGCCGGAAATCGACGTCGATCAGGTCGCTGCCTCCGACCCTCATCACCCGCCGCTCTTCGAGCACGCGCAGGAGCTTCACCTGCAGCTCCGGGTAGAGCTCGCTGATCTCGTCCAGGAACAGGGTGCCGCGATGGGCCAGCTCGAACTTGCCAATCTTCCGCGCCACCGCGCCGGTGAACGAGCCGCGCTCGTGGCCGAACAGCTCGCTCTCCAGGATGTCGCTCGGGATCGCGCCGCAGTTGATCGCCAGGAACCGCTCGTTGCGCCGCGGGCTCACCCGGTGGAGGGCATTGGCCACCAACTCCTTGCCGGTGCCGCTCTCGCCCTGAATCAATACGGTCGAGCGCGTGGGCGCCACCAGCTTCATCTGCTCGAACAGCCGTTCCATCGCCTCGGAACGGCCGATGATGCTCTCGAAGCCGTAGCGCTTGTCGAGCTGCTCGCGGAGGACCGTGACCTCTTGGCGCAGCTGGTCCTTCTCGATCAGATTCATCGCCCGCTTGCGCAGCTCGTAGAGATCGACCGGCTTGGTCAGGTAGTCGTCGGCGCCCACCCGCATCGCCTCGACCGCCGACTCGATCGAGCCGTAGCCGGTGACCAGAAGGACCGCCAGCTCGTAGCCGCGCTCGCGCACCTGGTTCAAGAACGCGAGCCCATCGACGTGCGGCATGCGCAGGTCGCAGATCGCGAGCCGCGCGCCGTCGTTTTCTTCCAGGAATTCCAATGCCTTTCGGGCGTCGTCGAAGGTGCGGACGGCGAGGCCCGCCTTCTCCAAAGCGATCGCCATCGATTCGCGGGAGCCGGTTTCGTCGTCGATGACGAGAACGAGGGGACGGTCGGGTGCTGAAGCCATGGAGGTCATTTTGGCACGTTCCGGCCGGGAACGGGCAGTATCGTAGACTTCCCGACCACGATGACCCTCCCCTTCGGCCCTTCCCCCGGCGAGCACGTCGAGAGTTTGCAGGGGGCGATCGAGCGGATCGTCTTCCACAACCCCGAGAACGGCTGGACCGTCCTGCGCCTCTCCGTTTCGGGGGAGCGTGAGCCGACGACCGTGGTCGGCAGCCTCGCCGGAATTCGCGCGGGCGAGACGCTGCGCCTGGAAGGCAAATTTCTCAACGATCCGAAATTCGGCCGCCAGTTCCGGGCGCATTCGTTTCAGACCGTCGCCCCTTCGACCCTCACCGGAATCGAGCGCTATCTCGCCTCGGGGATGATCCGCGGCGTCGGCGGGGAGATGGCGAAGCGGATCGTCGAGGTGTTCGGTCTCGAAACGCTCGACGTCATCGAGCGCAGCCCGGAACGCCTGACCGAAGTCTCCGGCATCGGCCGGAAGCGCAGCGCCGACATCCGCAAAGCGTGGGACGAGCAGCGCGGCATCCGCGAGCTGATGGTGTTTCTCCAGAGCCACGGGGTGCAGACCGGCCACGCGGTGAAGATCTACAAGCGCTACGGGTCGGACGCGCTCGCGGTGGTGCGCGAAGACCCGTTCCGCCTGGCGACGGACGTCTTCGGCATCGGTTTCAAAACCGCCGACCGGATCGCCTTCGCCCTCGGCCTGCCAGCCGACGCGCCGCGCCGCCTGGAAGCCGGTCTGCTCCATGCGCTCGCCGAGGCGAGCGACCGGGGGCATCTCTATCTGCCGAAAGAGCGTCTGTTCTCCGACGCGGCGCTCCTGCTGGGCGGAACCGATCCGGAGCTGCTCGCCCGGGCGCTCGGGGAGATCTCCGCCGACGGCCGGGCGGTGGCGGAGCCGAAGAAAGAATCGAGCCCCGGGGGCGCCGTGGGAGAGACCGCCGTCTATTTGGCGACGCTCCACGCGGCGGAGACGGGGTTGGCGGAGCGGTTGCGCAAGTTGCTGCTCGGCCCCCCTCCTCCCCGGCCGTTGGACATCGATCCCGAGCGCGCGCTCGCCTGGCTGGGGGCACGCCAAGGGATCGAACTGGCCGAGCAGCAGCGCGAGGCGATCCGCCGGGGCCTCGCGAGCCAGCTTCTGGTGATTACCGGCGGCCCGGGAACCGGCAAGACGACGCTGGTCCGCGGCCTGGTGAGCATTCTGACCAAGAAAGGGATGAAGATCGCGCTCGCCGCGCCGACCGGCCGGGCGGCGAAACGGCTCTCCGAAGCGACCGGCGCGGAGGCTTCGACCCTCCATCGCCTGCTCGAATTCGATCCCCGGCTGCGGCAGTTCCAGCGCGGCCCCGACCTGCCGCTCGAAGCCGAGATCACGATCGTCGATGAGGCTTCGATGATCGACGCCCAGCTCGCCTTCGCCCTGGCGCGCGCGCTGCCGCCGCGCGGCCGGCTGATCCTGGTGGGCGACGTCGATCAGTTGCCTTCCGTCGGACCGGGAAGCGTGCTCGGGGACCTGATCCGTTCCGCGGCGGTGGACGTCGTCCGGCTGACCGAGATCTTTCGCCAGGCCGAGAAAAGCGCGATCGTGGTCAATGCCCACCGGATCAACCGCGGCGAGATGCCGCTCTCCGCGCCGGCCGGCAGCGACTTCTTCATCATCGAGCGGCGCGATCCGGAAGAGATCCTCCAGATGGTCATGCAGCTGGTGGCGGAGCGGATTCCTGCGAGCTTCGGGTTCGATCCGTTCACCGAGATTCAAGTGCTCGCGCCGATGAACCGCGGCCTGCTCGGCACCGAGCGGCTGAACGCGGAGCTGCGCGCCCGGCTGAATCCCCACGGCGCCCAGATCGAACGTGGCGGACGGGCGCTCCGCGTCGGCGACAAAGTGATGCAGATCCGCAACAACTACGATCTCGAAGTCTGGAACGGCGACCTCGGGCGGATCTTTGCGGTGGACGATGAGGAGTCGAAGGTGACCGTGAGCTTCGACAACCGCGAAGTCGAGTACGACCTCGCGACTTTGGATGAGCTACAGCTCGCCTACGCCTGCACGATCCACAAGGCGCAAGGGAGCGAGTATCCCTGCGTGGTGGTGCCCCTCCACAGCCAGCACCACCTGCTGCTGCAACGCAATCTGCTCTATACCGCGCTCACCCGCGCGAGGAAGCTCGCCGTGCTGGTGGGCGAGCCGCGGGCGCTCGCCGCGGCGGTGGCCAACCGCCGCAGCGAGCCGCGCTTTTCCCGCCTGGCCGAGCGGCTGCGCGGTTAGGGATCTCTCGGCCGCGGCTCGTCTTCCGCTTCGTCCGTCGCAGGAGGAATGACGGAATCGATCGGCGGAGGAACGATCGGATCGATCGGCGGCACGGGCGGAATCGGCGCCATCGGATACGGCTCGTAGACGATCGGAACCTCCCCGGTGCCTCCCCGCGGCCGGCGCGGCCCCATGCCGAAGCGGGTGAGGATCACCGCGCCGAAGCCGAAGGTCCAGGCGACGTACGACACCAGGAAGCCGGTGATCGAGAAGAACCAGGCGAAGACGTCGAGCGGCCCGTGCCCGAGGGCGAACAAGCGGCCGAAGATGCGGAACACCTCGATCGCGAACAGGCCGACCAGGGCGGTCGCCACCGCGCTGCCGAAGTGCCGGTCGAAACGGTGCTCGATCAACCGGCCGACGCGCAGCGCGAAGGCGGAAAAGCCGATCAAGCCGCCGAGGATCAGCGCCAGGGCGAGGAACGGATAGAGGATCAGCAGCGGAATCCCGACGATCGAGACGACCAGGATTACCGTCACCAGGACGAACAGCGGGATAAACAGCAGCTGAGACAGCAGGCCGGCGAGGCCCGACTGCCAGGGCTCATTGACCAGCTTCGCTTCCACCCGCGCCACCGGCTCGCGGGCGACGACCACGGTGACGGCGATCAGCAAGGCGAAGATCGCGAGCGTGAGAATCGACCACATCAAGCGCATCGCCCCGGCGAACGGGCTCCACCAGGGCCAGAAATCGAAATCGCGGTCGCCGCCGATGTGGATTCTCGGTCCGAATCCCCCCGCCTGGTTGATCTGCCCGGACACCCTCGCGCCCGGCTCCCGCTCGACCGAGCCGCCGACGCTCGTGACGTCCCCTTCGACCTCCGCCTTCGGACCCAGGCGCACGTCGCCGCCGACCGAGATCACATCGCCGCCGACCCGGCCATTGATTTTGACCTCGCCGCCGATCGCCGTCACCTCGTCTTGCACCGAACCGTCGACGATCGCCGGGCCGCCGATCACGATGACCTGTTCCGCCTCTTCGTCGGCGTCCACGTGGCCGCTGCCGGAAAAGCGAATCAGGGTGCCGATCCGCACCTTCTGGGCCGAATCGGCGTCATGGCTCTCGTCGTCGTCGCCGCTCTGCGCCGCGGGGATTTCGGGCGCGGCCGGAGCCTCGGGGGGCGCCGGCACCGCGGGCAACTCGCCCACCGTCTCTCCGGCCGAAGCGCCGGAGTCTGCGGAGGGGTCGGCGCTCGAAGGCGTCGCCGGGGCCGGGCTCGCCCCGGGGCTCGCTCCGCCGCCGGGAGTGGAGAACCCGAACATCGCGCGGCGCTCGGAAGCGGGCAGGGCCAGCAGCTCCAACAGCGGCCCGGCATCCGCCCCCAGCCAGGCGCGCAGCACGCCGTCGCTCACCCGCTCGCCATTGACCGCGATCGAGGCACCGCTCACCTCGATCGAGCGCACGCCCGATCGCTCGGCGCGCGGACGCAGCAACACGCCGTCGCGCAAGGGCAGGACCTCGTAATTCTTTTCCAGCTGTTGCTTGAGAAGCTGGTTCGCCGAGGCGGCGTTCGACCGAGTCGAGCCCCCCGTTTGAGCCGCCGCCGGACCGACGGTGCCGAAGTGCAGGGTCAGCGCCACCATCAACGCCAAAGCCCAACGAACCGACCGCCGGGCGGAACGCTCAGAGAGCCATCGTTCAAAGATCAACATAGGACCAACTCCTCTCACGTCGGATCAGGGTCTGGAGGAGGATCAGAGCGCCGTACGCCACCGTGACCAGAATGGCCAGGCTCGCGAGCACCGTCGGATGGTCGAACGGACCCGTGAGCGCCCGCCGCATCGCGCCGAACGCATCGGCCCAAGCGGCGAGCGCCGCCAGCCCTTCGCCGAGCCGTCGAACCAGCCCGGCGGCGAGCGACACGCTTCCGGGGGCCGAGGGCCTCGGCGCGAGCCACCAGACCAGCGGCACCAGCCAGAGCGCCGCGAGCCCGGACAGCGCGATGCCGCCGAGCACCGAGGCCCGCGCCCAGCGCCGGGCGAAAGCGCCCTGCGGCTTGGCTTCCGCGCGGACGCCCGTCATCACCCGGGCGGCGAAGCCCGGCGACGGCGAACGGTCGGGAAGCTCTGCCGCCAACGCCGCCAGCGCAGCCTCGGCGGCCTCGTCATCGAGGTCGTCTTCGGCGGCAAGCCAGCGGGTCAGGAGCTCGGGGGTCGAACGGTTCATCGCATCCTCCAACGAGCCTTACGGGAGCCGATCGGTTCGAGTTTCGTTCGTTCGGGACCCGATTCAGCGTCGAAGGACGCCCTCCGCCCGGGTCGCGCCCTGGCCCGGGCCGGGCCGGGGGCGGTGGGCCGGCTGGGAGAGGAACATCTGGTGGCTGAGCGCGGCGAGGCAGCGATGGGTGATCTTGCCGATGCTGGTCGAGCTGTAACCGAGCTTTTCCGCCACTTCCTGGGGCTCGTAGCCGAGCAGGAACCGCAGCCTCAAAACCTTCCGGCATTTGGGCGGCAGGCGTTCGATCAAGCTCTCCAGATCGGCGAGCAGTTGCTCGCGCTCCTGCGGCGGCGCCATCGGCGTGGCCAGCCATTCAAGCAGGGTCTCGTCCACCGCGGCATACAGGCTCCGCCGCCGATTGCGCCAATACATCAGACACTTGCGCTTGAGCGTTCCGAGCAGCCAGGCTTCCGGATCGTTGACCTCGTGGGCGCTGTAGAGGAGCGAGAAGAAGGTGTCTTGAAACAAATCCGCCGCATCGTCGGTCGGAATGCGATAAAACCAGAGCAGACCTTTGAGCCGAGGCTCGACGCGTTCCAGGAGTTGCTCGAAGGGGCTCGCGTGTTTTCCTGGATCGTTGACCTGCATTTGTCTTGTCCAAAAGTTTCCGAAGACGGTATCACGAGCCGACCTGTTGGGGCGAGCGAACCCGGCCCGGGCAATCTGCCCTGCGGTCAGCCTTCCCGCAGACGGTCCCGCACCTGCTGCATGTCTTCCCAGGTCGGCCGCTTGAGCGCCGGATTGCGCAGCAGGGCGGCCGGGTGGTACGTCACCATGGTCGGCACGCCGAGCACCTTGAACCAACGGCCGCGCATCCGGCCGATCGGATCTTCGTTGCCCAGCAGCGTTTGGGCCGCGATCCGGCCGAGCGCCACGATCACCCGCGGCTGGATCAGCTCGATCTGGCGCTCCAGATACCCGCGGCAGGCGATCACCTCGTCGCCTTGTGGATCGCGATTGCCCGGCGGCCGGCATTTGACCACGTTGGCGATGTAGACCTCTTCGCGGCGCATCTCGATCGCCTGGACGATGCGGGTCAACAGCTCGCCCGCCCGGCCGACGAACGGCAGTCCCTGCTTGTCCTCTTCCGCCCCCGGCCCCTCGCCGATGAACATCAGCTCCGCGGCGGGATTGCCGGCGCCGAACACGGTGCGGGTCCGCCCCTCGCTCAGGCGGCAGCGGGTGCAGACGGAGACGCGCTGTTCGATCTCCGCCAGCTCGGCGACCCGTGCCGCAAGATCGGCCGGAGCGACGCGGGCGACGCGCTCGACGGCGGAAGCCGGGTTCGAGGGCGGCACGGAAGATCCTGCCGTCGGCGCGGCCGGCCGTTCGCCCGCGGCGGGCGCTCCGGAGTCCACCGCTGAAGCGGTGGCGTACAGTTCGCCGTAGCCGACGTCGGCGAGGTAGCCGAGCAGGTCGCGGAGCGCGGGGTCCAGCTCCGGCCGGTTCATCGCCGGCCCGCGATGGCGCCGAGGGTAGGGCCGACGACCGGCGGGGCCAGCGCCGCCGTGAACAGGTCGAGCAGCGCGGCGGCCACTTCCGCCTTGGCCTGCCGTGGAATCGTCACGGGCTCCGCGTCCCGCGAGAAGACCAGAACCTCGTTCTCCTCGCGCCCGAACGCGATGTCGGTGCGCGAAACGTCGTTGGCGACGATGAAGTGGACGTCTTTTCTGAGCAACTTGCCGCGGGCGTTTTCCTCCAGCCGTTCGGTCTCGGCGGCGAACCCCACGCGGATGGAGGTGGGCGCGATCTTGGCGAGCCCGGCGAGGATGTCCTGGGTCGGTTCGAGATCGAACGTCGGCACCCCTTGGTCCTTCTTGATCTTCTGCCCGGCCGGCGCCTTGGGCCGGAAATCCGCGACCGCCGCCGCGAGGATCACCAGGTCGGCTCCCGGGGCCGTCGCCGCCACCGCCACCGCCATCTGGTCCGCCGTCTCGACGTCGATGCGATCGACGCCGGCAGGAGTGCCGAGCGCCACGGGCCCGGCGATCAGGAGCGTGTGCGCCCCCCGGCGGGCCGCCTCGGCGGCGAGAGCGAAGCCCATCTTGCCGCTCGACCGGTTGCCGAGAAACCGGACCGGATCGATCGGCTCGAACGTCGGCCCGGCGCTGATCAACACCGTGCGCCCGGCCAGCGACCCCGTCTTTCTCGCCGCGACCCGGGAGGCCGCCCCGAGCAAAGCGGCGACGATGCTCTCCGGATCGGCCATCCGGCCCATGCCGACCTCGCCCGAAGCGAGCGGGCCGTCGATCGGGCCGATCAGGCGGACGCCGCGCGTTTCAAGCGTCGCGACGTGCTGCTGCACCGCCCGCTTGCTCCACATCTCGAAATGCATGGCGGGGGCGATCACCAGCGGCCCGGAGAAGGCGAGCGCCGTGGTGGTCAGAAAATCATCGGCGAGCCCGAGCGCCAGCCGGGCGAGGGTATGGGCGGTGGCGGGGGCGACGCACATCACGTCGGCCCAGGCGGCGGCGGTGATGTGCAGCTCTTCGCCGCTGCCGTTCCCTTCGAGGTATTCCTCGCCGTAGACCGGCTGGCCCGAAAGCACTTCGAGCGTGAGCGGCGTAACGAACGCGTGGGCGCTCCGGGTGAGGGCCACCCGCACCTCGGCTCCGGCGCTCTTCAGCCGCCGGACGATCTCGGCGGCCTTGTAGGCGGCGATGCCTCCGGTGACGCCCAACAGAACCCGCGGACTGCGACTCAAACCCTGGCTCCTGCTTCCTTCGCCGGGGGGCGGGCCGGCCGTCAGTTCGACTCGGACTCGGCCGACTCTTCGGCCGGCGCCTCGACCACCGGAGCGGGACCGATGCCCCAGGCGACCATGTCACCGTCGATCTCGCCCATCGCCACCCGCGTCGGCTTGTTACCCTGCGGGTTGTCGGCCTTCGGGCGGGCGCCGCGCATGAGGTACTCCGCGCGGCGCGCGGCGACCAGGACGTAACGGAACTTGCTGTCGATGTTCGTGGCCATGTCGCTCACTTCCGATCTCAAGGTTCGCGAACGGGGCGAAACGGCTTTCGCCGGGCGCCGGGATAGGTTGCCCCCAGCCTCAGGCTAAGGCGCGCCCCGTTCTTGGAAATCTTTCAGGATGCCCTGGAGCCGGTTTTCCATCCGCTCGCGGCGGTGACGCTTCTCCAGGAGGATCGCGGCGAGCGCTTCGCTCGCACGTCGGGCGTCGTCGTTGACGATAACATATCGATACCGATCGTAACGCCTGATCTCCCACAGCGAGACCGCCAAGCGCCGGGCGATGGCGTCGGGGTCGTCGAGCGCCCGGCCCGCGAGCCGCCGTTCGAGATCGGCGTAGCTCGGCGGCATGATGAAGATGCTGTGCGCTTCCGGGTAGCGGGCGAGCACCCGCTCCGCTCCTTGGACGTCGATGTCCATCAGCACGTCTACACCAGCCTCCAGCCGCGGAAAGACCTCGGCCATCGAGGTGCCGTAGTAGTTGTTGTGGACCTCGGCCCACTCCAAAAACTCCTCGGCGACGATCATCCCCTGAAACGTCGACACGTCCACGAAGTGATAGTCGATGCCGTCCCGCTCCCCCTGCCGCGCCTCCCGCGTCGTATGGCTGACCGAAAACGCGATCTCCGACAGCCCCAGCATCCCGCCATGCAGCAGGCTGTGAATGAGCGTCGTCTTGCCCGCCCCCGAAGGGGCCGACAAAATGAACAGCTCGCCGCGGTGGGGTGGATTTTGGCTCAAGCGGGTCGGGGGCCGGTCGGTCGGGACCGCGATGCTACCAGGAAACCGGGCGAGGGCCGATGGCGGCGCGACCGCCGAGCCGTCGCCCTAGGTTTCCGGATCGTTCGAAGGCAATCCCGGGATCGAATCCCACCGCACCGGCACGGCGCGCCGGCGGTAGCCCCAGAGGCCGTCGAGGCGCTCGGTGCCGGTGGTTTTTTCCAGGCCCTCGGCCACCATGCGGAAGGCTTCCACCACGCCCGGGACGACCAGGATGTGGCCGTTGTCGTCGCGCGGCATCTGCCAGCGGAAATCCTGGAGGGAACCCAGCTCCAGCATCGCCTCGCGCAGCTCAACGTAGAGCGCTCCGAGCCGGGCGGTGAGAGCCGCGAGGCCGCAGGTGGCGAAGAACGAATAGGGCTCGATCGTGTCGATCGCGGCCAACAGCTCCGCTTCATCGCGGCAGTGGTAGACCTGTGCCGAAAGATCCTCTCGATCGGTCCGCGCGGTGGTGAGGATCGCCGCGGGCCGGACGTCCACGAACCCGCCGGTCGCGAGGTGAAAATCCCGGAAGTCGCCCAGCGTTCCGCCGCTCCCCCGGGCTTGACTCGCTTTGACGTGCTCGGCGATCCGCTCCGTCCGGTCGCACAGGATTTCGAACGGAGCGACGAAGAAACCCGTGCGCACGAAAGCCGCGCCGTCTCGTTCGAAGACGATCGGCGAGCCGAGCGAAGGGATCGCCCAAACGGCCTCCAACGCACGGCGGAAAATCCGGCTCTGGGCCTGGTTCTTCCGCGGGAACAGCCCGCCGTGGCGCCCGGGGTTCAAGACCGCGAGATCCTCCTCCGAGTCCGCGCCGACGAGGATCTGCATCTCGCGCGCGAGGTCGGCAAAAGGCCAATGGGCGAGATCCTCGAACGTGAGCGGCTTCGACCGTTCGAGCAGGAAGCGCTCCGGGTCGAAGCGGTCGAGATCGACGTACGGGTCGATCGCGTCGATGTCCACCGTGCGCAGCCGATGGAGCAGGATCAGGAGCGACAGCGCGTGCAGCTCCCCCTGGTGCTTCGCCGAGCCGAGATCTTGGAGCGCCATCGGTTCGAGGCCGGAGATCTGCGCCGCGAGCAGCGGCGGCTGGTTCAGGAGGTCGAACACCTGGCGCGAGTTGTCGGTCTCGGTGTAGTAGCAGACGTTGTTCTCGGCTTCCGGAAACCAGGGGGCGTTGCGGTCGTCGCCCAGCACTCCCACCGAGGCGAGCACCAGGGCCAGCTCGGAGGCACTCGCCACCCGCATCGTCCGGTAGAGCGCGTCGGCGTTGGCGACGCTGAAAAAGCCGTTCTCACCGCTGCGGATCGAATAGGCCGGACGCAGCAGCTCGCCCGCCGTGAAGCTCGCCGCCCCGGTAGGGGGATCTTCGAGCGGCAGGGTGAGCGGCGGCGCCACGCGCACCATATGGCGCACCGGCTTGCCGTCGGAGCCGAGGCGCCGGGCTCCAGGGAAGATGTCGGTCGCGGCATCGTGGATCAGGTGCGACGGCCGGCCGTGGAGCGGGATCGGCTCGCGCAGGCGGACTTCGTCGATGCCGATCGCGGCGGCGGTGATCAGGATTTTCAGCCCGAGCTGGCCATATTCATGCGCCAGCTCCTCGGCGAAGCGCTGCTTGTCCACCAGGAATTCGTCCTTGGCGCTGTGGGCGAAACCGAGCCGGATGCTGCGCCGCTTGCCGTCCTCTACCGCGCTCTCGTCGTACATCCCGCCGACCGCCGTGGTGTGGGCGATCAGAACCTCGTCCGCGAGGCTCCGGACCTCGGCGAGATCGTCGCGGAACGCCCGGACGAACGCCTCCTGCAGCTCCTCCCCCGCGTCGGCGGACGATTCGTCGAGGTGGCTCACCACCTGCTTCAGGTGGTCCTGGTGGTAGGCGATCAGGCTCGGGATCGGAATCCCCAGGATCACGGAGCGGAATCGCCCCGGCGTCTGGCCCTCGAAGTGCTTTTCGAGGTAGCCCCGCAGGAACGTCGCCACCGGCCGCGCCGCGCCGATCGCTTCGAGCAGGGTCGCGATCGGCCGGCCCCCGCCTCCCGGCGCCAGTTTCTCGATGAACGAATGGACGAAGGCACGGCGCTCGTCGATGGCCACGTCCTGGATCGCGCCGAGCCCCGGAAGCACGTTCAGCCGGAAGCGCTCGAAGGCGACGAACACGCCGCTCGCGGTGAGATAACCGGCCCCGACCTTCTTCGGATGGAGCGCCTCGCCGTGGCGCGTTTCGACATAGCGGAACAGGCGCCGGGTGAAGGCGCGGATGTCGTCGCGCCCCAGCCCCGTCGCGAGCAGGATCGGCACGTCGTCCGCCCCGGGGTTGGCGACCGTCATCATCTCTTCGTACATCGAGAGCATTTGGAGCAGCGCCGTGCCCCCGACCGCTCCCGTGCCGCCGATGATCGCGTGGAGATCCCGCCACCGCTCGCCCGAACGCGCAGCCTGGGCAAGGCGCGGCCCGAGCCGCTGCTTCTTATAGCTTCGAGTCATAGAGGGGGCAACGTACTTCTCGTCACGGTGGCCCGTCAAGGGCTGAAACAGCGAGTCATGGCGCCGGTGCGATCCGGAACTTGAGCGGCTCCGCCCCCGCGAGGCGCTTTCCCCCGGCGTCGAACGCCTCGACCGACCAGGCGTAGACCACGGCGGTTTGGAGTTTCGCCACGGTCGCCGCCGGGACGGGGAGCGGCGAGGTCTTCGCGGTGGCGCTCCAGATCTCCTCGCCGAGCGGATCGACGATCCGCACCCGGTAGGAGGCGGCGCCCGGCACGTCCTCCCAGCCGAGGACCGCGGGCGGCTTCGCCAACTCTCCCTCCGGCCCCTCCAGCAGGACGGCCGAGCCGCGGTAGGTCTCGGCGCCGGTCGGCGGAGGGGGCAGATCGGGGAGATCGCTTTGGAATCGCAGCCCGATCGCCAGACCGATTCCGACCGCAAGCATCGCCGCGAGGGCGAGCCCCCAGCTCGCGAAGGACCGGCCCGGCCGCCGCGCCGTCCGACTCTCCGGAACGGCGATCGACTCGGCACTCTGCGTTTTGCGGCCGACCGGGAACGGCACGACGTTGCTCCGCGCGGGCGGAGCCGCTTCGGCCTGGGATTCTTCGATCCGCCCGACGACGTACGCCAGATCCTCGGCCGAGACGTCGCCGGAATCGACCGGCAGGTCCCATTGGCCGGCGAGATCGCGCTCCGCCGCGCAGGCCGGGCAGGTCGCGGCGTGGGCTTCGATCCGCGACCGTTCCGCTGCGGATAACGCCACCCACTCGGCTTCGAGGAACACCTCGGGCGCCGGGCAATCCTTGCCGAACGCGCCGCGCAGATGGCCGGCGAACGTTTCTTCCCGCGGGTCGCGGCTCATGACGCACTCCTTCCGGCGTGGCTCGCTTCGCGGCGGGCGAACCCCCCTTTGAGCTTGCGCAGGCCGCTCACGATGTAGGCCTTGGCGCCCGATTTGTTGGTCAGCTGAAGCATCTCGCCGATCCGCGCGAGGGTGAGACCGTGGACGTAATGGAGGATCAGGACGCGCGACTCCAGCGGCTCCAAGTCGTTCGCGACCGCCTCGCGCAGCCGGGCGTGGATCTCGGCCGCCTCCAGCTCCTCGGAGATGGCGGGCAGCTCATCGATCACCTCGGGCGCGTCGTCCTCGTCAAGCGACTGCGCCTTCCGGCGCGACCGGTATTCGGCGCGGTTGAGCGCCACGCTGCGGGTCACCTGGTAGAGCCAGGTCGAAAAGCGACTGTCGCCGCGGAACGAATCGAGCCGCGAGTGGATGCGCAGGAAGACGTCCTGCGCCACGTCGGCCGCCTCCTCGCGATCCCCCGCGATGCGCAGGCACCAGGCGGCGACCTTCGGGTGATAGCGCCGATAGAGCTCGGAAAAGCAGGCATCGGCGAGCCCCGGCTCGGTCCGCGCCCGGGCGATCAGCTCCTCGTCATTCGCCTGGGCGAAGCTCAAGCGCGGGCTCCGCGGCGGCTGATCGATTCGGTGGCGGGACGGGGCATCGGCGCGGTCGGAGCGATGGGAGCGATAGGCACGGGGGTGCCACCGGGAAGGACCCGACGGCGCAGGAAGCCTACTCGAAGAACGCGGCGCGGAGGGAGAGAAGGCGAGCATGCGTCTTTGGACAGCCCGGCGGCGGCCGTGGAACAAAAGCATCCATCCAAGTCGCAGCCCTCACCCCCGGCCGGGGGTGAGGGCTGCGAAGGCCGTTGTCGACTCTCGGATCAGCAGTTCGAGCGCGCGAGCCCGAGGTGATCGACCAAGCGCTGGAGCAGGGCCGGATCGTCGGGCAGGGCGAAATGCCCCACGCCCCCGTTGCTGGTGAGCGAGAAGCGATAGCAGGGCATCGCCGACCAGACCTGGATGGCGTCGTTCGTGAGGTCTTCCTGGTTGCTGTCGCCGTCGCGGGAGAAGAAGTTCGCGGGGTTGTTCAGATCGGGCACCACCTGTCCGACGGTCAGATCGGGGAGCGCCAAGCCGACGATCGTGTCGAGACCCGAGCCTTTCTCGGCGTAGACATCGACGTTGGGGAAATCCGAGGGCTGGGTGAACTTGACGAAGCCGATGTAGTAGGCGGCCAACTGCGCGGCGAGCGGCAGGTTGGCGTCCGCGAACAGCGCTTGAGCGTCGGCCGGCGTGTATTGCGTGCCGGGGACGGCAACCACCACCTCCTGATTGCCGAAGACCGCGGGATCGGCCGAGCTCATGTAGCTCGACGGGTGGCTGAGGTACATCGCGGCGCTGCTCGCGGCATTCGCCGCGTTGTCCGGGAAACTGAAGTTGTTGACGTTGAAGCCGGTGAAGAAGACCGGATAGAACAGCCCCTGGCCGGGATAATTGCCGGCGATTGAGGTGAAGCCGTGGATGAAGATTTTCTTCCACGCCGGGGAGGTATGGGTGAGGAGGTACTGAACGTAGAACGGTCCGTTCGAGTGCGCGACGAGGTGGACCGGGGTCAAGCCGTTCTCGAAGTAGGTCTGCTCGATCAGCAGCTTGGCGCGAAGGGTGATGTCGCCGATGTCCGGCGTGAGCCGCGAATCGTTGCCCGCCACGCGGATGTTCTTGTTGCGCTGGTAGCCGTGGGCCTCCAGGGTCTGGTACATCACCTCATAAGCGGGCGCGCTCTCCGTCTTGCCGTAGTTCTTGATCCGGACCGTGACGCCGCGCTGGTCGGAGAAACGCTTCGCCATCGGCTTATGCGTATTCGGATCGACCACCAGGGTCATCAGCTTGTCCTTGCAGACCTGGCTGAACGTCGGATCGGGGGTGAGGTTGGGAAAGAAGTCCAGGAAGGTTCCCGAAGAGGGGCATCCCGGGGCGACCGTCTGATGACGCACGGTCGCTTCGAGCACCGTGAAGTGGAACGCGGGGAAAACGACGACCGGGGTGAGGTGATGACCGAGGTTGCCGAGGTCGTCGGCGGGTGCTGCGGCGAAACTGGAACCGGCGAACAAGATCAACCCCAAGACGAATGCCGCTCCCGAGCGGATCGATTGCATGTTCATTGTCCTTCTCCGTTTTTCGTGCCGGGGCTCGTTCCCCGGGCAACATCAAGGTACCCGGGCCCGGCGGCATCCGACAGCGCATGAACATGCGCTTTTTAAAGATTTTCGTCGCGCCCGAGGCCGGTTTCGCGCCCTTCTTTCGAGGCATTGAGGGTCGGCCCGAAGGCCAAAAACACATGTTCATGCACTGTGAGAAGGGAAGGGCGCCCGCTAGATTTCGCTCTGTCGGGCAACCTCGAACCCTTCAAGCTTCAGGAGACAAATCTCATGAACCGCCTTGCCCTGGTCTGCTTTGCCTGCCTGCTGGCCCTCGCCGTCTCGATCCCTTCCCCCTCTCTCGCCGCGCCGGCCCCGGAATCCCTCCGGCCCCAAGTCGAGCGCGCCGTGCGCGACGCCTGCCCGAGCTGCCGGCTGCTCTCGGTCGAGCGGCGGGTGCTCTCCGGCAATGTCGCCGAATACAGCTTCCCGGTCCGCGTGGGCGGAGGCGAGCACGACGTGATCCGCCTCCACCGGGTGGTGAAGGAGTCGGCGCCGTTCGTGCCGATTCATGCCCCCCGCGGGTTGTTCATGGCTCCGGGCGACATCTGGAACTTCGACGCCGCGTTTCTTTCGAGCGTCGCCTCCCCCGCCGTCGCCGACGATCACGCGCTGCCGATCTTCTTGGCCAAGGCTGGAATCGACGTCTGGGGGATCGATTTCCGCTGGACTCTGGTGCCCGCCACGACGACCGACTTTTCGTTCATGGCCGGCTGGGGAATCGACACCGACACGGCGGATCTAGGGGTCGGCCTGGCGGTGGCGCGCACCACCCGCGGGCTCACCGGCAGCGGGATCGGCCGGCTGACTCTCCTGGGTTGGAGCCGTGGCGGCCAGATCGGCTATTCCTACGTCGGCGCCGAAAGCCAGATCCCCGAGGCGCTGCGCCAGGTGAAGGGCTTCATCCCGGTGGACATTCTGGTCAAGACCAACGATTCCGGCGTGAAAGCCGCGGCCTGCCTGCGCCTCGACTTGACGCTCGATCGCCTGGCCGCGGGGGAGATCGCGGATGGAACCGGCGGCCTCGCCGCCACGATCGGCAACCTGGCGAAATCCGCGCCGGGCGCCACCTCGCCGATCATCCCCACCTTCACCAATCTCCAGGTCGGCCTTCTGACCGGCGAGGCGACGTTCGCCCTTCAGCCGCCGGGGGGAGCGAACGTCCCGGACTACCACTTCACCGGCGGCACGTTCGACGGGAGCGGCGCACCGACCGGCCTCTCCTACAGCAGCCAGCCGGGCCTGTTCGATTTCCTGACGCTCGGCTCGCCCTTTGAGCCGATCCAAGAGCTGGCCGACGGCGACGCCGCGCTCTGCGAGCATTCCGACACGTTCGAGGTGCCGGACGTGGCGTTCGACGACCACCTCGGCGACATCAAGGTGCCGATCCTCTACGTCGGCGCCGGAGGCGGCTTCGGCGATTTCGGTCTCTACACCCTGGGCCTCCTGGGCAGCTCGGACGTGACGACCCACGTCGTCTCCCTGACGCCCCCGGCGGCGCGCATTCTCGACATCGGGCATGCCGACATCTTTCAGGCGAACGACGCACAGACGCTGTTCTGGCAGCCGATTCTCGGCTGGCTGCGCAGCCACTGAGCGGCGGCCTCAAATCGCGGCAGTTCAGTCCTCACCCCCAACCCCTCTCCCAAAGGGAGAGGGGAGTAAATCCGAGACGCATTTGCTGTTCTCCCCTCTCCCTTTGGGAGAGGGGCCGGGGGTGAGGGCTGGTGCGGCAACTCCCGGGTGTAACCGGCGGTTGGCACTGCGACGTATCCGCGCGCAGGTGCCTTAGACTTCTCGCTCCTTCTGCTATGGAGCGCACGTTTTCATGTACCGAGGGGTGGTCGCCGGTCTGCTCGTTTCTCTCTTGGCCGGTCCCGCCCTGCGAGCCGAGCTGCTGCCGTTGCGGCTCTACACCGCGGCGGACGGTCTGGCGGGCGATTTCATTCAGTCCCTGGCCGAGGATCCGCGCGGATTCCTCTGGATCGGCACCTCGACCGGGGTGAGCCGGTTCGACGGCTACACCTTCGCGAGCTACGGCACCGAAGACGGCCTGCCCCACCCCTCGGCCAATGCCTTGCTGATCGCCTCGGACGGCATGATCTGGGTCGGCACCTCGCAGGGTCTCGCCCACAGTATCCGCGAGCCGGTCTCCGGCCGGCCGTTGTTCGAAACGCTCGGGCTCGGCGATTCCTCGGCCGACCACGTCCTCGCCCTGGCCGAGGGAGCGGCCGGACGGATCTGGGTCGGCACCACGGGCGGTCTGCTGGCGGTCGATCGTGCGGGCGCTAAGTTCCGGGTGCGCCGCGAGCCGCTCGGTGTCAACGGCCTCCAGGGTCCCGCGGCTCAGAACCGCCAGGCCGAGGTCTATTCGCTGCTCGCCGACACCGCCTCCGGACGGCTTTGGGCCGGCA
>DATMZU010000215.1:0-5477 GCA_035607435.1 Thermoanaerobaculia bacterium | reverse complement strand
TCTTCGCCCGCACCAAGCTGGTCGTCGAGCCCTCGGGCGCTCTGGGTGTTGCGGCCTTGCTGTCCAGAGCTGTGATGCCGCCGAGCGGCGCGCGGGTGGGGGTGATTCTGTCGGGAGGCAACGTCGACGGCGAGGTGATGGCGCGGATTCTGACTGGCGAGCTGTAGCTCGGTTTCACCGCGACCCGGCCGGCGCAACCGGCGATTTTGAAGTCCGTGGCCAAAACCATCGGGACTCCGGAGGAGCTTTACGTCTTTAGGGCGGTAGGAGGTACCTACTGCCGTGATCAACCACGACCAGTTGTTCAAGGACCTGTTTCGATCGTTGTTCCCCGACTTGGCTGCGCTTGCCGATGCCGACCCGAGAGCCCGGCTTGCCCGAGCTCTCGGTCCGGGAGCGTTCAAGTTTCTGGACAAAGAGGTGTTCCAGGACTTTCCCGAGGGCCGGCGCCACGAGGTGGATCTGCTCGTCGAAGTGCCAAAACGTAGGGGCCGGCCTACGTTTCTGATTCACGTGGAGATCGAGCGCGAGTACCGCGCCGATTTCGGCCGCCGGCTCAAGCGCTACTCGTACCAGCTTCATCTTCGTCATGCCGTGCCGATCGTTTCGATCGTCGTCTTCCTGCGCGGCGGCCGGCCCGGCGCTCATTGGGTCGAGCGACCCGAACGGGTTCTGGGGATGGAGATTCAGCGATTCCGCTACCTGTCTCTAGGCCTGTCCGGGCTTCCGGCGGAGGATCTGCTCGATCGACCGGAGCCGCTCGCCTGGGCGCTCGCCGCCCTCGCCCGGCCCGGCCGGATCGGCCGCGCCCGGCTCAAAATCGAGCTGCTGCGGAAGATCGCCACGGCCACAATTGGCGAAGCCGAGAGATTCCTGTTGACCAACTGTATAGAAACGTATCTACAATTGACCGGGCGCGAGGCGAAAGAGTACTTGGAGCTGCGCCGCGCCCAAATGCACCCGGAGATCGAAGCGATGGAGATGACATGGGCCGACCGGCTTGAAGCGCAGATTGGAGCGCAGTACCTGCAAAAGGGAGTAGAGCAAGGGTTGGAGCAAGGCCTTGAACGAGCCGCGGAACTACTACGCCACACCCTGGTGCGACAGCTTGGACAGCGATTCGGGGAGGTCTCGCCGAGAGTTCGGACGCGGATCGAGGCGATCGGTTCGCTCGACGAGCTGGGTGGGCTGGCCGATCGGATCTTGGAAGTCGAATCGATCGAGGAGTTGGGCCTCGGAAACTAGCCTCGGCCGTTAGAGGATGGGCGGGCCGTTCGAAAAGGCCCGCCCCCCAAATCGAATTCCCACCCTCTAGAAGCTCACCCTCAACCCGACCCGGAAACTCGTCGGCGCGGTGCGCAGCACCGGTCTCCCGTAGCCCGGATTCGTCGGCGTGGGCAGGGCGTTGTCGGACTCCTGGAAGCCCCAGCGCTGGTCGAGCAGAATCGGTTTTTGGGCGTTCAGGGCGTTGAAGACGTCGAGCAGCAGATTGATCGTCGCAGGCCCTGCCTTCACCGGATAGCCGAAGTGAAGATCGGCTTCGTAGCTCGCCGGGCCTCGCCCTTCGCCGCCGCGCGGGGTGAGGAAGAACTCGTAGCGGCCATAAGCGTCGGAGTAGCCATAGCGGGTGAGGGGAGTCCCCGAACGGTAGTAGGCCGAGGCGCCGACCTGGAGCTTCCAGGGGGTGAGGTAGATGCCCGACACCTTGAACTGGTGGCGCCGCTCGTTCGACAGCGGGCCGTTGTTGGTGATCCGGGTCAAGTCGCTGCCGTTGGTGAAGAAGTCGAAGTAGTCGTAGGCCGCGGAGATGTTCGGGTCGGCGCCGACGTTGGTGAACGGCGCGTACTCGCCGTCGAAGTTGCCGTCGAGCTTGGAGTACAGGTACGAGGCGAGCGCCTGCCAGTTTTTCGAGAAGCGCTTGGTCACGTCGAGCTGGACGCCTTTGTACTCCCGCTTCGGCTTCGGCGCCGGCAGGGTGCGCGAGTAGTCGAGCGTGAACACCTGTTTGAAGATCCCCTCGCCCGGATTGCCGATGCAGTAGGTGCCGTCGTCGGCGCAGAGGAAGTCCTCGATCACCCGGTCGTATTTGCGGAAGATGAATTTCGCGCCGACCGCCACGTCGGGCATCACCTCGCGTTCGCCGCCGAGCAGCACCTCGGTCAGATACTGCCCTTTGATGTTCGGATCGGACGGCTCGGTGAAACCGCCGAGGATCGCCGAATCGGTGCCCAGAATCCCTTCGGCCGCGGCATCCGGATGGATGTCGGTAGGCGAGAAGTTGACGATCCGCGGCTGGCGCTCGAACGAGAACGACCGGATCACCAGGTCCATCGGCAACTGCTCGTAATAGCGCCCGTACGAGCCGAACACCTTGCTCCGATTGTCGGCGGTCGGATCCCAGATGAAGCCGAGCCGCGGCGCGTAGTCCTTCTTCAAATCGACCTGCAAGGTGCCCTGGGCGTCCACGATCTGCTGGCGATCCCAGCGCACCCCGAGATTCACCGTGAGGTTCGGCCGCAATTGCCAGCCGTCTTGCAGGTAGAGGGTGGTGTTCTTATGCTCGGGAGCGGCGGTCAGCTGTCCGAGAGGGGCGTTGGCGACCGTCGCGTCCGGAGTCGTCCAGTAGTGATGCTGATAGATCGGACGGTTCGGGTTCAGCGGATTTTGGAACACGTCCACCTGCTGGCCGCCCGACTGGCGGCGGACCACGTCGGCCTTTTCCTTTTCGTGCTCGAAACCGAGCTTCAAATCATGTCGGCCGAGGACGCGCGCGGCGGTGGCGCCGGCATGATCGCGCTGGAAGCTCTTGTCCTGGATCAGGCCGAAGCCGCCGGTCTGGAAGAAGTTGTTCTCGACGTCGCGGAACTGGACGGTGTCGCCGGCCGCCGAGGCCGGACCCACGGAGTTCTTCTCCTCGTGCCGCGCGACCTGCCCCGTGAGCACCCAATCGGTGGCGACGATGCCCTGGTAGCGAAGGGCGTAGTCCTTGCCTCCGAGCTCGATCCGGCCGGTGTAGGTGTCCGGGTCGCCGTTCAGCGAATGGCTCGAATCGTTGATCGCGCCGGTATCGTCGCGCGGGTCCTGAAAGAAACTGCCGATCAGCGACTGGCTCTCGGTCAGCCGGAACGTCAGCTTGCCCGCGCCGAGCTTGCGGTCGGAGTCGGAATCGACCTGCTGCCCCGAGCGGGGCCCATCGGGCAGCGAGCTGGTGAGCGTATTGCTCACCTTGTCGTAGGCGGCGAAAAACCAGAGTTTGTCTTTCTTCAGGAAACCGCCGACGCCGATGCCGTAATCTTTTCGCGTAAAACCCTCGACCGTGCCGCCGGTCGAAACGATCGGATCGGGGCTCGACTGGAGCGAGTCGTTGTCCAGATAGCCGAACAGGTCGCCGTGGAATTCGTTGCCGCCCGATTTGGTGACGACGTTGATCACCCCGCCGGTCGCGCGGCCGAACTCCGCCTGGTAACCGCCGGTCTTCACGTCCACCGCCTCGATGAACTCGAAGTTCAGCTCCTTGCCCTGGAAGCCGTATTCGACCCCGGTGGTGTTCACCCCGTCGATGTAGAAGACGTTTTCGGCGCCGGAGGAGCCGTAGACCGAGATCGTCGTCTGCCCCTGGTTTTCCGGGTTCGCGTCGGAGGAGACGCCGGGGGTGATCTGAACCACCGACGAATAGTTGCGCGCCGTGGGCAGGGTCTGAATCGCGCGAATGTCGAGGCTCGTGCCGAGCGCGGTCGAGGTCGAATCGATCACCGGCGCCTCGCCGGTCACCGTGATCTCGTCGGACGCCGTGACCCGCAGCCCCAAATCGAGCGTCGTCCCCTGGTCCAGCCGCACGGCAACGTCCGTGCGCCTCTCGGGCGCGAAGCCCTGGAGGTTGGCGCTCACGGTGTAACTGCCCGGCGGCAGAAGGGTCAGGCGATAGTCGCCGTTGGCGTCGGCGACCGCCGTGCGCGCACCCTGGAGCGACGGGCTGGTCGCTTCGACGGTCGTGCCGGGCAGCGGCGCGCCGCTCTCGTCGATCACCCGGCCGACGATCGAACCGGTGGTTTGGGCCGACAGGGCCGCCGCACCCCACAAAGTGAGCCCCGCGGCGAAGCCGAGGAAACGTTGGAACGTCATGGCCGATCTCTCCTGTTCAGAAAGCGGACGAAAAAGCAGTGACAATTGGAGGAGAAGCTATTACAAATGGCGTGGGCCTACCACTATGACGATTCCCCTGCCGCGTTGGCGCGTGCCGCAAGCACCTGAACCGCTCGACGACGACGCGGTCGTCGGACCTTGGGTCTGGGAGAGCATTCCCCGCCTGCCGCCGCTTCTCCGCTCCGACGGCGGCGGGCTCGCAATCTGGAAGACGGCGGTACGGGTCTGCCGCGATGGATTCGGCCTCGCCGTGCGCTTCGACTGCGCGGATCGCGCCGCCTGGGGAACGCTTACCGAGCGGGACGATCCTCTCTGGCAGGAAGAGGTGGTCGAGCTGTTCCTGGCGCTCGACGCCGCCGATCCGGGCCGCTATTTCGAATTCGAAGTCAGTCCCCGCGGCGTGCTGTTCGACGCGCGGGTGAACAACCCGACCGGCCAACGCGCCGATCTACAGGTCGAGACGGATTGGAACTGCCCGGGAATTCGCTGGGGCGTGGGAAGCACGGACCTGTTGGCCGAGAGCACCGGAGAGCAGGATTGGTGGGCGGCCCTGGTGCTGCCCTGGAGCTCGCTCGCCGGCCCGGGTCTCCTGCCAGAGACGCTGCGCGCGAACTTCTATCGGATCGAACGCCCGCCGGATGGGCCGCACGAGTTTTCCGCCTGGTCGCCGACGCTCGTCGATCCGCCCGACTTTCACCAGCCGGCGAGATTCGGCTTCTTGTCGCTCGGGGATCGGATCGCGTAGACGAAGTCCGGTGGTGCGGCGAGCACCCGCTCGACCTCGCCATGCAGGCGCTCCGCCCAGAGGTCCAGATCCGCCTCGGTAAGATGCGCCTTTCGGTTGCCGGCGTGGATCACCAGGTGGGTGATTCCGAGCTGGCGCAGCCGTTCGAGGTCCGAGGAGGCGGGGACCGTGCGCAACCGCCCGGCCAGCTCCACGTGGATCGGCGGGTCGTAGCCGGAAAAGCCGTTCGCGAGCGGCTTCCAATGGGCGGTCGAGTAATACATATAGGAGGTCTCGGCCGGGGTCGCGAACATCGGGATCTCGGCGACGGCCAACACCTCGGGCCGGTTCGCGAGCCATCCGTAGACCGGCGGAAACTCGCTCTCTCGAAGGACACGCATCCAGCGGACCTCGTGCGGCCCCAGCTCGAAACCGGCGACCGCCGCGAGCGCCGCACCGAACGTCCAAAGCGCGATGCGCCGCCTCGTCGGACTCGCGGTCGCGGCGGAGATGCGGGCCGCCAGGGCATCGATCCCCAGCGCGGCAAAGGCGCTGAGCGCGAGCGCCACGAACAGGCCGAAGCGTGCGGAGACCCGCATGCCGGAAAGGC
>DATMZU010000178.1:0-2302 GCA_035607435.1 Thermoanaerobaculia bacterium | reverse complement strand
CACCGCCGCCGACTCCCTGGGGCCGGAACGGGATCTCGATCTTCCTGCCGGCGCCACGATCGCCGACCTGCGGGATCGCCTGCTCGCCGACTTTCCCGCGCTCTCCCCTCTCTGGCCGCGCCTCGCGATCGCGATCGACGGGCGGCTGGCGCGCGCGGAGGAGGCGATTCCGGACGGCGCGGAGGTGGCGCTGTTGCCTCCGGTTTCAGGGGGCGCGCCGGAAGGAGAGATCGAAAACCGCCGCGCGGCGCTCACCGAGGGGCCGATCGACGTCGGAGCGATCTCCGCCGCGGTCGCGGGGCCGGGCCGCGGCGCGATCGTCCTCTTCCTCGGAACGGTGCGAAACGCCCACGCCGGGCGGGAGGTCGCGGCGCTCACCTATTCGGCCTACGCCCGGATGGCGGAACAAAAACTCGCCGAAATCGTCGCCGACCTCGAAACGCAGGGAACGGACCTACGCGCCGCGATCGTCCACCGGCTGGGCGACGTGCCGGTGGGAGAACCGAGCGTGGCGATCGCCGTCGCCTCCCCCCATCGCGCCGCGGCCTACGAAGCGAGCCGAACCGCCCTCGAACGTCTCAAGGCGGAGGTGCCGATCTGGAAACGCGAGCGCTACACCGATGGCTCGGAAGTCTGGCGGGAGGAAGAGCCGCTGGGAGTGGGGAGCGTCCCGCCAGGGACGCCGTAAGGTTTCGAGGGATTTCAATCCCTCGCTTCCCCTACGCCAGAGCCAAATCTTCGAGCGCCCGGGCCTATTGCGTGGTACGTACGTACTCGGTACTCTGTGCGTACCGAGAGGCAGGGGAGACTCCTCCATGATCAAAAAGCTGACGACGAGCGGTAACAGCCTAGCCCTGGTTTTGGACCGCCCTCTGTTGGAGGCGGCCGGCGTGGACGCCTCCACTCCGCTCGAAATCTCGACCAGTGGCGACGTCATCGTGATTTCTCCGGTTCGTAGCGCAGAGCGAACTGCCAAGCTGAAGGCCGGAGTTGAGGCGATGCACCGTCGCTACGCGGGCGTCTTTGCGCGCCTCGCCGAATGACGCCGGTCTTTCTGACCCTCGATGACGTCCTGGCCCTGCACTCGGACCAGATCGGCCGCTACGGCGGGATCGGCGGGCTGCGCGACGTAGGGCTCTTGGCGTCCGCCCTGGGCGCGCCGGAGGCCACCTTCGACGGCGAGTACCTTCACCCGACCCTCTTCGAGATGGCTGCTGCCTACCTGTTTCACCTCGCCAAGAATCATCCCTTCTTGGATGGAAACAAACGCGTGGCCCTAGCCGCTGCGCTCGCCTTCCTGTGGCTCAATGACTATGAGGTCATCGCGGATCCGCAGTTGCTGGGAGATCTGGTCCTGGCCGTAGCGACCGGCGGTTCGAGCAAGGCCGATGCGGCGACTTTCTTCCGGCGGCATGCGGTTGCGGTCGAGTAGGGAAAGCTTCTAGTAGGCTCCGTCTCCAGCTACAGACCTAACGCTTTGGCATTCTGAAGGGGAGTAAGGGCTTAGCCTTTTGCTTTCGTTCTTTGCTCGACGTGTTGATGGAAGCTGGGAATCCGAGGTGCCTCTTGACTGCCCTCCAAGAGTCCTCAAGGGCCAGAAAGTCTTCCCTCGAGAGGTTCCCGGGGATTCTGAGGATTCCCTGGCGCCCCTTAGCGAGCAGCATCGGGATATCGCGCACTTCCTCGGTTGGGGTCGCTCGCGCCTTGGTTCTTGGAGCGGGCGCAAAGTTTGGGTCTGGAGAAAGAGTCAGGCGCCCATCTGTCGTGAGCACGTCAGCGAAAAGCGCTGATCGCCAGAAGACTCCTGCAGCCTCTGTGCTGGCCTTGGTCATGATGCGGAACGCAGATAGGTGCTGAGCGAGGTCTTGGGGGATTCTGCCCTCACTCCGAAAACGCTCCAAAATCGCCCTAAATAGTGTAGGACATTCAAGACACGCCGATGTCGCGGAGCGAAACTCGGGATCCCCCAGCTTCAACCGTTGCAGGCGTAGTCCGAGCGCACTCAAGCCATAGAGACCGCCGCGGTAATCGAGCAGGCCGTACTGCACCAAGGCCGCAACCTTTCTCGCCGCCCCGCCGCTGACCTCGGCTGTATGCCCAAGCCTAGAGAAGATCGTGGAGCGATCGAACTCACCTGCGCCCAGGTCGGCGAGGTCCTGGCGGAGAATCCGATAGGCGACGGCTAAATCGAAAATGGGGTATGCGTTGCTTCTTTCTCTCATTGGGCCGAAATCCCTGCGCCGCGGCTAAACTGCGGCTAGTCAGCATAGTTCGATCCCGCCTCGTCGTCAATAAGTAGTTG
>DATMZU010000172.1:0-10374 GCA_035607435.1 Thermoanaerobaculia bacterium | reverse complement strand
ACCATTCAAGGTGTAACCCTGTCCCCGCCGGTCCCCGACGTCTTCGTAGAGCTTGCGGGCGCTTCTGTAGACCTCGAGCGCCTTTCCGTTCTCGCCCACTGGGAAGAGCCGGGCCGCATATTTGGAGAGGACATCTGCTCTGCCCCGTTCCGAATGTTCCGCAGGGGGAAGGCCTGCCCAGCGAGAGGCGATTTCGAGCAAGCCCGCCGACTCTCCTCGAAGCCCTAACCGCTCCAACCCCAGACCGGCGGCCACGAGGAGCGCATCTTTCCGGCCGAGAGCCTCCGCCCATTCGAGCCACGCTTCCACATAGAGCGTTGGCTCCTCCAGGTTCTTCGTTCGAAGCTCATCGGTGAACCTCTCCGGAAGCCAAACGTCCACCTCAGAGAGCGGCCGAGCCTGAAGCTCCCGGTGGATGAGGGCGGCTCGTTCGGCCGGGGGGGAGAGAGCGAGATGCGTAATCCATTCCGACACCCGGGCTTGTTCCTCTTGGGAAGCCTTGGCGAGAACCTCTTCGGAAGAGCGTCCGGAGACCGGGATCGACGGCGGAGGAATCGCGTCCCAGCGGTCGGGAAGGGCTTTCAAGCGGGCTTCCAGCCGGGCGGAGATGTCGTCTAGGGGGCTGCGTTCCGAGCCTGCCGGCTCGCTCGTTTGAGCGCTTCCCGCAACCGCCAGCAGCGCGAAGACCACCAGGACCGGCCACCTGCGGGGGGTCATGGATTCTTCTCCTTGGTGAGCTCCGCTTCCGCCAGGTAGGCGATGCTTTTGCCGTCCGGCTGCCAGGCAGGGAGAATGTCGTCCTGCTTCCTAGCTTGGAGGTCTTTGATCAGGCGGCCCTGGTCGTCGGCGAGCACGAGGTCCCAGCCCTGGTCTGTCGAAACGTCCTCGAAGGAGACGACCGAGACATCGGTCTTGGGTGACCGGAAGGCGACCTGGTAGAGGGTGGGGCTGTAGCCGAGGTTCTGGACCGTGCGCTCGACGAGATCGATTTGCAGAAACGAGGGCAGGTTCTCGCCGATCCCGAGGCTTAAGGCGAGGATCTGATGGCTGTCCGAGGAGCTTGCGAGGAGCTGCTGGATGCGGAACGGCAGCACGATGTCGCGGGCCGGATCGATCCTCCCGCCGGACCAGAGACTGAGGAAGGCCACCGGCCGTCCCTCGGCGGATTCCTGGCCGGAAAGCCTTTGACGGACAAACGCGATCTTGCCGTCGGGAAGAGCCAGCGGTGCGGCGGCGAAGAGGCCGTCCTCTCCCGGGCCTTTCCAAAGGATGATGGACTCCCCTTCGAACGGCACGCGGAGGAGCTTCGACCCGACTTCCGTTGCGGTCACCACGAGAGTCTGCGCGTCGAGCCAGGCGACACCGGTCGCTCCCCGGGTGCCGGGAAACGAGACGGGCGGTGCGTCTTCGGCCGGAAAGAGGCGTCTCACCTCGAACGTCTTGGCTTCGAAGCCGAGAGGGCCGCGGTGGCGGCGCAACGCCTGAACCACGGCGCCCTTGCCGCATGCGCCGAGGCGGAAGACCTGGAGCGTGGCCTGCCAGAGCGTGCAGGGATCGTCGACCAGCCCGAAGAGAGTGAGAACCCCCTGCTGCGAGCCCGGCCGGGAGGCGCGCAGCCAGAGCGCCCGGTTCCGCGGGAGAGAGGTGCCGCTCTTTTCCAGGGCGATGAAATCGAGCGAGTCCTCGACCATGTTCCGCGAGCCCGACTTGCTGCTGTCCCGGGCATAGAGGGGGCTCTTGCAGTCTCCCTGGCTTCGAAGGTCGGGCCGGTGATCGCTGTTGCAATCCTGGAGGACCTGAAGCGTCACCCTCTGCCCTTGCGGGATGCCGCCGACGTCGATCTGCATCGGCTGGTCGGCTTTCTGGATGGCGTTCGGATCGACCTCGACCCAGGCCGGCGGCCCCGGATCGGGAGCCGGCACCGCGGCGAGCAGGAGGAAGGCGGTGACGAAGATCCAAAGCGCGCGCGGCATGAAGCGTCTCCTTAGAAGTGTCTGCCTAGAGGCAACGGCTGTTGACGGTCTGCGGCGTCAGAGCCTGGCTGAGGCAGCCCTTGCCGATCGCTTGAACATCTTGGGGGGCCTTGAAGCCGGCGCCTCCGGGGCAGCCGCTCCCCCAGAGGAGCAACACGGTGCCTTCGGTCGCGTCCTCCGAGACGTCGAAGGCGCAGCACGAGCCCGACGCGAGCGCCTGGCCGAGCGCCGGATCGCAACCGGGCAGATCGGTTCGCAACGTCACCGGCGGATAGCGCACACCCCAGGTGCTGTAGGCGTGGGCCGCCGGCACGAGCCTGAGGAAAAACAGCGCAAGAACCAAGTGGACCGCCACGAGGCCCCACCGAGCCCACGACACCCGCGGCCCGAGACCCTGGCTCCGCGCCCCCATCCAGGCCCCCCCGCCGGCCGCCAGAAGAAGAAAGCCGAGGACGCCGCCCAAACCCTGCCGCCGGCCTTCATTCCTCGGCGTGTCGTTGATCAGCCACGTGCAGGTCTCAAACGCCGCGCTGACGTCCCATCTTCGGCTGAGCTGTTCTTCGCAGGCCAGGCCGCGGCCCGCGCCGGGAGTCGCAAGGCCGGTATGGATGGCCGCCGAGTACAACCACGCGCCGACGAGAAGCACACCCGCGCTCGCCGCCAGCGGGGGGAGCGCCCCGGTTCCCCGGAATCCCCGGCGCAGGAACCCTCCACCGGCGAGGAGCGCCGCGGCGAGGACGAGGCCGGCGAAAGCGTACCCGCGAAGCACCGGATGAGGCGCCGCCAGAGAGGCCACGGCCCGCCAGGGCAGGGAGCCGAGCGATTGAACGCCGGTGAGCACGAGATCGGATTTCGCGTAGGAGAGCGGGGCAAGCCCGATCAGCCCCTCGCGGGTGCGCTCGGTAGCCAGCCCCAGGAGGCCCAGGCCTACGCCGAGCGCCACGACGAGCGCACCGGCGGCGGCGATCGCCCCCACCGGCTTTTGCCGCACCCAGTGGATCAGCGAGAGCGTTCCGGCCCGCGGCTTCCGGATCTCCGCGGCAAGAGCCACGATCGGCGGATCGATTCCCAGGGTCGTCGGGTCGGCTTCGGCCGGGTTCGAGATCTTCGGCAGGCCGGTCAAAGCCTCATCCAGCACGGTGCGGACCTGCCTCATCGACGGGCGCAGATGGGATTCCTTCGCCAGGCACCGGCGCAACAGGTTCACCACCGGGGCCGGAAGCTCCGGCGGCAATTCGCTCCATGGCGGTTCGGCGTCGAGGATGGCGCGGACGAGAGCGGTACGGGACGAACCCGCGAAGGCGCGCCGGCCGGTCAACAGCTCGAAGAGAACGCAGCCGAAGGCCCAGACGTCGATCCGCCAGTCGGTCTCCCCCCCGCACAACTGTTCGGGGCTCATGTAGGGCGCCGTCCCGAGAGCGCCTTGCGCGCGGGTCTCCTCCGTTTTCTCGGAGGGGGCGGAAGAGCTTTCTCCTTCGCCGGACAGCGCCTTGGCGAGCCCGAAGTCGAGCACCTTCACCCATCCCTCGGGCGACACCATGACGTTGGCGGGTTTCAAATCGCGATGGACGATGCCCTTCTTGTGGGCGGCCTCCAAGGCGGATTCGATCTGGCGGGCGATGTCGAGAGCCTCCGGCACCGCCATCCGGCCCGTGTCGAGCCTCTGTGCCAGAGTCTCCCCGTCCACCACCTCCATCACCAGGAAACGGACGCCGCCGTCTTCGAAGGTGCCGAAGATCGTCGCGATGTGCGGGTGGTGAACCGCCGCGAGCAGCCGTGCCTCGCGCCGGAAACGGCTCATGGCGTGTGGTTGGAAGGTCAGCTTCGGATGGAGAAGCTTGAGCGCGACGTCGCGTTCGAGATCGTCGTCCCGGGCGCGGAAGACCTGCCCCATGCCCCCGGCACCGAGGCGACCGAGAATGCGGTAACCGCCGAGGACGGCACCCACCGCCGAAAAGGCGTCAACCCGCGACGAGGCCCGCCAGCCCTCGTGCAGAGTGCTTTCGAGGGGAGGCGATGCGCTTCTCCGGCCAACGTCCGGACCCGTCCAGCGAGTTTTGTCGGATTCCATGCTCCCATTCCTGCGGCAGGCGCAGCACGAGAAACCCCAGTGTTTCTAAAAATTAGTGTGAGGAGCTTACCACAGTCCTGATAGAGAGATCGGCTCCACGACTTGCTCGCCCGCCTGGGTTACTCTTGCCGCCATGAGCTCCAGATCGATCCAAAGAGCCGGTTGCGTGGCGATCGGTGTCGTCTTCTCGTCCCTCTTCGCCCTCGGCGGCTGCGCCAAAAAAGAGGCGATGGATTCATCGTCCGGCGCGGAATCGGTCGCGCCGCAGGCGGCCCGGGCGGAAGCGGGAGCCGACGCCGCCAAGTTGGCGAGCGTGGGCTACATAGGTCCCGGCGGAGGTGAGCAGGCCGCCAGTCCGGCTCCGACCGCTCCGCGACCCTCGCCGCGCAAGCTGATCAAGACGATCGAGATGGCGATCGAGGTGCGCAAGCCCGAGGAGGTTTCGACGGCGCTCCAGGCGTTGGCCGAGACGCTCGGCGGATACGTTTCGGGGGTCGGCGCGAACCGCCTGGCGGACGGGGCGATGCAGGTCACTCTGACCCTGCGCATCCCGGTCGAGAAGCTGGACGCGGCGCGGGCGGAGGTGAAAAAGCTCGCGGTGAAGGTGCTCTCCGAGCAGCTGCATACGGAGGACGTCACCGACCAGCTGGTCGATCTGGACGCCCGCTTAAAGACCTTGCGCGCGACTGAGGCGGAGTTGCAGGCGCTGCTCGCCGAGTCGCGGGCCAAGGCGCGCAAGGTCGAGGAGATCATGGCGATCTTCCGCGAGCTGACCGAGATCCGGACCCAGATCGAGCAGATCGGCGCCCAGGTGGTCGGCCTCGATCGCCAGGTCGCCTATTCGACACTCCAGGTGCAGCTCTCGCCGATTTCCTCCGCGCGGCCGGTTGTGGGCGACGGCTGGCAGCCGGGCGATCGGGTGCGCGACAACGCCCGTCGGCTGCTCAATTTCCTGCGCGGTCTGGGCGATTTCCTGATCTTCTTCCTGATGGTCGGCGTGCCCGTGCTGTTCGTGATCTGGCTCGCGCTGTTCCTGCTGCGCAAGCTCTGGCGCCTCGCGCGCGGCAAGCGCCCGCCGAAGGTCGGGCCGCCGAGGCCCGAGCACCCGGGAACCCCCGCGCCGTGAGCGGAGGCGGCGAATGGAAGCGAAGGGAGGGCACTTTCGGCCTCGCCCTGTCGCTCGGCGCGACCGCCGTCGCGTCGATTTTTCTGCTCGCGCTCTGGTGCCCGAAGCCGCGCGCGGGCGTGCCGACCCTTTCCCGGACGAGCCTCGGCGCGACCTTTCGGAATTCCCGGCCGGAACATCCCGACGACCTGACGTGGCCCGCGGAAGAGCCGGGGGCGGAGGTCGGGACCACGGTCGAGGGGAGTCCCGCGTTTCTCGCCGGCTGGCGAGCCGGGGATCGGATCGCGACCCTGGCCGGCCAGGCGGTGACTTCCGCCTGCCAGTTGGAAGGGCTGATCGACCGCCAGCCGGTCGGCAGAAAAGTGGCGGTCGAGCTTGTTCGAGAAGGGGGTTCGAGCGAAACGATGGAGGTCGAGCCGATCGACGGCGAAACCCTGTTCGATCGGCTGTGCCACGAGGGGAAGGCGGACGCCTGCGCCGAGCTGGGCCGGCGGCGGATCCGCCGGGCGAGCCAACCCTCGGCTTCGGAGGTCGAAGCCGCGCTCGCGCTCTATGAGAAAGCCTGCCAAGGGGGCGACGCCTCCGGCTGTTCGGAGCTGGCGGGCAATCGGCTCGACCGGCATCCGGCCGGCGAAGACTGGAGCGAGGAAGACTCCCAACGCACCGCCGAGCTGGCGGAAAAGGCGTGCGACGGCGGCTACTCCTCGGGCTGCGCCCACCTCGCGCTGCTCTACTCCGCCGGCCGCGGCGTCGAGCAAGACGATGCCCGCGCAACCTCCCTCTATGAGATCGCCTGTGACGGCGGCGATCCCGCCGGTTGCTACAACGTCGGCCTGAATTACGAGAAACAGCGCGGGGTGCCGAGGAACGACGGCCGCATGCTGCTCGGCTACGTCCACGGCTGCGAGGGGGGCTACCCCCAGGCCTGTACCAACCTCGGTTACCTCTACGACCAGGGAATCGGCGTGATCGCCAGCCCCGAGCGCGCCGCGAAGCTCTACCAACGGGCCTGCGCGGGCGACGCCTGCACGGCCGGCGATCCGATCGGCTGCCTCGATTTCGGCATTTTCCTGCGCGACGGCCGGGGCGTGGCCAAGGACGAAGAGCGGGCGATCGAGCTGTTCGAGAAAGCCTGCGCCCTGGAGGTCGGCGCCGCCTGCAACAACCTGGGAATCCTGATCGAGCCGGACGACGCCGGCCGCGCCCGGGAGCTTTACCGCAAAGCTTGCCGCTTCGGCAGCTCCGGCGGGTGTAAGAATTCCGGGGAAAGGGCACCCGCATCCGACGTTCCCCAGGTATAATGGACCGATCCGTCCGCCCCCCGGCGGCTTCGGGGGTCTTTCGGCAGCGGTCCGGCGTCAGGCGATTGACGCTTATAGCCCGCCGGTGATACCTTCCCCGCGTTCAAAAGGAGTAGTCATGACCACATCGCGATTCGGCAAGATCCTCTTGGCTGCTGGCATGTTCGCCGCGAGTCTTTCGGCGTCGGCGCAGACCGGTCCCTTTCAATTTCACGCGATCTCGCCCTGCCGCATCGCGGACACCCGCGCCGGCTTCGGCGGGATCATGACCGCCGGCGTGCCGCGCGACTTCACGGTCCAGGGCGTCTGCGGCATCCCCTCCGGGGCGGCCGCGGTGGTGGTCAACGTCACCGTCGTCGGGCCGACCCAGATCGGCTTCCTGACGCTCTATCCCTCGAACCTCGCCAACCCGCCGCTGGTTGCGACGCTGACGTTCAACGCCGGCGAGCCCGCCCTCGGCAACGGTGCGATCGTGCCGCTCAAGGCGACGACCCCGGACCTTCGGGCGGTTTACGGCATCGGCGGCGGCAGCGCGACGACTCACATCGTCATCGACGCCACGGGCTACTTCCAGTAGCGCACTTGCCGTAGCGCGGCCGGGTCGCGGCACCGAGGGCCGCTTGGCGATCTCGATAGGCGCCGAGCGGCCTTTTTGCGTCCAGGCTCCCGCTACGCATGTCCTCGACTCGATCGATCCGGCCCGTCTTGAAATCCCCGCTGCGCCCCCTGCGCCCGCCGATCGCCGCGCTGTTGCTCGTGCTCGTCGCGAGCGCCTCGATGCTGGCGTTCGAACTGCGCTCGCGGGTGCCGTTCAGCTCGGATCAGTCGATCATCGGGCTGATCGGGCTCGACATCCTGGAGCACGGCAAGCATCCGGTCTTCTGCTACGGCTCGGAGTACGGCGGCACGCTCGAACCGCACCTGCTCGCCGCCTCGTTCGGCCTTTTCGGCGCGACGCCCCGGGTCTTCCGGATCACCCTCGCCGTCCTGGTCGCGGCGCTGATCCTCGCGGTTTGGGCGCTCACCCGCCGGGCCTTCGGGCGACGCGAGGCGCTCGCCGCGGGGCACTACCTGGCGCTCGGCCCCTCCTTCTTCCTCTATAAGGGGCTCACCTCCGACGGGGCGTACACCTCGTTGCTCCTGCTCTCCGCGCTGTCCCTCCTGTTCGCCTTGCGGATCGACGCCCATTTCGAGCGGGACGAGAGGGCGGCGTTCGATACCCTGGCGCTCGGCGCGCTGCTCGGCGCGGCCTGGTGGGTCCATCCGCTGTCGATCTTCCTCGCCGTTCCGATCGCCGTCCTGGCGCTCTCCGGCAAATGGCGGTCCTGGCTCAACCCCCGCGGTCTCGCGTTGCTGCTCGCCGGCTTTGCGGTCGGCGACTTTCCCTGGTGGTGGCACAACGCGCGCCACGGCTGGGCGAGCTTGAAGGCGCCGGAGCTGGCGGCGGCGACCGCGGCCCAGGGGGTCGATCCGCTCTCCGATCGGATCGCCGACCTGTTCCGGCTCGGCTGGAACATCGTCCTCGGCGGGCGCTCCACCTGGACCCACGGCCCGTGGTTTCCGGGCTCGATCCTGCTCGCCATGGCTCTGCTCGCCGCTTTGATCGCAGTGGCGCTGCGCGAGATCGCCCGGAAATCGCCCGGAGACCCCGGAAATCCCGAAGAGCACCGCACCCGGCGCCGGAGCGCCGCGATGTTCCTCTCGATCGTGATCGTCGTGCCGGTTCTCAACTTGAGCATTGCGCGCACCGATTTCATCGATCCGCGCTATCTGCTGCCGGCCTATCTCGCCCTGGCCCCGCTGTTCGGCCTGGCGCTGTTCACGATCCGCCCCCGGCCCCTCGCCGCGCTGCTCGCCGCCGCGGCCCTCGTCCTCAACCTCGGCAGCCAATGGACCGCGCCGCGGCTCGCCGGCCACGAGGGAGGCCGGTTCGACGTCGATGCGGCGCGCCTGGTCGCCCAGCTCAGAGCGCGCGGCGTCGAATCGGTCTACGCCTCCTATTGGACCGCCTACCGGATCGCCTTCCTCTCCGGCGGCAAGATCGCCGCGAGCCCGTTCGGCACGGCGACCAACTCCTATATTCGCGATCTCGCCCTCCAGGCCCGGGTGGACGCGAGCCCGCATCCTCGCTACCTCCTCACCGGGGAGGATCGACGACGCCTCACCGAGCTTCTGGATCGCCGCGGCCTCGCCTCCCGGCGCGAGAGCTTCGAGGGGTACACCCTGTTCTCCGATCTCGAACCCGAGACCGCGGAACGCCTGCGGATCTGCCACTGCATTCCGGCCGCGGCAAGGCCGGGCGACATCGAGTGGCTGGAGGCGAACGGACCGGCGCGGCTTCGCCCGAACGAGGCCGCGACCTACCAGGTCCGCTTTCGCACCCACCTGCTGATGCCGATGTCGAACAACGTCCACCTCTCGTACCGGTGGCGGCCGGCCGACGGCTCCGCCGCGATCCAGGGAGGGCGCGTGACGATCGCGTCGAAAGCGATGCGCGGCGCGACCGTCCAGCTCGACCTGCCGGTGACGGCGAACCTTCCCCCCGGCCGGCATCGCCTGGTGATCGACCTGGTGGAAGAAAACGTCGCCTGGTTCGAGGATCTCGGCCTGCCGCCCTTGGCGCTCGACGTGGTCGTGGACCCGGCGACGGGCGTTGCTCCCGCTCCGTAAAGTTCCCTCTCAACGCGAAGGTCCGCAAGCGTGTCTGTTCCTGTCAGGAGCGGAAGTGCACCCCGACAGGAGACCGTAATGCCGTGTAGATGGTTTCGTACCCTCGCAGCTCTTCTCTGTATCGCTTTCACCGCCGGTCAAGCCACGGGTCAGATTCTCCCGCGAGTCCCCTTCTCCAAACCTCTCCCCGCCCTGCCGGCCGCCACGGTGATCGACTCCGTGATGGTCAAGTTCCACGAGGGAACCCGCATCCGCCTGCGCGAAGGCCAGTTTTCGATCCTGGATCGATCGGAGAAGGACGAGGACCAATTGGCCCTCCGGAAACTCGACGACAAGCAAGTGGAAACCGATCTCACCGCCTTGGGCGAGATCCTTTCCGGCTCGCCGCTCGTCGTCGGCGTCTCCCGGACGTTCTCCACGACCGAAACCGTCCTGGCGATCCGCCGCGCGGCCGGGGAGGACGCCTCCGGCAGCGAGCTGGCCGATCTCGATCTCTACGTCCGGATCGAGCTGCCGGAAGCCACGACGGCGGGGGACGCCGCCGCTCTGATCGACCCGATCAACGACCTGGCGAGCGTCGAGGTGGCGTACGCCGCGTCCGTCCCCTCGCTTCCCACCGACATCCCGCCCACGACTCCGGATTTCTTCGGCCAGGGCCTTCAAGGGTATCTGGAAAGCGCCGCCCTGGGCGGAATCGATGCGAAGTACGCCTGGACCATCCCCGGCGGCAAGGGGGAGGGATCGAAGATCGTCGACGTGGAGTACACCTGGAAGCTCACCCATGAGGATTTCCCGGCCACTTTCTACAACAGCCCGGGAAATACCGGGAACTTCACGGCGCATGGCGACGCCGTCATCGGCGTCCTAGCGGCTCCCGACAATGGCTATGGCGTGACGGGGATCGCGCACAAGGCTTCGATCGGCCTCCAGGGCGTGCTGAGCACCACTCTTCCCAACGCGATCAACCAGGCCGCGATCCAAGTCGGAGCCAACGGGATCGTCCTGATTGAACAACAGCTCGGTGCGCCGACACCCCCGGGATCGACCTGCCCCTGCCCGACCGGGTTCAGTTGCGCCCACGAAAACGTGCCGGTTGAGTACGAGCCCGCCAACTACGACGCGATCCACAGCGCTACGGCCAACGGAGTCATCGTCGTCGAGGCGGGCGCCAACGGCTCGAACGATCTGGACAACTCGTTCTATAACGGAGCCTTCAACCGGCTGATTCGGGAC
>DATMZU010000169.1:0-20148 GCA_035607435.1 Thermoanaerobaculia bacterium | reverse complement strand
CCTGGAGCAGCCGAAGCAAGTACAGATGGCCACTTCACTGCAGGAAAAACCCACGGTGGGCTGGCAGGGATCGTCGGGGCCGTTCGACGCGATCAGCGCCCCCACCACTCCACCCAACTCTCCGGAGAGGCCGCGAACGGTTTCCTTAGAGAGCTGCAATCTGGGCCTACGATGGCTTTTATTCATTCCTTCCTCCCTTGCTTTGAGCATCAGCAGGAAACTTATGGAATGGACCAAGGCTTTTTGAGCCGAAGCCCTCGCTCAACTTACGGTAATGCAGCAGCAGTAGGTCTCAACGAGTGTGTCGCATTCGCAGGTTCCGCAGACCGTCTCGTTGCAGGTGAAGTAGCCTGGATCTGACGGCCCCGCCGCCACGGCGACGGCGGCATCGGCCCGCTGTCGCTGATGGACTTGCAAGTTCACGAGCGTCTCTTTTCCAAGGGCTAGTCTTTTTATTCTCTTCATGATGTAGATTCCTTAAGATTGCGATGCATCCCGGTCCAAGGCTGCCCTTGACCGGGATGCACATTCGACCTACGCCTCTTGCGGAACGCAGGGCACGACGCACGACGGCATGCCGCAGGAGCAGGTTCCACAAACCGTCTCGTTGCACGTGAAATAGCCGTTCTCCGTGGGACCGGCGGCCGCCACACCGCCTTCCGCCTTTTTCAATTGCTGGGTTCCCAGGTTCACGAGCGTCTCACGACTAAGAGTCAGCTTCTTACTCTTCCGCATGACAGATCTCCTCTCTGGATGTAGAACGGCGTTCTTTAGGCACCGTACAGCAAGCTTCAGCATTTGTAAAGTTGGAGCGCGACTGTTAAAAAAAGTATTCACATCCTGGCCTCGTTATCGGAGGTGGCCTATCAAACGGCTTGGGGCGCGGGGGTGGGGGCCGTTATACGCACGCTCGACCGACCTTGCGTATAACAGGCTAGAATCGCTCCAACATGGCCGCCGACCTCCTTCCCGATTCGGTGCGTACGCTCTACGCTGAGCTGCTCGACTTGGCCACCCAGGACCGGGCAGAACGGACGGCGCGCGACCTTCCCGCCGGAACGTTTGTCGCCAAAGAGATCCGCGGCGCCCGGTATTGGTATCTCCAGATCTCGACCGGCGGTACGAAGAGCCAGCGCTACCTGGGGCGCGAGACCCAGGACTTGCTCCGCTGGATGGAGACCACGAACGCCGCCCGAGGCGAGTTGCAGGCCGATGCCGCCCTCCGCGAGCGACTGGTCGCGATGTTGGTCGAGGGAGGTGCCCAACGGGAGGACGCCGCCCCCGCCCGGGCGCTGGAGTTGCTCGCCGATCTCGGGATCTTCCTTCGCGGCGGCGTCCTGATCGGGACCCATGCGTTCCAGATCTACGGCAACCTGCTTGGGGTTCGCTTCGAGCAGCGCCACCTGCGCACGGCGGACATCGACATTGCGCACGATCTGGCGGTGGCTTTTGCGCTGCGCGACGAGCCGAACCTGGACACCGCCCGCGCGATCGGCGAAAGCGGCCTCGGCTTTCTGCCGGTCCCCGGTCTCGACCCGCGAGTCCCTTCCACCTCCTACAAGGTCCGCGGGCGCGAGCTGCGCATCGATTTCCTCGCCCCCGCAAAATCCGCCCAAGCGACCGCGCCGGTCCAAATTCCCGGGCTCGGCCTCTCCGCGCAACCGCTGGTCTTTCTCGATTACCTGATCGAGGATCCGATCCCGGCGCTTGTCCTTCGCCAATCCGGGATTCTGGTCCAGGTCCCGACCCCGGCACGGTACGCCCTTCACAAGCTCTGGGTCGCGCGCCAAAGGCCGGCCGCCCAACAGGTCAGGGCGGCGAAGGATCGCCAACAGGCCGAGGCACTCTTAGATGTCCTGATCGACGAGCGGCCGGAGGATTTACGGGCGGCGTGGGGTGAGTTGGCGGGGCGGAAGTCGCCCCGGAGACAGATCGCGGCGGAGATCGCGCGCTTATCGAATCTTCTCCCTGAACGGTTGGCGGCGGCGGGCGTAGGGACCTAGGGCGTTGCCCTAGGCTGGTTTTGGGCGGGCCTTCGGCCCTGACCTCGGAGCGCTGAAGCAGGCTCTCCCCTCGTCGCCAATTCGAGCGCCAAAGGCGCGATCGATACCAGCCTAGGGCATCGCCCTAGGTAACCGGTGCGGCCCCACAGGCCTAGGGCTGTAGGCCCGCCCCATCGTTATACGCACACTCGACCGACCTTGCGTATAACGAGCTAGCCCAGGCCAACGGCCTGGGTTCACAACGGCCTGGGTTCACCCGCGGCGGGTTCGCCGCCGTTCCCGCCGCGGGCCTATCGGTCAGGCGCCCGCGCCGAGCAGCACGTCCACCACCTCATCGGTGAAGGTCATCGTCCGGCCATCGATGGTCACCGCACGAGCCCCCGAAGAATCGGGGTCGCCTGCCGGCTGGGCGGCCGGCATTCCATGCGCCAGAAGCGCCGCCGCGCAGGCCGGCCAATCGCCATCGTCGCGGGGCTCGTTGAGCGAGGCCCACGAGAGGGTGCCGATCACATCGCTGCCGTAACCGTGCGATTCGCGAAAACTGGCGCCATGCTCGAGCAAAAACTCGGTCAGATCCGCCTTGCCGCGAAAAACCGCCCAATTGAGCGCCGAGCCATCGATATCGCCGCCGCGCACCGAGATCGGCCACCCCAGCTCGACCATCAGCCGTACCGCGTCGTCGCGGCCGCTCATTGCCAGATTGGGCAGCTGCTTCTGCTGTCCCGCGGAAAGGGATGCGAACAGATCGGGGTTCGCCTCCAGCAGGCGCCGAGCTTCCGCCTCCTCCGCGCGGGCGCAAGCCGCCACGAATTTTTCTTCGACGGACAGCGGTTCGCCGGTACCCTCTCCTTCGAGCAGCCGAACCACCTCGGGAAGGCCGAAGCTCTCGGCGCGCCGATAGGCGCTCATCCCGTCCGAGTGGAGCGTTTTGGAGTCTGCCCCGGCCTCCAACAGGGCGCGCACGTGCTCAACGGACCTTCCCCGGTAGATCGCCCAGTGCAGGATGCGGCCCAAGTCCGGGTCGCCATGCTCCGTGTGCGCCAAGAGCATCTTCAGCCCGTCGAGGTTGTCGAAGTCCAGCACGTGCGCCAGCGCATTCGTCCCGGGGACTCTCACTCCCGCTTCCAGCAAGAGCCGCGTGCAGGGCAGGTCGGGCCGCGAGTCTTCCAGCGAATGGTAGAGCGACTCGTTATCGTTCCCATCGGCCCCGGCGGCGAGCAGCATTTCGGTCATCGTCGGATCGTGCAGCTTTCCGGAGGCGCCGTAGATGGCCGTCAGCTTCTCCTCCCCGGGCTTTTCGAGCGAGTGCGGCGGCTGGCGAAACCCGTACTCCGCGTTGGGATCGGCGCCCGCGTCGAGCAGCAGGAGTAGGGAGCGATAGAGCGCCTCCCGGAAGGGGTCGAGGCGCGCGAGCTCTGAGTGCACAACCGCGATCAAGGGCGGAATGTTCAACAGGCCGCCGCTGCGATGTACCCACCCGGCATCCCGCTCGATCGCCCGTCGAATCGCCGCCTCATCTCCGATGGCACAGGCGAGGTACGGATCGTCACCGAAGAGATTCGGCGTCTCGGCGAGCCGGCGCGCCGCGAGCCCGGGCCGTGGGCGCCCGGTACCCCCGGCGAGATCCGCCCCATAGACCAGCCGCAGCCAGTGGAGGCGCTGGGCCTCAAGGCTCTCGGTTCGAACGCGCTCCAGTTCCACGTGGTCTTTGAGCTCCACCCAGCTGGCAAAGCCGTACTCGCGGGCGATGCACGACTGCATGTCGTGCAGCCGAAGTTGCTGCGCGATCAAGGCGGAGTCGGGCTTGCTACGGGCGGAGGGGAGGGCGTTGCGCAGCCGTTCGAAGGCGGCAACGTCCTGATGGCGATACTGGCGCAGCAGATCCTTCGCCTGCTTGCGCAAATGTTCTACGTTGGACCGCTCGGGGAGTGGTTTCACGGACAAACCTCCATGCCTTGACGCCGGAAAGGTCCGCAGCACCGACTGCATAAAGGTTTGGCTGGTCTACAGCACGACACAAGTGGGTTCAACCCTTCCCGCGGACCCGGGTGCGGCTTGCTCCGCCGGGGAGATGATAACCGACTAGAGGCTTATCTACGCGCCCAGCCACTTGACCGGTCTACGGGTTACCAGTAGCCTTCGGCGCGGTGCAATACGAATGGGATGCCGCGAAGGCGGCGAGAAATCGCCTCAGGCATGGTATCGACTTCGTGGACGCCATTCCGGCGATTGAGGACCCGAATCGGATCGAGCGGACCGACGGTCGGTTCGAGTACGGCGAAGAGCGGACACAGATCCTCGGCATGGCGGTGGGCGACGTTTTGTTCGTCATCACGACCGCCCGTGGCGAGGAGAGTTGTCGGATCATTTCTGCCAGAAGGGCCATGCGAAATGAGCAAGACCGGTATTACACGAGTGACCGTGAAGCCTGGTGAGACTCCGCCCCGAGGCGAGACCGACTGGGCTCGGGTGAGCGCCATGACCGACGACGATGTGATTGCGGCGGCTTTGGCGGATCCTGATGCCCAGCCGCTCACCGCGGAGCAACTAGCCAACATGCGCCGGGTGTCGCGTGTCAAAGCCTTGCGGCAGAGACTCGGAATGACCCAGGTCGAGTTCGCCGAGGCTTTCGGCTTACCCGTCAGCACCTTGCGGGATTGGGAGCAGAACCGCTGCGTTCCGGACGCGCCGGCCCGGGCGCTGCTGCGGGCTATCGAGCGGGAGCCCGAGACGATGCGGAGGCTCTTGGGTCAGGCTGCTTGAACCGAGTGCCGGGCATGCCCCGTCCGGCGACGTAAGCGGCCGAAACGGCCGGACGGTCAGGCCACCTCTGGCACGAACGGAATTCCGTGACCTCACCCCGCAAAGCAGCTGCCTCGCGCGCGACCACGGCTTGGATCGAATTCGGTTCCACAGGTGGTTATCGCGAGAGTACAAGAGTCGATTCGTCCAGGCCTAGGCCGCCTCCAGCACGCCCCTACGTCTGCACCCTTGCACTTTCAGAATCATCGATTCGGGATTAACCATCCTTCAAACTGGGATCCTTACACTTGATCAGTTCTATGAAAGCCTCATCGGCGACCAGCGACCCTAAGTCGGCATCGGCACGCAAGTGTTTAAAATCGGAGTACCCCTTGTCGATCGCCAGCTCTAGTAGACTGATCGCCTTGCTCGAACGACCCGAACGTGCTTCCTCACAGGCATTATTGTAAAGGAAATCTGGCAACCAAGCTTGCATATTTCTCTCAAGCCATCTCCCCCGGGTTATTTGCCATCGAGCGAGGAGTCCCAGTAACGCAAGTAAAATCAATGGAAATACCCAAAAATAATCACTGGGCCGCTTGAAAAACGAAGCAGGCCCGTTTCTTCCGTTGACACCATACGCCTCTGGGCCACAGAGAGGCCATTGGCCGCAATGGCAACTTGAACAAAACCGGTGTTGGCGGTAATTACCTCTAAACGTAGGGCACTTCGAGGGGGAAGTGTAGGAAGATCAGGAAGTACCACAGTGCGCCGCCTGCTGATACGCAATCCTTCTGTAAGCGTCTTGAACCGCGTACTCTCCTGCTCCGTCAAGAAGCTACCATTCAGGCTAACGGACCAAAGGTCACCAATATTATCGAGTCTCACTCGAACTGCAGAAATCGGCCCATCGCTGTTGTTATATAGATCTATTGTCGCACGCCCAAAATCGAGTCCTCCCCAACCAGCTAAATCCGCGGTCAGTTTCGACTTGCTAATCACTTGAAGAGTCTCTTCTACTTCGGCCTCCTTCGGTTGTTTACCGAATCTCATGAGCCCTTGACTGGCAGCTTGAGTCCATTCGAGAATATCTGGCGGGAACGCCTCGGAATCCAAATTAGTGGTGACTACTAGGTCCGTAGTAAAAAACTTAGGTACGACATGAGAAATAATGCTCCAGATAATCCCTACAACAACCGACAGGGCTGCCACAGCCTGGAGAACTGCCGAGTGTCTCTTTAGAAACAGGTAGACGCGCGCATTCACGGTCATGTATCAATCCTGCCTAACCTCTAGATATAGGGCGTTATGACTTTCATCATACAACTAGCGCGCAGATCTTGCACACTTAGAGTGACATTGGCGCTCTACCCCGCCCCGCCCCCCGCACAAACCCCTCACACTCCCGCACCGGCAACGGCGGATAGCGCAAAAACCGCTCATCCTCCTCCGCCAGCCCGCACCTCACGAACGCGCTCCGGGCCGAGGTTGCGAGCCATAGGTATTTGCACTCGGCGCACAGCCCCGGCGGGGCGGTGACCAGGGAAAGCTTCTCCTTCGCCTCGGCGCCTTTCAAGAGGCTCATGGCGCGGCCACCGCGGTGACTTCTGGGGGCACGGTGGGCTCCCCTCCTCGGATCAGACGATCCAGGCGTTCGGAGGGGCCGACGAGCACCAGTTGATCTCCGGCTTCGAGGATGGTGTCCCCTCCGGGGATCATGTGCTCGTCCTCTCCGAAGGCTTTGCGGCGGCGGATTTCGATCACTCGGGCGCCCCAGGTCTGGGGGAGCTTCGCTTCGGCCAGGGTCTTGCCGATCAGGTCGCGCGGCACGGGGACCATTTCGAGGGCGAAATCGGGGGGGAGCTCGACGTAGTCGCGGCTGGGCTGATCGTCCCGGCTGGAGATGAATTTCGCCAGCACGGCGGGGCGGCCGAGCACTTCTTGGGCGTAGATGGCGAGGAGGTCGCGCTTGGAGAGGACTCCGACCAAGTGGTTTTCCTCATCGATTACGGGTAATCGCTCGAAGGCGCTGGCGGCGAACATCTCCGTCGCGCGGTGAAGGCGCTCGCTTTTCTTGACGATGTTTTCGACCGGCAGCATCAGATCGTGGGCGACCACGGCAGGCAGGTTTTGGGGATCTTCCAGGGCGTGTTTGATGTCGTGGAGCGAGATTGCCCCAAGCAGGCGCTTTTCCCCGTCCACCACGAACAGGCGCTGGCGGTGGGCGGCGAGGAACTTTTCGACCACGGTCGGGTAGTCGTCGCCGGGGGCCAGGGTGTCCGGGTCGGGGCGCGCGAGATCCTCGGCTTTGAGCGCGGCGAGCGCCGCCTCTTCCATGCGCATCGAGACGTCCACCCCCCGGCGGGCGAGCGACTCGGTGTAGATCGACGGGGCGTAGAGCTTCCTGGAGAGCACGGTCGCGGTAATCGCGGCGAGCATCATCGGCAGGATCAGGCCGTAGTTGCCGGTAAATTCAAAGGCGATCAGGATCGCGCTGATCGGCGCGTGGCTGGTGCCCGCGGCGATCGCCGCCATGCCGACCGCGGCGTAGGCTCCCGACGTAGCAGTGGCCGTCGGCCAGAGGTCGTGAATCGCGGTGCCGTAAGCGCCGCCGACCAGGGCACCCACCAGGAGCGACGGCGTAAACATTCCTCCCGCGCAGCCGCTGCCGCTGGTCAAAGCGGTCGCCACCAGCTTCGCCAAGGGGAGAGTAAGCAGCAGCAGCCAGGGGAGCTGGCCGTGAAGCGCGAGCGTGATTGTCTCGAAGCCGTTGCCGTAGACGTAGGGGACGTAGAGTCCGAGAGCCCCCACGCCGAGCATGCCGATCGCCGGGCGGAGCGGCCGGGGGACGAAGCGGAGCGCGCGGAACAGCCAACCCGAGCCGCGGGCGACTTGGATGAACAGGGCCGAGGCGAGGCCGGCGACGATCCCTAAGCCCACGTAGGCGAACAGCTCGCGGCCGGAGACCAGCGCGTAGTCCGGCACGGCGTAGATCGGCGCGGTCCCTTTCACGGTGCGGACGACGATCGTCGAGAGGACCGAGGAGACGACGATCGGGCCGAAGATCTCGAACGCGAAGTTGCCGAGGATCACCTCCATCGCGAACAGGGCGCCGCCGATCGGAGTGTTGTAGAGCGACGCCACGCCGGCCGCCGCGCCGCAGCCAAGGAGGATCTTCACCCGCTGCGGCGACAGGCCGAACCGCGAGCCGAGCCAGGTGGAGAGCATCGAGCCGAGGCTCACCATCGGCCCTTCGCGCCCCAGCGAGCCGCCGCTCCCCACCGTCGCGATGCCTGCCACGGCGGCGAGCAGCACGGGCTTCGGTTCGACTTTGCCCCCGTGAAGCGCCACCGCTTCGATCAGCCCGGAGGTGCCGTGACCGGAAACTCTGGCCTTTCCCCACCAGAGGATTAGGCCGACGAGAAGGCCGCCCACGACCGGCGCGCCGAGCCGCACCCATGGAGGGGCCGCCTGCGCCGCGGCGAGCAGGCTGGGGGCGTCGCCCCAGAGAGCGTGCTCCAGCAGATCGGTGAGCCAGCCCACCGCGAGGCCCAGGAAACCGACCCCCAGGCCGGTCGCGGCGACCAGAAAATAGAAGATCCGCTCTTCGCGGCTCGACAGCCCGAACCGGCGGGCGAGGGTGAAGTCCCAGGTTCGGACGGACTCCTGGACCTTTCGCCACAAGGCTTTGGCGCGTTCGGACATGGTCGGGAGGGAATGTATCACCGCCCCGAAACCCAGCTCGATCGCGACGTCTCCGTGACGATTTCCCGAAAGGCTCCAAATAGCTATAGACACATCGACCCGTTTTATGCGTATAATTCGATAGACCAAGCCTCCCGGGGAGCCACCGGCGGCGTCCGTCGTCGGACCGGAATCCCCACCGGCGGAAGGGTTAAAACCTTCCGTCCCTCTTCGGCCCACCCTAGCAGCGGTTCTTCGGAGCCGCCCCCGCGCAGGTTGGCGAGGGGGTCGACCCTACCGGGTCGGCCCCCCACCCTCTCCCAAAGATCCAACGGGGGCCGCGGCCCGACACCTACCCCTTGGCCAAAAACGCCAGCAGCGCCGCGATCGGTCCGTTGAAGACGTCCTGATCGACGGCACCGGACACGCCCGCCACGGTTCCCGACTGCGAGTACTGCCAGAAGTTCCAGGCGGCGAAGCCGTTCGGCAGCGTCGGCGTCGCCGCATAGTCGGCGAGCCAGAGGGGGTACCCTTCGAGTGCGGGGTTCGGCGTGTGCTGGTTCCAGAAACCGGGAGCTACGTAGAGCATCGGCGTGCGGCCGGACTCCTGGGCGACCGTTTCAAGCCAGGTCGTAACGCCCGTCCACAGAACGCTCGTCGAAACGCCGTTGGTTTCCTCGACGTCGAGCACCGGCGGCAGGTCGTGCGCCGAGAGAGTGCCGACCACGGAGAGAAAATGCTGGGCCTGCGAAGCGGCGGCCTCCTCCGGATGAAAGAAGTGATACGCCCCCCGCAGCAACCCGGCCGCCCCCATCGCCGGCCAATTCGTCGAAAACATCGCATCCACCGTATTCAACCCTTCGGTTGCCTTGGCGAACCCGAACGTCATCCCGGCGTTGCGAACCGCGTTCCAATCGACCGTTCCCTGGTAATGCGAGACGTCGATCCCCCGCGCCTGATCGCCCTCCCCCGCTAAAATCGAGCTCATTCGTGCCTCCCTGTTTTCGGCCGATCGAAGGTCCCAGAGTCTAGCCGACGCTCAAGCGCTTGCGCGAGTCGAACGCACCCGCTCCTCCGCGGACTTGCTTGCCAGCCCACCCACGGTGCGGTAGCTTGCGATTCAGATGAAGCTACAAAGGAGATCGAGACGATGAAGGCCAAGAACAAAAAGCTCAGGTTGTCGAAAGAGACGCTCCACCTTCTGCAGGACGTCGAGCTGGGCGAGGTCGCGGGAGGCAACAACGGCCTCTCTCAGCAATCCCTTTGCGTGAGCTGCACCTGTCCGACCACCAGCGTGAGGATCTGCTGCACCACGGAAACCGCCTAACCCGCTCCGCCCCACTCGGCGCCGGCCTGCAAGCCGGCGCCGAACGGGTTTCAGCGTTGGAAGCCGAAGTCATCCCTCGGCCCGGGAACGCGGCCTACTGTGAGCACTTGGTCATGGCGTCGAGCACGTAGCCCAAAACCCGCTTCAGCCTGGCGCTGCATGCCGTGGGGCTCGAAGCGCAGAGGGTCTTCAAAGCGGTCGCCGCGTTCTTGGTCGCGACGGGAACCGGGCAGGTCGCGGCAGCCGGAGGCTGACAGGTCTGACCGGCAGGGCAGAACGGGCACGGCTGGGAATCCACGGGACACGTGGTGCAGGTCTCGCCGGGGTCTTTGGTGCCATTTCCGCAGCACGACCCGGCATCCGCAGGACAAGTGATACACGTCTCGCCGGGGTCCTTGGTGCCATTTCCGCAGCACAGTCCGGCATCCTGAGGACAGGTGATACATGTCTCGCCGGGGTCCTTGGTGCCGTTTCCGCAGCATGGCCCGACGTCCAGAGGACACGTGATACACGTCTCGCCGGGATCCTTGGTGCCATTTCCGCAAAGGGTCGGGGTGGTACGGTTGATCCATTCCGTGACGATACTCTCTCCGCCGAATGCGCCCAGCGCGGCCCATTCGTAGGCGGTGCTGTCGCAGTCGAGACCGCCCGCTCGACCCGGGGACCCGATGAAGGACGGTTCCTTGTCGCAGAAATAGTTGAGGGCAGCGAGAGCACTTCCAAATCGTTCGTTGCTCGGCCCGCGCGACCACCCACCCCCCGGAGCCCCGCAAGTCGGAACTCCGAACGCGCGGCGATACGCCGCGCACACCGCGGGATTGTCGGCAGGCAAGAATCGCGATCGGAGGCACGCCGCCAGTTCGCTGCCGGACTTGCCGCTGCACGCCACGCTCCAGGGGTTCGCCGAAAGATCGCCTTGGCCTGTGTGCTCGGGACCTCCCGGAAACTCGCGCCAGAAGGTGGTCAGCGAGCGGGGGCGATATCCGCTGCCAGGAGTCAAAGGAGCTGCCGCGGCGAGAGTCGGCGATCCGGCGGCCTCACAGACTCGCGCGATGACCTTGGCATAAGCGCATCGATCCGCGTCCGACTTGGCGCCCTGCGCGCATCGATCGAGCTCGGCGCGGGCCTCCGAACACGTGAGGTTATCGCCTGGGCCGCCGGTAACTACAGTACTGCCAGGACTTCCGGAACTCGCGCAGCCGAGCGCGGACAGCAGGAGAACGACTAGAGAGAAGGATCGACCCATGGCTTCCTCCGCAATGCTGTTAAAATGGATGCGAGAGCATTATACGCTTAAATGACAAGGGAAGTCTTCGCGGCTGGGAGAGTTGACGGCCGCATTGGGAACAATCCCCTTCATGACCTCCGAATCGACCGTCTGGCTCATCGCGGCCCTCCTGCTGGGGATTCCGATCGGATTCGCGGCGATCTGGACCTCCGTCTGCGCACTCATCGCGGCGGTGAGCGGGTATCGCTCGCTCGCCAAGTTTCGCATCGACCCCACCACGGCGAGCGAAGGCGAGAAACTGCCCACACCACCGGTCGCATGGATCGGAGTCTCCAGATATCGGGGCGGAATCCTCAAACTGCACGCGAGCCCGGGCGGGCTTGCCCTGCGAATCCTCAGGATCTTCCTGTTCCATCCCCCGATTCGCGTTCCCTGGGAGCGGATTCGGGAGGACGCCGAACCGGGCAACTCCGGCCCCGCCGTGTGGCTCGACGACCGCGTTCGACTCCACGTTTCGCCGGAAACCTTCACCGCGATTCGCGACGCCAAGACGCGCTACGCGGGCTGATCGCGCGCCCCCAGCGCGAGCGCTTCCAACAGGATTCTGGGAAGACAGCCCATGCCTCTCCACCTCGGCAGACCTCTCGAGATCCTGATCGCCATCTGGGAGATCGGCCTCGTCACGGTCATCATCTGGCGGGTCGTCCGGGCGATCCGCAAGAGCCGCGCCGCGGGGCCGGAGGGGAAAGCCGAGGACGCCTATTCCCGCATCCGCGCCGCGGCGCGGACCACCCTGCCGTTTCGCCGCGTGGCGGATGCGATCGGTTATGAGATCGCGGTCACCGCGTACGCCCTGTTCGGCGCCGACCGGAAGCTCACGTTACCCGGCCGGGCGTTTTCCTACCACCGGAAGAACGGCTACGGCGCGATCGTGTTCGGTTTGATGTTCGCGATGATCGCCGAAACCGGCGGGGTCCACCTTCTGCTCGTCCACTTCCATCACCCGCGGATTGCGCTGCTGCTCACGGTCCTGAGCCTCTATGGCGCGCTCTGGTTTCTCGGCGACTACCAAGCGGCGAGGCGGCGGCCGATCCGGATCGAAGCCGACCATCTGGCAATCTGCACGGAACTGCGCTGGAACCTCGACGTGCCGTTTGCCGCAATCCAAAAGATCGAGCGCCCCGATCCGCTCCGGCCGTTCCAGAAAGGCCGTGGAGCGATCCGCGCCACTCTGTTCGGCGCGCCGCTCTTCGTGCTCCACCTGAACGAACCGCTGGTCGCCGACGGCCCCTACGGCCGACAGGCTCTAGTGGAGCGCGTCGGCTTCACGGTCGATGAAGACGCGGAATTCCTGGCGGCACTGCCGGACGGGGCGACGTAGCACTTGACCCAATTTCTGGGTGGCGCGAGGGAATTTCTGTGTTGGTCCAAAACTCTGTGGCTTCACCGAATTCCTGGGTGGCTTCGGCGAATTTCCGGGTGGCTCCCCGCTCGGCTCGGTGGCACATCTCAAGAAAACAGCGTCTGCTGTACCGGCTCCGCGGACGCTGCGGATTTCGCTTCAAGTGCCTCAAGAAGCGCGCCCGGCGTTTCGGGGTCGGGCCAGGGGAGTGCGCCTTTCGCCCCGAGTGCTTTGAGGCCGGCGCTCATTTCTCCGCTCGCCCGGACGTAGACGGGGACGACGCGATACTTTTCCAGCTGCTCGGTTGCACCGGCCCAGGTGCCTCCCTTTTCCAAGTCTGAGCTGACGACCAAGGCGGCATCGGAAAGGGCGTAGATCAGCTTGTTGCGCTGCATCGCGTGGCCGACGTTCCATCCCGCGCTCGGATCGTAGGGCGAAAGGAGCGCCAGGCGCCGGTCCATCAGAAAACTGCGGTGCTCGCGATTCGTCGCCGCCCGTTCCAGGCTGTCGGCCAAGACTCCGACCGCGCGTCCTTCAGCTTCCAAAGCGCCACGCATCGCCGCCTGATCGATGCCTCGCGCTCCCCCCGACACAAGGGTCGCCCCGGCTCTCGCGGCGAGCCGGCCGATCCCTTCGGTGATTTCGATCAGCTCTTCAGATACGTCCCGCGATCCGACGACCGCGAGCCCTCCGCTGTCTAACATCGCGGCGTCGCCGCAGCCGTAGAGCACGGCGGGGGCGTCCTCTTTCAGCCGCGATTTCAGGCGCCGGGGATATTCGGCGTCCGCCCGGCTCACCACCCAGATCGCCCGTGCCTGCCAGCGCTCCAGCGCCTGGCTCAGAAGAAACCCGCGCGTCAACAGCCGCTCGAGCCGATCGCTCTCGACAACGTCCCGGAGATCTTCGATCCACTCGGCGGCGGGCGAGAGCAGATCGGCCGGCTGGCGCTCCCGATCACGCAGATGGCGGGCGAGGCGTCCATACTCCCTCGGGGTCAAGAGATCGGCGGACGGCGACTTGCCCCCTGCGATCAGCGGCGCGGTCAGCAGGAGGATGGCTTGGGTGTTGGGCGAAAGGACGCTGTTCATGTCTTGAATCCCGTGAAGGCCAGCGCCAGCGGCCGGACCGGGCCGCTGCCGTGCTTCCGCAGCAGCCAAGCCGCGACGGTCATCGTCCAGCGCGAATCGATCATGTCATCGACCAAGAGAACGGGGCCGCCGGGCATCTCCGCGTCGATCATCGCGAGCGAGCCGTCCACGTTGCGTGCCTGCTGGGCGCTGTTGGCCATCGTCTTCTGCTCGGGCCGGTCGTCGGTCCGCTCCAACGTCTCGACAAACGGCAGGCCCAACGCCGCCGCGAGGCGCCTTGCCAGGTCGGGCACGAGATCCGGATGGCGCCGCGAAGCGATGCAGGTGAGCCACTCCGGCGTCGGCTCCGGGCTCCAACCGCGCACCAGCACCACGCAGGCTTCGACCAACTCGTCGGAGAAACGCCGGTCGCGATATTTCCCCTCGCGCACCAAGCGCCCCCAGCCGGCATCCCCCCAGGTGCAGAGCGCCCGGCCTTCCTCGGCCTGAAACTCGGCGGCGATCTTACCGGTGAGTTTCATCTGCGGCAGCCCGCCCGTCGGCCACATTCGGCGCGGCTCGATCGTCAGATGGGTGCGGCGAAGAAACGATTCCGCCTCGCGCACCAGCGAAGGGTCGGCGGTAGCGGGAAGCGCAGGCAGCGGAGGAACCATGACCGGGCCCGGATCGCCGTCGAGCGCGCGAATCAGAAATTCCATGTGCCCTTGCGACAGCTCGACGTACTCCCCCATTTGGCGCTGCTCCTCGCGCCGCAATGCGGTCAGCCGTTCGGCCCTCGCCCAGAACGCAGGGCTCAATTTCACCGCGGTCAGCTGCCACTTCGAACCCTGTTTGACCAGCGGTGGCGGCGATTCAAGGGAAAGGAGCGCGATCGTCTTTTCGACTCGTCCTTTGCTAAGGTTTACGCGGGTCAGCAGGTCGGGCACAGAGAGCCCCTGCGGAGAGTCCTCCAAAGCGCCGAGCACCTGCTCCACCTCCGCCGGCTTGGGGAAGGCGCTCTCGATGAAGTAATCCGTGATATCCAGCTCCTCCTCGCCGCTCAGGAGCACGCCGTACGCCGCGTCCACCGCGCGCCCCGCGCGCCCGACCTGCTGGTAGTAAGCGACGACCGACCCGGGCATCTGGTAGTGAATCACGAAGGAGAGGTCCGGCTTGTCGAAGCCCATTCCCAACGCCGTGGTGGCCACCAGCGCCTTCACCCGGTTTTCGAGCAGCGCTTGCTCCAGCTCGGGACGACCCTCGCCGGTCTCGCCGGTGTAGGACTCGACGGAGAGCCCACGCGACCGGAGCCATTCGGCCACCCGGTTGGCATCGCGCACGGTGAGGGTGTAGATGATGCCGTGCCCCGGCAGCTTCGGCACCTCCTTGGCCAACCAGGCCAACCGCTCGGCCTGGCTGGGCAACGAAATCGTCTGCAACGCGAGCGACGGCCGGCTCAGGTCTCCCCGCGAGACTTCGAGCCCGGGTCCGAGCACCTCCTCGAGATCGGCCAGCACCCGGTCGTTCGCGGTCGCGGTGGTCGCGAGCAGGCGCACGTTTTGCGGCAGCGTTCGCGCGATCCGCTCGATCAGCCGATAGTGCGGCCGGAAGTCGTGCCCCCAGTCGGAGATGCAATGCGCTTCGTCGATCACCAACAGGGAGAGGCGCTGCCCGAGTTGGGCCAGCACCCGGATGCGAAACTCCTCGTTCGCCAACCGCTCGGGCGAGATCAGGAGGATGTCCGCCTCGTCCTTCCCGATCGCCTCTTCAACCGCCGGCCATTCGCTCTGGTTGTCCGAATGGACCGTCACCGCCCGTACGCCCATCCGATCCGCGGCCTGGATCTGATTGCGCATGAGCGACAGGAGCGGGGAGATCAATAGCGCAGGGCCGGCACCCGTGTCGCGCAGCATCTTGGTCGCGATGAAGTAGACGAAGCTCTTGCCCCAGCCGGTCTTCTGCACCACGAGAAGCCGACCGCTGCCTGCGACCACATGGCGGATCGCCTCCTCCTGGCCCGCACGGAACCCGGCCTCCGCCCGGCCGCTTCCGAGGCGCAGAAGCTCCAGCGCGCGCGCCGGATCGTAGGTCGCCATCGCCGCTCTCAGGATCCGACTCAGTAGCTGATCACGACGCGGCGGAAATTGCTCACCGTCACCTGGCCGCTCGTATTGCCGCGGGCCGGAAAGTAGAAGATGTAAAACGCCAGATCGAGAATTGAGCTCGAGGCGTCCGCCGCCAGGGTCAACGGATAGGTCCCCCGGTACCCCGTCTTGCCGTCCAGCACCAAGACCACCTCTTGGACCCGCTCCTCCCCCGATTCGGCGGTGAAGACCAGATAGTCGCCGTCTTGGGCACCCGTCCAGGTGACGTCGAACGCCAAGCCGTACCCGTCGGAAAAAGCGCCGTTGTCGTACCCGCCCTGGAACATCGAGTAGGTCTGCGGCGCGGTCGGGGGACCGAACACCAACCCGGTCGCCGGGCTGCCGCCGACGTTGCCCAGAGTCGCCTCGGTATCGATCGAAATTCCGGGCGCCGAGAAGAGAAAGGTCGAGGGCGGGGTGCCAACGCCGAGGCGCCACTGCTGGACCTGCGACACTCCCCCCGCCCAGTTCTGGAGGAGAGCCGGCTGAAAGGGCTTCTGCACTGGCGGCGGCCACGAAAGCCCTAGGCCGGGCAGGCCAAAGGTCCGCGCCGCGGCGGCCGAAGCGGCATACCAGGCCGCGGCGTAGGAGTGCTTGTCGCCCGGGTCGGTCGAGTAATAGAGCTTCGAAGGATCGAGCGCCACGTCCACGACGTTGCTGAGCTGCGGCGAGCGGTAGGCGACGCCGAAGTAAGAGGGATAGTTGTCGACGAAGGTTCCGCCCGAACCGGGGCTCGTCGGATCGGCGATCGTCATCTGCTGCAGGTAGAAGCCCAGGAAATTGGCGCCGTTGGCGTTCAAGGTCCCCTCGCTCTCCGGGGCGTCGAGAAGCGTCAGCTGCGCCAACGGCAGGCCGAGATTCTGGAGCGTCAGGGCCGCCACGGTGACCACCTTCGAGCCATGGCTGTGGCCGATCAGGTGAAGCTTGTTGGCGGGGTTGGTCCAAAATCCGGCCACCAGGGTTCTGATGAGCGCATTGGCCAGGCGAATGCCGTTGACCTGGGTATAGGCCTCCGACTGATAGACCTCGTCCAGTTCCTCGAACGAGCCATCGGTGGCCGAGTCGTCGATCCAGGAATAGGCGAGAACCGTGGATCTGGGATCGAACGCTTTGATCGCCTGCAGTACGCCGGTCGGGTTGACCGGCAGGGCGGGACTATCCCCGGAGACGGGCGACCAGGCCCACGCGGCGGCCCAGACGCCGCCGCTCAAAGCGGCGTCCTCCCACCACCGGAGCCGCCCCCCTTGCGCATTGACAGCGGCCCGATAGCCGGGAGCCCATCCATGCACCAGGACGTACACGGAGTAGGCGGTCGCTTGATCCTCCCCCGCGCCGATCGACTCCTCGGACACCGGCTGAATGAAACGGCTGGGCGACTGGCCGTTCGCAACCGGCTGGGTGCCGCCGAACCAAAGCCCCAACCGCTCCGTGTTGTCAAAACAGTTGGGATGCACCACGGCCGCCCAATCGGAGGAACCCTGAGAAGGGGCGGGAGGGGGCGCGGTGCAACCCGATCCAACGGTCACGGGGGTGAAGAGCTTCGGCTGCGGGTCAGCTGCATCCATCGGGAGCGCTCCTTTCGAAGGACGTCTCGCGACTCGTCGTTGAGCCGGCGGCAGGATAGTGGCCCGTCCCCAAGCGGTCAATCGGCGTGGCGATCGTCAAAGAATCCGAAAGATCTCCCGATGGCCGCCGTCCACCAAGTCGAGATAGCCGGCCATCGCCTCCTGCACTTCGGGCCGCGAACCGTAGCCGGCCATGTGGCGCTCGAACTGCTCCAGGCTCTCGATCTCCGCCTCCCACACCACCGTCCAATAACGCGCGACGACATCCACCAGAATCCGGCTGTTGCGGAACCCGTCGTGCTCCTCTGTCGAAGCAAAAGTCGCCCGCAACTTCTCGGCGAGCTGCTTCGCCTTCCCGGGCTTGCACTGGAAGATGTCGCGGATCAGGTACATGGGGTGCCTCCGTGGGTTGGGGCATGGCGCCCGACGGGATGAGCTTACCGCCGCAAGCCGCCCCGCCGTGTGTTGCAATGAAGGACCAGGCCTTCCGGCCCTTTGCTTTCGAGCTCGTCGCGGTGCTCAGCCCATGCAGGAATACCCCCCACTCCCCCACCGTTGTCGCATTCAGTAGCTTCGTGTCGTCTCGCAACCCATGCAGGAAGGAGATTCCTCCATGCTCGACCGCTCCGTTCGCCTCAGCGCGTTACGGTGGGGGCCGTGGTGCCTCGCCGTGGCCTTGGCGCTTTTCGTGGCGCCTTCTCTCCTCGCTTCCGACACCCCGAACCCCACGTCCGTTACTGTTGCCGGAAGTTTGCAGTCCGAGCTGGGCTGCCCGGGCGACTGGATGCCGGACTGTGCCGCGACTCATCTGGCCTTTGACGCTCAGGACAATGTCTGGCAAGGGACGTTTACGGTCCCGTCGGGCGACTATGAGTACAAGGCTCCGTTAAACGACTCTTGGTCCGAGAACTATGGGCTGAACGCGGTGCGCGACGGCGGGAACATTCCGCTCTCTTTGGGCGGCAATACGGCGGTCAAGTTCTATTACAGCCACGAGACCCACTGGATCACCAGCAACGTCAACTCAATCATCGCGGTCGCTCCGGGGAGCTTTCAGAGCGAGTTGGGGTGCGACAACGATTGGGACCCGTCGTGCCTGCGGTCTTGGTTACAGGACCCGGACGGCGACGGGATCTTCACGTTCCGGACGCGGGCTCTGCCGGCCGGCAACTATGAGGCGAAGGTCGCGCTCAACGAGAGCTGGGACGTGAACTACGGCGACGGCGGAGTGCAGAACGGCGCGAACATCGCTTTCTCGGTGCCGGGCGATTGCGTCGAGATGCTGTTCTCCTGGAATTCGACCTCCAAGGTGCTGTCGATCGGTGTAGCGCCTCCCGCGCCGCAGCCGGGAAGCGTGACGGTCGCGGGCAGCCTTCAGAGCGAGCTGGGCTGCTCGGGCGATTGGCAGCCGGACTGCGCGGCGACGCACTTGAGCTTCGACTCTTCCGACGGCGTCTGGCAGCGGAGCTTCTCGATTCCGGCCGGGAGCTATGAGTACAAGGCTCCTCTCAACGACAGCTGGGATGTGAACTATGGCCTGAACGCGCAATTCAACGGGCCGAACATTCCGCTCAACCTCTCCTCGGCGGCGGACGTCAAGTTCTACTACGATCACGGCACCCACTGGATCACCAGCAATGCCAATTCGACGATCGCGGTCGCACCCGGAAGCTTCCAGAGCGAGATCGGCTGTCCGGGCGATTGGGACCCGTCGTGCCTTCGCTCGTGGCTGCAAGATCCGGACGGCGACGGCTTCTTCAACTTCTCGGCCTGGCTGCCGGCCGGCAGCTACGAGGCGAAGGCTGCGATCAACGAGAGCTGGGATGAAAACTACGGCGACGGCGGGGCTCCGAATGGCGCGAACATTCCGTTCAGCGTCGCCCGGTCCTGCACCGAGATCTTCTTCGGTTACGACGCCGTGACCCACATTTTGACGATCGGCGCCGAGAACGCGCCGCGCGGCAATATCAAGGTCGCGAAGGCCCATTGGCTCTCCCGCGACACGATCGCCTGGAACATTCTCGTCCAGGCGGGCCAGACCTTCCATCTGCACTACTCGGCCGACGGCGGCTTGGCCCTCGGCAACGACGGCGTGACGGGCGGCTCTTCGATCACTCTCACCCCCGCTCCGGGCGGCATCGGCCCGGCGCTGGCTGCCAAGTTCCCGCACCTCGCGGGCTATTCGGCGTTCAAGATCGGCGCGGCCGATTTGAACCAGGTGGCGACTGCGCTCAAAGGCCAGATCGCGGTCTCGGCCACCGCGAGCGATTCGACCCCGATCGACGCCACTGCGCTCCAAATCCCCGGCGTACTCGACGACCTGTACGTCTATGACGGTCCGCTCGGCGCCACGTTCTCAGGCAACAAGCCGACGCTCCAGGTCTGGGCGCCCACGGCGCAGTCGGTCGCTTTGCTTCTGTTCAACGACTCGAACCCGAGCACTTCTCCCACTCGGATTCCGATGATCGAGAATGCGACCACCGGCGTTTGGAGCGTCACGGGAACGTCGGCCTGGAACCGGAAGTTCTACCTCTATGAGGTGGACGTGTTCGTCCGTTCGAGCGGCGCGGTCGAGACGAACCAGGTGACCGATCCGTATTCGCTGTCGCTTTCGACCGACAGCCTGCGGAGCCAGATCGTCAACCTGGACGATGGGGACTTGAAGCCCGCGGGCTGGACCGGGGTCAATAAACCGAAATTCACCGCGCTCGGCGACGCGACGCTTTACGAGCTGCACGTCCGCGACTTCAGCATCACCGACAGCTCGGTCACGGCCGCGAAGCGCGGCATGTTCCGTGCGTTCGGCGAAGGAAATTCGAACGGCATGCGGCATCTGAAGAAGCTGGCGGATGCCGGGCTTTCGCACGTTCATCTGCTGCCGAGCTTCGATTTCTCGACCGTCCCCGAAAATCCGGCGAACCGGATGGAGCCGGCCGGCAATTTGGGGAGCTTCCCGCCCGATTCCGACCAGCAGCAGGCGGCGGTG
>DATMZU010000135.1:0-2017 GCA_035607435.1 Thermoanaerobaculia bacterium | reverse complement strand
AAGGGCAAGGTCGTCGTGCTCGGCGCGATCGAGCTCAAGGACATCGTGAAGGGCGGGATCAAGGAGCGGTTCGGCGAGCTCCGCCGGATGGGGATCAAGACGGTGATGATCACCGGCGACAACCCGCTCACCGCGGCGGCGATCGCGGCCGAGGCGGGGGTGGACGACTTCCTCGCCGAGGCGACGCCCGAGGCGAAGCTGGCGCTGATCCGCAAGTATCAGGAGGGGGGCCGGCTCGTCGCGATGACCGGAGACGGCACGAACGACGCCCCGGCGCTCGCCCAGGCGGACGTGGCGGTCGCGATGAGCTCGGGCACCCAGGCGGCGAAAGAGGCGAGCAACCTGATCGACCTCGATTCGAACCCGACCAAGCTGATCGAGGTGGTCGAGATCGGCAAGCAGTTGCTGATGACCCGCGGCGCGCTCACCACGTTCAGCATCTCGAACGACGTCGCGAAGTATTTCGCCATCCTCCCCGCGGCGTTCGTCTCGATCTACCCCGCGCTCCGGAAACTCGACCTGATGCATCTCGCGAGCCCCGAGAGCGCGATCCTCTCCGCGGTCATCTTCAACGCGCTGGTGATCGTCGTGCTGATCCCCCTCGCTCTGCGCGGCGTGCGTTACCGCAGATTCTCCGCCGCGCGCCTGCTGCGCGACAACCTGCTGATCTACGGCCTCGGCGGATTGATCGCGCCGTTCGCAGGCATCAAGGCGATCGATCTCCTCTTGGTCGCTCTCGGTTTGGTGCGATAGGAAGGAAACGCCGCCATGAAATCCAACCTCCGTCCCGCGCTCGCCTTCGTCATCCTCTTCACCCTGGTCTGCGGCCTCGCCTATCCGCTCGCCGTCACCGGCCTCGCCCGGCTGTTCTTTCCGGAGCAGGCGAGCGGCAGCCTAGAGCGAAATGCGCAGGGAGCCGCCATGGGCTCCGACTTGATCGGCCAGAACTTCACCAGCCCGCGCTACTTCTGGGGCCGACCCTCCGCGGCAAACTACGACGGAGCCGCCTCGACGGGCAGCAATCTCGGCCCGACGAATCCCGCTCTCGTGGGTCCCGAAGGGACAATCGCCCGGCGAGTGCAGGAGCTTCGATCCACCGGAGTTCCAAACCTTCCGGTCGATCTCGTCACGTCGTCCGCGAGCGGCCTGGATCCCGACATCACCCCCGCCGCGGCCTACTACCAGGTCGACCGCGTCGCCGTCGCGCGCGGCCTTTCGCCTTCCGTCGTGCGCGACCTCGTGACGGCTCACGTCGTCGGCCCGCAATGGGGCTTTCTCGGACCGGCGCGGGTGAACGTCCTGGCGCTCAATCGGGCGCTCGATCGGCTCGCGCCATGAACGATCGGCCGGGTCGGCCCGATCCGGAGGCGCTGCTCGCGCTCGCCCGGGCGGAGGAGCAGGCGGCGCATCGCGGCCGGCTCCAGATCTTCTTCGGCGCGACCGCCGGGGTGGGGAAGACCTACGCCATGCTCGAAGCGGCGCGGGCGCTCTCGGCCCAAGGGGGCGACGTGGTGGTCGGCTGGGTCGATACCCACGGCCGCGCCGAGACGGCGGCGTTGCTGGACGGTCTGGAGCGGCTGTCGCCGCGGCGGGTGGAGCATCGCGGCATTGAGCTGCTCGATCTCGATCTCGATGCCGCGCTCGCGCGCCGGCCGAGCGTTCTCCTGGTCGATGAGCTGGCCCACACCAACGCGGCCGGCGCGCGCCATCCGAAGCGTTGGCAGGACGCCGAAGAACTGCTCGCCGCCGGGATCGACGTCTGGTCCACCTTGAACGTGCAGCACCTGGAGAGTCTGAACGACCTGGTCGCCCAGATCACCGGCGTCGCTGTGCGCGAGACGGTTCCGGATTCGTTCTTCGATCGCGCCGACCCGGTGCGGTTGGTCGATCTGGCGCCCGGCGAGCTGCTGGAACGCCTGGCGCAGGGGAAGGTGTACCTTCCCGAATCGGCGCGCCAGGCGCGCGAGGGGTTTTTCCGCCCCGGCAACCTGATCGCGCTCCGCGAGCTGGCGCTCCG
>DATMZU010000130.1:0-12299 GCA_035607435.1 Thermoanaerobaculia bacterium | reverse complement strand
GTCCGAAACCCGCCGTAACCGCTTCTCGCTCAACCTTTTCGCCGCACTGCTCACGCTCGCTCTGTTCGCCTTCACCGCCGCCCGTCCGGCCTCCGCCGAGACCTGTGAGGGCGCTTTCGCGAACTGGTCTTCCAGCAGCTACCTGGTCCACAGCGTCACCAGCTCTTCGACCTCCGCCCAAGACATCGACGAGTGGGACAGCGACGTCGTGAAGATCCGGCACACCATCGCCGGCCTCTTGGTCCTCGGCGCCAAGGGAGCGGCGATCTCGGGCACCCTGTACGTCTGGAACACGGGCAACAACGAGGCGGACGTCGTCGGAACCACGACGCTCGCGGGGGGCAGCGGTGACATTTTCACCACGGAAGTGGAGGCCGGCGACTACTGCTTCGAAATCACCGACTACGACAGCTCGGTCGGCGAGTACGTGCTCAACGTCAACTTCCTCGACGGCTGTACCCTGGGCACCCTGATGCCGAACGCCTGCGGAGGCGAGTAACCGTACTGCGCTCTTCCGTTCCGCCCAAAAACGCCGGGGTCCGCGAAGGACCTCGGCGTTTTGGCGTTTCTACTTCTTGAGCCCGATCTCGATCAGGCGCTGTTCCAGGAACTGGCCCGCGGTGATCGGCGGATATTTGGCCGGGCGGTCCTCGGTCACGAATCGCGGGTGGACGGGGAGGTCGGCGCCCGAGAAAGGATGGACGAAGAACGGCATCGAGTAGCGCTCGCGGCTCGTGTCGCCGGGGTTGACGACCCGGTGGGTGGTGGCGGGAACCACCTCGTTCAGGTGGCGCGACAGCATGTCGCCCGCATCGACCACGATCTCGCCGGGGCCGGTCTCGACCGCCATCCATTCGCCCTCGCGGGTGAAGATCTCAAGCCCCGAATCGGTCGCCTCGCAGAGCAGGGTGATCAGGTTGATGTCCTCGTGCGCCGCGGCGCGCACGGCGCCCGCCGGAATCCCTTGCGGCACGGCCGGGTAGTGGAGGATGCGCAGGAGGCTGTTGCCGTTCACCGCCATGTCGGCGAACTGGCGGCGCGGCAGGCCGAAGTACTCGGCGAGCGCTTCGAGCAGCGTCGCGGCAGTGTCTTCCAGGCGGCGGAACAGGTGGACCGTCGGCTCGTGGATCTCGGGGATCGCCTCGGGCCAGACGTTGGCCGGATAGGTCTCTTTGGCCGGGTGCCCGTCGGGCAGAGCCGCCGCGGAATCGGGCTCCTGGCCCACGTGGTAGAACTCTTTGAGATCGGGGGTCGGATTGTTCTTCGCGTGCTCGACGCCGAACGGCGTATAGCCCCGGGCGCCGCCGGTCCCCCCGACGTAGCGCTTCTTGACCTCTTCGGGCAGTTCGAAGAACCGCTTCCACAGGTCGTAGGTCCGGCGGATAAGATCCGGCTCGATGCCGTGCGCCTCGACGTTCAAGAAGCCGAACTCGACCAGCCCGCCGCCGAGCGTCTCGACCATCCGCGCCCGTTGTTCGCTCGTGCCCGAGCGGTAGTCGTCCAGGTTGACACTGGGAATCTTGCGGCGGTTTTCGGTCATGGCGAGGCTCTCCTTCGGCAGGGGCAGGGACGGCACGGAACCGGGGCAAGTCTAGCAGGCCCGGGCGTTTCGGGGTGGCCGACGGTTTCGCTCGCCCTTCGCCTCAGACCCGCGCGCTCTCGGTGCGGGCGAACGAGGCGGTCATCGCGGCGGCATCGATCTTCGGTACGTCGAACTCGACTTTGCCGGCGTCGAGCTTGATCAGTCGATCGGCCATGTCGTAATAGTGGTCGTCGTGGCTGATCACGAACACCGTCTTGCCGCGTTTTTTCAGCTCCGGCAGCAGCTCGCGGTAGAAGATCTGTTTGAAGAACGGGTCCTGGTCGGCGGCCCACTCGTCGAACAGGTAGATCGGCCGATCTTCGAGGTAGGCGGCGAGCAGCGCCAGGCGCTTGCGCTGCCCTTGCGACAGCTCGATCGTCGAAAGTTGGCCCCCTTCGACCCGCACCTTCGAGGTCAGCCGCAGGCGCTCCAGATAGCGAAGGGCGTCCACGTCGAGCTCTTCGAGGCCGCCGCCGGCACCCACCAGCCGATCGAACAGGAAGAAATCGGAGAACACCACGGCGAAATGGTCGCGGTACGCGGCGCGGTTGGCGTCGGTCACCGGCCGGCCGCCGAAGCGGAGCTCCCCCTCTTCGGGCGGATAGAGGCCGAGCAGGATCTTCGCGAGCGTCGTCTTGCCGCTGCCGTTGCCGCCGACCAGGAAGACCAGCTCTCCGGGTGAGAACGACAGGTCGATCGGCCCGAGGGTGAAGCTTTCGCTTTCGCCGCCCGCCCCTTCCGCCCGGTAGGTGTGGCGCAGCCCCGCCAGGTCGATGGCGCTCCAATCCGCATCGAGATCCTTGGCCCCGCGCGGCACCGCTTGGACCTCGCCCGCCTCTTGGGCGAGCGACAGGCCCAGCCTTTCGACCGCCCGCGCCGAGATAACCGAGCGGCCGAGGACGGGCAGCGCGTTGAGCAGCACTTCGAGCGGGGTCATCAGATGGAAGAGGACCAGCGCCAAACCGACCAGCGTCGAGGTCGGCATCTCCTGCCCCCGGGGCACCACGAACACCATCAGGCCGATCAGGATGAAGAACAGGACCTGCCCCCAGCTGGCGGCGAGAGCGAACAGGATGCCGCCGCTGCGCGCTTCGCGCTGGAGCGTACGGGCGTTGGTCTCGACGTCCACGAGATACGACTCGCGCCGCAGGCTGTGCATCTTCAGCTCTTTGGTCCCCTCGGTGAGCGCGCGCAGGTTCTTGAGCAACCCGTCCATCTCGGCTCGAACGCGGTTGAAATAGACCATCCCCCGGGCGATCGGAAAGCGGTAGGTCGCCACGCCGATGACCATGAACAGCAAGACGTAGGAGAGCACGGTGGGCGACAGCCACCCGAGGTAGCCCAGGCAGCCGAGGACGATCGCCAGGTGCATGAAGAGCACGGGCAGCAGCGACAGGGCATCCACGATCTGCCCGATGTCGCTGGTGAGGACGGTCATCAGCCGGTGCGGGCCGATGTTCTCCAACTGGCGCAACGGCGCGGCCAATACCCGCCGCGCCAGCTGCAGCCGCGCCTGAAGCAGGCTGCGCTGCGACAGATGGAGCAGGAGAATCTGCGACGCCATGCGGCAAACCGGCAGCAGGGCGCACAGACCGATGAACCGCCACCCCAGGCCGGAGCCCGGACCGCCGCGCGCGATCGCGGTATTGATCGACACCACGAGCACCGTATTGGCAAGGCCGGTCGCAACCCCCGCGAGGACGACCCCGACCATCAACAGACCCGCGAAACGCACGCCGCGCGACAGGCGGCGGAGGAACGATAGAAGGGCGAGCAGATCAGCCATGCACGGCCGGATCCACCGGATCCAGCTCGGACCAGGTCTTGGGGTCGGCCATCGCGACCAGCACCTTGCGTTCCCCTTCGAACGTCGAACGCCCGTGGGAGGCGAGCATGTTGTCGAGCATCAGCAGGTCGCCGGGCTCCCAGAGAAACTTGACCGTCTCGGCGTCGTAGCACGCGCGCAGATGGTCGAGCACGTCGTCCTCGATCGGCGAGCCGTCCCCATAGTAGGTGTGGGTCGGCAGATCTTCGATGTCGAATTCGTCGAGCAGCGCCTCGCGGACGATCGGCGCCATGGTCGAAACGTTGAAGAACGTCGCGTGGTTGAACCAGACCAACTCGTGGGTGTACGGATGGCGCGAGATCGCCGGCCGCACCGCCCGGGTGCGCAGGCGGTCGCCGTCCTTCCACTCGACCACGATGCCGTTCTTGGCGCAATGCGCCTCGACCTGGGCGCGATCGTCGGTCTGGAACACCTCGCGCCAGGGCAGGCCGAAACCGTCGCCGAAGTTGCGCACGTAGGTCCACTTCTTCTCGATGAATTTCTGCCGGATCGCGGGATCGATTCGATCGTAGACCCGCCGGGTGTCGGCGATCGGCGTCTCGCCGCCCCGGGATGCGCATTTGAAGGAGAAGAACGCGATGCGCATCGGCCAGGCGTTCTGGTACGAGTTTTCGTTGTGCAGGAAGATCGGCTGATCCGGCGGATAGTCGGTCGAGGTGTAGACCTTGCCCGCCACCGTGTGGCGCGGCGAAGAGCGCTCTTTGTATTCGAGCAGGTCGCCCGCGATCGAGCGGAAGGTGCGCTCGAACTCCTCGACCTGCGAGATGGGGAAGGCGCGGAACAGCAGGCCGCCATGCTCGTAGAGCTGGGCCGTCAGCTGCTCGCGGTGCCCTTCGGCCCAGGCGGCGAGATCGACCCCGGGGACGGTGGGCCGCAAGACGAGCGGCAGTTTGCCGCCGCCCGGAAGCGGCTCGGCCTGCACCAGGTCGTCTGTGGAAACGCTCACGGCCCGGCGCATCGGCCGGCCGATCGATGAAAGGGAGGGTTTGCTGATCGGTTCGGTCATGACGAGCTCCGTGGGGAAGTAGGGGCGCAGGGGTTCACCCTGTAGTAGTGGGAGCAATGGCGGCAAGCGAGACATGGGGGCGGCCCGTCGTCCCTCCCATCGTTCGTTTGCCCTCTGCGGAGCGCATAGAATACCGCCATGGACTGGAACGCCCGCTACCGAACCACCGGCTCGCTGAACCTCGCCCTCTCCCCTACCGGCAAGCTGGTCGGCACCAATTCGATCTCGCGTCCGCCCCAGGAGGTCGATCTCGACGCTCTGCCGGTTTTGATCGCCTTCGCCCAGGGCGATACACCGCGCCAGGCCTTCGATCGCCTGGCGGAGGATTGGGAAATCGAAGAGGAGGGCTTCGCCGCCGCGCTCGGCAGCCTGATCGAGCAGAACCTGCTCACCCCCGAAGGGGAGGACGCGGTTCCCGCGACTCTCGCGACGTCCGGTTTCGCTTCGCCGCTTTCGCATCATCACATGCTGCGCGACGGCCTCCGGGTCGATGCCTACCGCGTCGCGATCGAACGCTATTGCCCCGAGCGGCAGGTGTTGGAAATCGGCTGCGGCACCGGGGTGCTTTCCCTGTTCGCCGCCCGCGCGGGAGCGCTGTCGGTCGATGCGATCGAAGAGAGCACGATCGCCGACGCCGCCACGGAGCTGTTCGCGGCGAATCCCTGCGGCGACCGGATCACCGTCCATCGGGGCAACAGCCGGGACGTGCAACTCGATCGAAAACCGGAGGTGTTGATCCACGAGCTGTTCGGCACCGACCCGTTCGAGGAAAACCTGCTGCCGGCCCTCGCCGACGCCAAAGCGCGGCTCCTGGCGCCCGGCGCGCGCTTCCTGCCCGCCCGCCTGGAGGTCGCCTGCGTGGGGATCGACAGCACGGCGAGCGGCCTACAGGACCCGCGAAAAATCCGCACAGAGGCGCTGGCTTACGCCGAGCAGTTCGATTTGAAGATGGAGCCCTGGATCGAGCGGCTGGGAAAGCTCGATCCGCAAAACCTCCGATCGCATTCGCGCGACACCAAGTTTCAAGTGCTCTCGGCCGAATGCCCGCTCTATTCGCTCGATTTCGCCACCGACGACCTCACGGCGCCGCCCCAGGCACCGGAACCGCGCCTCGTCATCCACACCGCGGGTTCCCTGAGCGCCCTGGTGCTTTTCTTCCGCGCCCGCTTCGACGACGAAATCGCGATCTCGACCGCCCCCGACGCGCCGGCCACCCACTGGGGCCACGACATCCGCATCCTGCCCGTCGCCCAGGAAGTCCAAGCCGGCGATCAGATCCCGCTGGTCGCGACGCTCGAAGGCAACTACGGCCGGCAGAAGCTGCGGCTGGCGTTGGCTTGAATCGGGATCAGCCGAAGCGCCCCGTGATGTAGTCCTCGGTCTGCTTTTTCATCGGGTTGATGAACAGCCGGCCGGTGTCGCCGTACTCGATCAGCTCGCCCAGGTAGAGGAAGGCGGTGTAGTCCGACACCCGCGAGGCTTGCTGCATGTTGTGGGTGACGATCACCTGGGTGTACTGGTCTTTGAGGTCCTGCATCAGCTCCTCGATCCGGGCGGTGGCGATCGGGTCGAGCGCCGAGCAGGGCTCGTCGAGCAGGATCACCTCGGGCTCGACCGCGATCGCCCGGGCGATGCACAGGCGCTGCTGCTGTCCTCCCGACATGCCGAGGGCGCTTTCGTCGAGGCGGTCTTTCACCTCTTCCCAGAGCGCCGCGCGGAGCAGGCTGCGCTCGACGATTTCGTCCAGATCGGCTTTCTTCTTGATCCCCTGGATGCGGGCGCCGTACGCGACGTTTTCGTAGATCGATTTCGGGAACGGGTTCGATTTCTGGAACACCATGCCGATGCGCTTGCGCAGGCGGTTGATGTCCAGGTTCGGGTCGTAGATGCTCTCCCCCTCGAAGCGGATGTCGCCTTCGGTGCGCACGCTGTCCACCAGGTCGTTCAGCCGGTTGACGCAGCGCAGCAGCGTCGATTTGCCGCCGACCGACGGCCCGATGAACGCGGTGATCTTCTTCGGCGGGATCTGGAGCGAGATCTCTTTGAGCGCCTTCTTTTCGCCGTACCAGAGCGACAGGCGATCGATCTCCAGGATCGGATCGTCGATCTGCGGCCTTAGCGCGTGATCGCGATCGGGGACCGACGGAAGCGGCACGATTCCAGCGACCTCGGTGGGGCTGTGGGCGAGATCCGGCATCCGCTCTCTCCTCGAATCGACTTCCGGGGCAAGGGTGCCGATCATACGGCGCTCCCGGCGTACTTTTTGCGCAGGTGGTTGCGCAGGGCGATCGCGCTCAGGTTCATGATCGTCACCACGATGATCAAAAGCAGCGCGGTGGCGAAAACCAGCGGCGTCGTCGCCTCGATGTTCGGGCTCTGGAAGCCGACGTCGTAGATGTGGAACCCCAGGTGCATGAATTTGCGCTCGAAATGGACGAACGGCGCGTGGCCATCGACCGGCAGGGCGGGCGCCAGCTTGACCATGCCGACGATCATCAACGGCGCCACCTCGCCCGCGGCGCGCGCCATGGCGAGGATCATGCCGGTCAAGATGCCGGGAGCCGCGGCGGGCAGGACCACGCGCCAGAGCGTCTCGAACTTGGTGGCGCCGAGCGCGAGCGACCCTTCGCGGACGATCCGCGGCACGGCGGCCAACCCCTCTTCCGCGGCGACGATGACGACCGGCACGGTGAGCAGAGCGAGCGTGAGCGCCGCCCAAAGAATTCCGCCGGTGCCGAAGGTCGGAGCCGGCAGCGATTCGGGATAGAAGATCCGATCGATCGAGCCGCCGATCAGATAGACGAAGAAACCGAGGCCGAAAACGCCGAAGACGATCGACGGCACGCCCGCGAGATTGTTGACCGCGATGCGCACCATCCGCACCAGCGGGCCTTGCTTGGCGTACTCCCGCAGGTAGAGCGCGGCGAGCACGCCGAGCGGCACGACCGCGAAGCTCATCAGGAAGACCATCATCACGGTGCCGAAGATCGAGGGGAAAATCCCCCCTTCGGTGTTCGATTCGCGCGGGTCGTCGGTGATGAAGCTCCAGATCCGTTGAACGTAGAGCCCGCTCTTGGCAAGGCCGCTCATCGCGTTCGGCCGGATCGCGTGGACCACGCTCGAAAGCGGGATCTCTTTCGTCGCGCCGTCCACCGCTTCGAGCACCACCGTGTCGCTTTCGAGCGCCGCGCGCATCGCGGAGAGCCGGTCGGCGAGCTTCTGGTAGTCGGCCTCGCGCTCCGCGAGATCCTGGTCGAGCGCCGCGGCGCGAAGCGCCTTTTCGGCCGCCGGCAGCGCCGCGAGATCGAGCTTCTTCTTTTCCAGGCGAAGCGCTTCGATCGCGGCGTTGATCTCGCCGATCTCCCCTTTTTCCAGCTTCTCGACCCCTCGCTGCTCGACGCGCTTCTTCTCGTGCAGCGGCCCGAACGCGCGCCACGAGGCCTCCGCCCCGCGGGCCGCGACTTGGCCGCCCACGTGGATCTCGCGGATCGAGCCGTAGAAGTTGCCGTATTCGAGCCGCTCCAGCAACAGCGCCTTGGGCGGGGTCGAAATCGACGCGATGTCCCTCCGGTCGATCCAGGCGAAATCGAGCCCGGCGAGGTCGCGGTTGCCGGTCTTCAAGCGCAGGCGATCGACCCCGGCCCGCGGGCCTTCGGTCGGGCGTTTCTCCGTCTCCCAGACCTCGCCCAGGATCTTGCTGCCGTCCTTCATCGTCAGCTCGGTCAGATCGCGCTGCCAAAAGTAGCGGCCGCCGTTCCAGGCGAGCAGCGCGAGAATGCCCACCACGAGCAGCAGATTGAGCGCCAGCGCCCCGCCGCACAGGGCGGTGAACGAATCGCCCAGCATGTCGGAACGGCGTCTTGCCGGTTTGGGTTTGGGGCGGCTCATCGTTTCTTACCCGAGCGACCTAGAGCTGCGAATACCGTTCGCGAAGCCGCTGCCGCACGACCTCGGCGAGCGTGTTGACCAGGAAGGTCATCGCGAACAGGAGAAGGGCGGCGAGGAACAGCGTTCGGTAGAGCGAGCCCCCTTGCGCCGCCTCGGGGATCTCGACCGCGATGTTCGCGGACAGGGTGCGGAAGCCGTTGAACGGATTCCATTCGAGGATCGGGGTGTTGCCGGTCGCCATCAGCACGATCATCGTCTCGCCGACCGCCCGGCCGAAACCGATCATGATGCCGGAGAAAATCCCCGGCGAGGCGGTCGGCAGAACCACGCGGGTCACCGTCTGCCAGCGATTCGCGCCGAGCGCGAGAGAGCCCGCCACCAGATTCTGCGGCACGTTCGAGAAGGCGTCCTCGGCGATCGCGAAGATGATCGGGATCACCGCGAAGCCCATCGCCAGGCCGACGATGATCGCGTTCCGCTGATCGTAGGTCCAGCCGGTGGTGGCATGCAGCCAGGTCTGGAAGTTGCCGCCGAACGCGAGCTGCTCGAACGGCTTGCGCAAGGCGTAGCAGAGCCCGAGCCCCGCGAGCAGGGCGAGCGCATAGAGCCCCGCTTCGCTGCCGGCGCGGAAACGGTTACGGCGTTCGAGCGGCACGAAGTGCCACAGGCTCCCGGCGAGCCAGACGACGGCCGGCAGGATCAGAAAGGACAGGAAGAGCGCCGGCAGCACCTGCTCGACCCGCGGCGCGAGCCAGAGGCCGGCGAGGAATCCGAGCACCACGCTCGGCAGAGACGCCATGATCTCGATCACCGGTTTCAAGAACCGCTTGTACACCGGATGCATGAACTGCGAGATGTACATGGCGGAAAACACGCCGAGCGGGATCGCCAGCAGCAGCGAGTAGAGGGTTCCCTTGAGCGTGCCGACCAGCAGCGGCACGAGCGACAGCTTGGGCTCGAAGTCGTCGGTCGCCGAAGAGGACTGCCAGGAATAGGACGGTTCGGCGTACCCCTCGTACCAGATCTTGCCGAACAGCGCCCGCCACGAGATCTCCGGATGCGGATTGAACACCGACAGCTCCGCGAGCTTCGATCCGGCGGCCAAGACCGCGCCGTCGGCTTTCGGACTGAACGCCAGCCCCGTCGGCCGTTCGAACGGCCCGCGGCCGAGCCAGAGCGTGCGCTCCGAGGTGGACCAGTAAAGACCCAGCCGGCCGCTCTCGTCGGCGGCCAAGAAACCCTTGCCCCGGCCGGACGGCGCGAGCAGGCGCACGGCGCTCGGCAGAGGCGGAAAATCGCGGACGCGGGTGAGCCGAAACTCGCCGTCTTTCTGCTCGACCGGAAACCAGACCGAGAGAGCGCCGCTCGCCTGGCCCACGACCAGCGACCGGCCGCCGATCAACGGCGAGAGCGCCGTGACGCCGGAACGGCCCGCCGCGGCGACCCCCGCCTCGCCGAGCTGCGCGGCGGCGAGGCGCCACCAGAGCAGACCGCCGTCCGCGGCGCCGGCCCAGAGGTTCTTCTGCTCCTCGTCGAACACCAGCGCGGAGAGCGGCCGGCCGAGCTTCACCTCGCCGCGATCGACCGACTCGGTCGTCTCGCCGGTGATGCCGTTGGTTTCGACCGAACGGCGGGTGACCACCAGGGTGCCGTCCGCCAGCTGCGCCGCGGCGATCGCGCCGCCGTCCTCTCCCAGCTGGGCGGCAAAAACACGCAGCGGACGGCCCGCGGGGTCCATCGGCAGCAGGATCGGCGGATCGAACCGCGGCGCGGTCTGCCGTTCCGAGCCGTTCGCTCCGCCGAATGTCACGTCGAATCCCACCGGCACGATCGCGACCCGGCCGTCGGCGAGCGCCGCGGTCAGCACCCGGCCTCCGGGGGGAGACGAGGCGGCGGTGACCGCCACGACGGGCAAGGCGATCGGCCGTTCCGCTTCGAGCTTGCCGCTTTCGGCGCGCACCGCGACCACCCGGCCGTCCGCTGCGATCGCGGCCACCAGCTCGCGGTGCTCGTCGGTGAGCGTCGCAGAGAGCACGGCGCCGGAGACCTCCGCGGTGCGCTCTGGCGCCACCCGGGGCCGCGCGAAGATCGGCCAGATCTCGACCAGGATGAAGACCAGAATGCCGAGGATGCTCGCGATGATCGCGATCCCCCCCGCGGAAACGACCGAGCGGGCGATCCGATCGCCCCACAGCCGGCGCTTGGACGTGGGCGCCGGCAGAAGACGAGGATGGACCCGGCGCTTCGGAGCGGGCGGCGGAGGCTGGGCGAGCAAGGGTTCGGCCATGAGGACGGGTCGGATCAGGATTCGGAAATCAAGAACGACGAAACGCCGAGCCACGAACCGAGGTCCCTCCTCGATTCGTGGCTCGACATTCGTCCTTCTTTACTTGACCTTCGCGAGCTCCTGCGAGGCCACCGCGGCCTTGAGCGGCAGGAAGCCGTCCTTGACCACGATCTGCTGCCCTTCCTGCGACAGGATGAACTTCACAAACTCGCGAACCAGCGGATCGAGCGGCTTGTTCGGAGCCTGATTGATGTACACGTAGAGGTAGCGCGAGATCGGATACTTGCCCGCGTAGACGTTTTCCGCGTCGTCGCTGAACACCGCGGCGGCCGTCTTGCCCAACGACAGCGCTTTGACCCCCGAGGTCTTGTAGCCGATGCCGCTGTAGCCGATGCCGAACCGGTCGGACGAGATCCCCTGGACGACCGACGCCGAACCCGGCTGCTCCTTGACCGTATCCTTGTAGTCGCCCTTGCAGAGCGCCACTTCCTTGAAATAGCCGTAGGTGCCGGAGGCGGAGTTCCGGCCATAGATGCTGATCGGCTGGTTCGCCCATTCGCCCGTGGCACCCAGGTCGCCCCACTTCACCGCGTTCTTCTTGCCGCCGCAGGCGCGGGTCTTCGAGAACACCATGTCCACCTGGCTGATCGTCAGGCTCTGGAGCGGATTGTCCTTGTTGACGAACACCCCGATCCCGTCGAGCGCGACCTTGATCACCGTCGGCTTGTAGCCGTACTTCTTCTCGAACTGGTCGATCTCCTCGGCCTTCATCTCGCGACTCATCGGTCCGAGCTGCGAAGTGCCCGCGATCAAAGCCGGCGGCGCGGTGGACGAGCCCTTGCCCTCGATCTGAATCCGGACGTTCGGATACTGCTTCTTGAACCCCTCCGCCCAGAGCGTCATCGCGTTGTTCAAGGTGTCCGACCCGACCGAGCTCACGTTGCCCGAGACGCCGCTCACCTTCGAATATCCGGGGATCGAAGCATCGACCTTCCCGGCCTGCGCCACGACGGACGTCTCTTGAACGAGCACCGCAAACGTCGCGACGGCCACGGCCATGGCGATCTTCGAGCTGCGCTTCATCGCTTTCTCCATTCTCCCAAACCAGGGTAGGTATCTTTCAGTTCGAAGCGCGAAACGGCCGAAGCCGTCCGAGCGAACGAAAGATCGCATCGGGGTTTGGCAGGTGGGGAGCCGAGGTGTGACAGCGATGTGACAGAGGGGCGCCACCCCGTCAGGCCAAGCCGGCAAGCCGGCCCGCCCCGGGGCGCGCTCCCCCGATTCGCGTCAGAGGTGCTTGCAGATCTGTGGCAGCTTGAAATACGCCGGCGGCGGCTGGTTCGAACCTTCGAGCGACACGCCGTAATGGTCATAGAACTCGAAGGGGCCGAGCTTTTTGAGGAGCAGCGACAGCTCGGGATATTTGTCGGCCCGGCTGCACAGCTTGACCGGGAGACCGATGCCCGGGATGGCGCCGGTCCAACAGTCGGCCGTAAAACCGCTCACCGTCTCGGTGCCCACGTAGACCATGTCGTTGCCCAGCCACCAGTCGCGGCTGAACACGTTGGGGAGAGGTGGCTGGTTCAGCGTGCAGTGCAGCTGGCCGGTCTGTGGATCGCGCTCGATGAAATATTCGCGGTCCGGATCGACGCCGTCGCTCGGGTCCAGGTCGTAGACGTTGAAAATTTCG
>DATMZU010000112.1:0-3233 GCA_035607435.1 Thermoanaerobaculia bacterium | reverse complement strand
ATGAAACCGGTCTTGGGATCCGCGAATACCGGTCGCACGAAGGCATCCTACCCCAAGCTGCCGGAGAGCCCGCGGCTGATCGCGGGCAATCCCGGTGGGCTCAGTGGCCGGCCCTGCGTGCAAGGGATTAGGATGGAGCGCGAATCGAGGAGATCATGAAACGGCGGCTCCTTCCCCTCTGCCTGCTCACGTCGAGCCTGGTCGCTTGCGGCCCGTGGTTCGATGGCTTGTGGTTCCCGGGCGCGGTGAGAGACCGCCTTGCCCGCGCGGCGGCGCAAGGGCCCGGCACCCTCGTTCGTCTCCACGAGATCACGCCCTTCGGGTACAAGACGGCTCATGTCTTCGGTCCTTATACGCCGATCGCTACGATTGAGTCCCGGCTCGCGATCGATGCTGACGAAGCCGAACGGCTGGCCCGCGGAATCTCGGGGCGAGACGACATCCATCTCTTGGTCTTCTCGTTCGAGCACGCGTCCTACCGAAGCATGGAGATCCCTCGAAGCCTGGCGGGCTTCGGTCTGGAGCTCGCGGCGTGTTCCTTCGGTTCGCAGGAAGCCGTCTTCGTCGTCAAAAAAGGCGGCACCCTCGGCCTCGCGCCGGGAGTCCGTTGCAAGTAGAGCCGGCGTCGAGGGCGACGGCCCGCCCAGTCCGGCTGGACGGGCCGCCGACGTGGCCCTAGTTCGAGTTCGGCTGGGAGATCGTCCCCGTATACGTTCCGACGGCGGTGCCGGCGCACTTGTCGATCTGCGTGGTGATCGTCCCGCTCCCCGTGGCGTTGGCGAACGAGCCGGTTCCTCCGGTCACGGTGTACGTGCCGGTGGAGGTGAGCAGGCACTTGCCGCTGCCGCCGCCCGAGCTCGAAAATTGCCCACTGATGGTCAAGAACACACTGTCCGTCCCGTTGGCCGAGACGAAGACCGCGGTGCTGCCGAAGTTCCCCTGATGATCCTGGATGCGCGTCAACGGCCCGGTGACATTCCCCAGGTGCGTCGCGGTGCCCGAAACGTTGCAGTCCATCTGGATCAGCCCGCCCGGCAGGTTCGTCACCGCCGTGATCACGGCCGTGCCGGTGGCCGTGAACGGCACCTGGTTGACGGCGGCGGCGGGCGCCGCCAGGCTGCACAGAGCAAGGACAATCCCCACCAGATGACTTCCGATCCGGCGGGCGTTCGTGTTCCCTAAGCGTCTCATTCCGACTCCTTTCTAATTGGGGCCCGCCGGGCTCGCGCGCCGAAGCGGCGCGGTCGCGGCAAGCTCGTTGAAGTGTACGCTTACTCATTCTACCGACGTGAGCTGCCCCCCTTGTCTTTGCGGCTCCGGCATGGCGCCGGCCTGAACGTAGTAGCCGACCATCCGGCTCACGACCGAAGGGTTTATGTGCTCCCGCGGTTCGAGCGCGGCCCGAATTTCGTCCGGACAGCCGCGGTTCTCCAGCCACCATTCCAACTGATGGCGCTGGCCGAGGAATCGCAGCGGGGTGAGCGCGTAGATGACGTCGGTGAACGGGAACAAGGCGTTCCGGGATTCGGCGGCAGACGCCAAGGCCAGCACCTTCTGTCGCCAGGCGGCGTACGGCACGACCTTCACGTCGAAGCCGAAGCGACGGAGGGTCTCGGCCATCAGCTCGGGCGACAGCAGGCTCGTGCTGTCCAGGTAGATGTCGTGGTTCGTGGACGCCGGGCTGAGCAGGCAGGAGACGACGTCTCGCGCGACCGCGTCGACCGGGATGAACCGCCAGCCGAGCCCGTCGGGGAAACACCCGAGCTGCGCCGAGCCCTTGATCAGGGCATGCAGGAATTGGCTGGGCGACAGGCTGTCGATCCCGGTCCGCGAACAGCCGGCGAGGAGACCCGGCGCATAGAGCGTCACCGGCAGACCTCGGCCGCGCGCCTGTTCGATCATCCGGTGCGCGACCCATTTCGTCTCCAGGTACCCGAGCGGCAATTCGAGAATGCTCTCGGTGCCCAGGCCGCTGCGGGCCGTCACCTCGTCCACCATGCGGGTGTTCTCGAACGGGCGGATCAAGCTCGCGCCGAGGGACGAAACGTAATGGACCGGTGCCACGCGCCCTTCGGCGGCGAATTGCAACAAGCGCCGGGTGCCTTCCACGTTGGCCGCGAAGAGGGCGCGGTACGGCTCCAGCCAAGAGACCTTTCCGGCGCCGTGGAAGACGAGATCCACCTCGTGGCTGAGCGCGTCATAGCGAGCCGCCGGCAGCCCCATCCGGGGGGCGCTCAACTCCCCCGCCGCCGGCCTCAGGCGTTCCGCGTAGTCCTCGCGCCAGAGGCCATAGCGTTCGAGGTTGGCGCGGAGGCGTTGCCCCGCCTCTCCGTCGTCGCCGGCCCGCACGAGACAATGGAGGGTCGCCTCGGTGCGTTGGAGCAGAGCGTCGAGAACGAAGGCGCCGAGGAACCCGGTGGCGCCGGTGAGGAAGATCGATCGCGGGGCGCCGCCCGGCCGCGGCGCGATCACCTCGGGCACGACGGACCGCGGGAGCGCCGCGTCGCGTTCGAGATCGATCCCGCCCATGGCGGTGTCCAGGCTCGGCGCTCCCCTTTCGCGGGCGGCGCGCGCGACGCCCGCGGCGGAACGGGGCCGGTCGTGCGCGAGCGTCATCGTCGGGTCGTAGCCCAGGCGCTCGGCGACCGCCAAGGTCTCCTCCCGCAAGCCGTGCGGGAGCGCCGCGTCGCGCCAGGCGTCCGCCTTGTCGGCGCGGATGGACGCGTAGCGGGTGAAGTTGGGGTCGCCCACCTGAAATCCCCCGGCCACCATCCGATGCCCGGAATACGGCGTGAGCAACGCCGGCTCGAAAGAGAGTCCGAGGGATGGGCACAGCCTGCGAAGAGCCCGCTCGGGATCGCCGGCCAGATCCTCGAAGTAGAGCCGGTGCATTCGCCCGGGCTCCAGCTCGGCTTCGGCCTCCAGAATGCCCTCTTGCACCCGCGTCCAGACCCACTCGCCGCAATCGTACGGGTCGATGCCGCGCGTCTCCGGGAAGATGCCGTGGAACCGTTCGCGAACGTACGAGCTGATGCAGGCCACCGGATGGCGCACGAGGTGGACGAAGCGCGCGCGGGGGAACAGGCTCGCGAGGCGCCGGATCACCGCCTGGGGAGGAAAGAAGAACGGGCTCTTGTCCACGAGAGTCCGGCCCCCGAGGCGGGCGCTGAAGAAGGAATAGACCTCGGCCGTGGGGACGGCCTCCCGCCGCCACTGCGCGTAGAGGTTCCAAG
>DATMZU010000108.1:0-17697 GCA_035607435.1 Thermoanaerobaculia bacterium | reverse complement strand
AAGGGCACCCTGCGCGGGCTCCACTTCCAGGTCGCGCCGCACGCCCAGGGCAAGCTGATCCGCGCTCTCCGCGGGGCGATCTTCGACGTGGCGGTGGACATCCGCCCCAGCTCGCCGACTTTCGGCCGCTGGGTGGGCGCGATCCTCTCGTCCGAGAACCGCCACCAGCTTTGGGTTCCCACCGGCTTCGCCCACGGTTTCGTGGTCCTGTCCGACACCGCCGACGTGCTCTACAAATGCACCACGCTCTACCGGCGCGACGACGAGATCGGCATCCTGTGGAACGACGCGGAGATCGGCATCGACTGGCCGCTGCTCTCCCCTCCGCTTCTGTCGCCGAAAGACGCCGTGGCGCCGACCCTGGCGGAGATCCGCGACCGGCTCATCGGCTGACGCTGCGATCGAGATGACCGAATTTTCCGCCGAGGATCTGGAACAGCTGCGCGCCCGCGGCATCTCCCGGGAAGAAGCCGGGCGCCAGCTCGCCCTCCTCTCCCATCCCCCGGCGCCCGCCCGCGTGCTGCGGCCCTGCTGCGTGGGTGACGGCATTCGCCGCATCGACGAGGGAGAGATTGCCGAGCTGGTGCACACCGCGGAGTCCGTCGCGCGCGAGGGGCGCGTCTCGAAGCTGGTCCCCGCCTCGGGCGCGGCGAGCCGGATGTTTCAGGCTTTGGCCTCCGATCTCGAAAGCGCTTCCGGCGCCGAGGATTTCGAGCCCTCGGCGGAGACCGTCCGGCTGCTCGCCGAGCTGGACCGCCTGCCGTTCGCCGATCCGCTCGCCGCGGCGCTAGCGGCCGAAGGGCACGATCTCGCCGACCTTCGGCAGGCCGGCCGGTGCCGCGAGATTCTGCGCGCCCTGCTCCACTCCACCGGCCTCGGGTACGCGGATCTTCCCAAGGGATTGATCCCGTTTCATCGCGCGGAGCTCGCCGGCCGCACACCGTTCGAGGAGCACCTGCGGGAGGCGGCCGCGCTCATCCGCGACGCCTCGGGCGTCTGCCGCCTCCACTTCACCGTGACGCCCGAGCACGAGCCGCGGTTCCGGGCGCTCCTCGAGGAGCTGGCGCCGCGGCTCGCGGCGGAGCTTTCCGCCCGGTTCGAGGTCGATTTCTCGATCCAACATCCGCGCACCGACACGCTCGCGCTCGACCTTTCGACCGGCGAACCGTTTCGCACCGAAACGGGGAGTCTCCTCTTTCGTCCCGGGGGGCACGGCGCGCTGATCGAAAACCTGGCCGACCTCGCGAACCGGGGCGCCGACCTGGTGTTGATCAAGAACATCGACAACGTGCTGCCCGACGGCGGTCCCTCCGAGGTGCTGACCTGGAAACGGGTCCTGCTCGGCCGCGCGGCGGATCTCGCCGAACGGGCCGGCAACCTGCGCCGGGCGCTCGAACGCCTGGTTCCGGCCGAGGACCTCTTGCGCGCCGCCGAGCGCTTCCTCGAACAGGAATTCGGCCGCGCGCCGCGCGCATCGTCCTCGCCCGAGGACCGAAAACAGGCGCTGATCGCCGCGCTCTCCCGGCCGCTCCGAGTCTGCGGCGTGGTCGAAAACACGGGCGAGCCGGGCGGCGGACCGTTCTGGGTCGAGAAGGAAAATGGCGGACCGGCGACCCCGCAGCTCGTCGAATCGAGCCAGCTCGATCCCGAACAACGCGCCGACCTGTTCGCTGCGGCCACGCATTTCAACCCCGTCGATCTCGTCTGCGCCCTGCGGATCGGCGGCCGGCGGCTCGACCTGCTGCGTTTCGTCGATCCGAACGCCGTGTTCGTCGCCGAGAAATCCCAAGCCGGCCGGCCACTTCTCGCCCTCGAACGCCCGGGCCTCTGGAACGGCGCGATGGCCGGCTGGAACACCCAATTCGTCGAGGTCCCGAACGCCACGTTCGCGCCGGTCAAGACGATCTTGGATCTGCTGCGCCCCGAGCACCAGGGGTAGATAGCTCGGCACCCGAGCCGGCGAGGACGCCGGAGATCCCAGGACAAGCACACCCGAGGCGGTAACCGATCGGCCTGCCGCGGCACAGACTCCTACGAAGCGACTTCGCCCACCGCGATAGGATCTCGTCCGGAATCGGCGGAGCACCGTAGTGAGCTGTTGGAGGCGAACGTCCGCCTTCGGGAGGGGAACTTCATGAACGCATCGACCGAGCCGGGAGCACCGGCCGCGAAATCCAAATCCAAGACCCTCCTGCTCATCGTCGTCGCGCTCGCCGTGATCGTGGGTCTGGCTTTGGGCGGCAAGCAGTTGAGCGGTGCGGTGCTTCGTTTCGCCGAATGGGTGCAAAGCCTCGGCGCCTGGGGACCGCTCGTCTTCATCCTCGGCTATGTCGCGGCGACCGTGGCGTTCGCTCCGGCTTTTCTGCTCACGCTCGCGGCGGGGGTCATCTTCGGTCTGGTGAAGGGTGCCCTTTATACCTTTATCGGCGCCACGGTCGGCGCGTCGCTCGCGTTCCTGATCGCGCGCTACGGCGCGCGCCGGGCGATCGAGAAGAAGATCGCGGGCAACCCGAAATTCGCGGCGATCGATCGAGCGGTCTCGAAAGAGGGCTTGAAGATCGTCTCGCTGCTTCGCCTGTCGCCGGTCTTTCCGTTCAATCTGCTCAACTACGCGCTCGGCCTGACGAAAGTCCGGTTCCTCGACTATCTGCTCGGCTGCTTCGCGATGATCCCGGGCACCATCCTCTACGTCTACTACGGCACGGCGGCGGGAAGCTTGGCGGAGGTCGCGAGCGGCAAAGCGGGCGGCCAAGGCGCCACGAAGTGGATCTCGCTCGGGATCGGCATCCTCGCCACGATCATCGTCTCGACTTTCATCACCCGTCTGGCGAGCAAGGCGCTCAAAACCCAGCTCGGTGAGCCCAGCACTCCCGGCAAGCCCGGCGCCCCAGAAGAAAAGGCCCGCTCATGAACGAAGCCCGCGCGCTGATCGAACCCCAGGACGAGCACAACGTCAAGCTGCTCGGCTACGTCCACCCTTCCACCTGGAAGAACCCGACGCCGAAAGATCGCTACCACATGGTCGTGGTGGGAGCCGGCACCGCGGGTCTGGTCTCGGCCGCGGGCGCCGCGGGCCTGGGAGCCAAGGTCGCCCTGATCGAGCGCAATCTGATGGGCGGCGACTGCCTGAACGTCGGCTGCGTCCCGTCCAAAGGGGTGATCAGCGCGGCGCGCTCCTGGCAAGCGGCGCGGGAAAGCCGCGAGCGCTTCGGAGGTCCGGAGGCGAAAGGCGACGGAGATTTCGGCCACGCGATGGAACGGATGCGCTCCTTGCGCGCCGGAATCGCGTTTCACGACAGCGTCGAGCGGTTCACCAAGCTCGGCATCGACGTCTTCCTCGGCGACGGCAAATTCACCGGCCCGCATTCGGTCGAAGTCGGCGGCCAGACGCTCCGTTTCCGCGTGGGGGTGATCGCGACCGGAGGGCGGGCGATCGCGCCGCCGATTCCTGGGCTTGCCGAAGCGGGCTATCTCACCAACGAGACGATCTTCGAGCTCGTCGAGGTACCGAAGCGGCTCGCGGTGATCGGCGGCGGCCCGATCGGCTGCGAGATGGCCCAGGCGTTCACGCGGCTGGGGACCGAGGTGACCCTGCTCGACAAGGACGGTCACGTCCTGATCCGCGAGGACGCCGACGCCGCGGAGATCGTCCAGAAGGCGATGATCGCGCACGGCGTGAAGCTCGAATTCCATACCAAGATTCAGGGTGTCGCGCTTCGTGGCAATGACCGTGGAAACGAAAAGGTGATCACGTTCGAGGCGGCCGGCGGCGCGAAGAAAGAGCTGGCGGTCGATCACGTCCTTGTCGCCGCGGGTCGGGCGCCGAACGTCGAAGGGCTCGGGCTCGAAGCCGCGGGGGTGAAATACGGCAAAAACGGCGTGGAGGTGAGCGACAACCTGCGCACCAGCAACCCGAAGATCTTCGCCTGCGGCGACGTCTGCTCGAAATTCCAATTCACCCACGTGGCCGACGCGCAGGCGCGGATCGTGATCCAAAACGCCCTCTTCTTCGGCCGCAGCAAGACGAGCGCGCTCACCATCCCCTGGGCGACCTACACGACGCCCGAGATCGCCCACGTCGGAATGTACGAGAAGGACGCGAAAGCGAAAGGAATCGAGGTCGATACGCTGACCGTCCAGCTCGACACGGTCGATCGCGCGATCCTGGACGGCGAGGATGAAGGCTTCCTCCGCATCCACCTGAAAAAAGGCACCGACCAAATCCTCGGCGCCACCCTGGTCGCCGAGCACGCGGGCGACATGCTCGGCGAGCTCTGCCTGGCCGTCACCCACAAAATCGGCCTAGGCAAAATCGCCAGCGTGATCCACCCCTACCCCACTCAAGGCGAAGTCATCAAGAAAGCCGCCGACGCTTACCGTCGCACGAAACTGACGCCGGGGGTGAAGAAGTTTTTCGAGCGGTGGTTCCGGGTGTTCCGGTAGGGGAAAGCGCCGCACAGCGCGTTACGGCGGCCGGAAGGGCCGCGTTCCCCCCAGCCCAGGCCAACGGCCTGGGGACACAGGCAGACCAGCCGGACGACGAGCCGTAACAACACAAAACCGCGGGGTTTTCCCCACCGCGAACAAACCCGCCCGGCCGCTGGTCCCGACCCGGGCGGGTCGAAGCATCTCAGCAGCCGGCCAGACAGGCCTGGTAGGCCAACCAGCAGTCGTTCGCGCAGCCGGGATAAGGCTGGAACCGGCAGTCGAGCTTGCAGGAGCTGTATTCGGACCCGCAGAGCTGAGAACAGGTGTAGAGATTGATCGGCTGGAGCTGAAAGCCGCCCGGCAACGCCGGGGCCGCGCTCACGGCGGGCGTTGCGTCCCCTGCAACGACGACGGGAGCGGCCTGTGCTTCCGCCGAAACCGCAGGAACCTCGGCGGCGGCGAGCGGGGCGGAGATCAGGGCGACGAGGGCGAACAGCGCGAGGACGGTGAGCTTTTTCATGGGCGGTCTCCTTGAGTGTGTCCGGTCCGCCGGCAGGTATACCGCTCGCTTCATCGTCCCCGCTATCAAGATCTTGCTCGAACCACGATTCGCGCCGCAGAGCCGAACCAGGGCGGCGCCCTATTGCAGCTGGGCGTTGACCGCGCCCGAGGCGGGTAGGTCGATGACCAGCCGGTGGGTCGACCCGGCGGTAAAGTTCGCCGGCCAGGTCTTGACCTGCGCCGGTTTGCCCGCGGGGGTCACGTAGACCCTGAGTTGACCGGACGCGCCGGGCGCCAGGGTGATCTGGCGCTGGATGCTGCCTCCGGTCGTGCGGGAACGCAAGAATCCGCCGGTCTTGAAGTGAAACGTCTCGCGCAGAAGCGTGCGGCTGTCGAGATAGACGATCAACACCCCATCCGCCGTCTCGGTGGTGAACGAGATGTTGAGCACCGCGGGGCCGGTCGGCGATTCCGCCGCGGGGGCAGTCTCGGTTTCCGTCGCCTCGACCGGCAGTTGGTCGGTGCCGATCTGGCCCTCGGTCGGCCGACGGGTGCCGGGCGCGCGCCCGGGCCGTCCGCCCGGCGGCGCGGTCAGGGACTTGGCCTGCTGCACCGCGAGAAGGATGTCGTTGGCCGCCGCGTTGCCCGGCTGGCGCGTGAGGACCCCGATCGCCGCCATCGCCGCCTCGTCGTAGCGCTTCTCCGCCAACGCCGCTTGCGCCGCCGCGAGCCCCTCCTGGACCTCTGCCGTGCGGCCGGCCGCTCCGGCGAAGGCCACCGCCTGCTCGTTCGCCTTCTTGGCCAGGTCGCGCAGACCGACATGGCCCGGCGCGAGGGTCACGGCGCGGGCAAGCGTCACCGCAGCGCCCGCCGCGTCGCCCGAGGCGAGCCGCTGGAGCCCCTCCTGGCGCAGGCGGATCACCTCGCTCTCTACCGCCTGAGTTTCCGGCGCGAGCGAGCGGGAGATTGGCGCGCCCACCCAATTCAGGGTGAGCAAAAACGCCGCGGCGGCCACCCCGGCGACCGCTATGGTCCCGGCGATCAGGGCGAGCCAATATCCGACGCGGGGTCCGGGCCTCCGCGCGGCCACGACGGGCGGTGTGGGCGCAACGGTGGGGATCGCCGGAACCGGAAGGACCGGCGGCTCCACGATCGGCGCGGCGAATTCCACAACCGGCGGAGCCACGACGGGGATCGGCGGCGGCGTCAAAGTCGCCGCGGCGACCGGGGCACGCGGGATCGCCGCCGCGGGCGCGCCGGACGCATGCGAAGGAAACTCGACCGTCGCGGCCGGGGCCACGATCGTTTCGTGGAGCGAGGCGTCCGAAGAGTCGCCCCCGCCGCGAGCCATGAATAACGCCTCCGTGGCCGGCAGGGGCGGCGCGGGCGGCAGGTCGGGCAGCAGCATCGGCGGCGGGAAGGCGTCGACGCTCTGCGTCTCGTTCAGGTCCCGATGCGCCGACCGATTGCGCCCGGCGACCGCGGCGGTGAGGTCGCGGGCCAGCTCGCTCGCGGTCGAATAGCGGTCCGCGGGGTTCTTCTCCAGCGCCTTCACCAGCACGGCGCGCAGGGCGGGAGGCAGGTCGCGCACGAACTTTTCGGGCGGGGTGAACGGCTCGTAGACAATCCGGTGCGAGACCTGGGTCAGGTTTTCCCCGGCGAACGGCTTGTGCCCCGTGAGCATCTCGTAGAGCACGACGCCGAGCGAAAAGAGGTCGGCGCGATGATCGACGTCCTTGCCCATCACCTGCTCGGGCGCCATGTAGTTCGGGGTGCCGAGCATCTGCCCTTCCTGGGTCAGATTCGAGCTGTTGAGCCGGGCGATGCCGAAATCGGTGAGCTTCACCTTGCCGTCGCCGGTCAGGATCACGTTCGCCGGTTTGACGTCGCGGTGGATCACCCCGTGGGCGTGGGCGTAATCGAGCGCCGCGGCGATCTGGGAGATGACGTCGGCGACGAACGCCAAATCGAGCGGCGCATCGCCCTGGAGCAATATTTTCAGGTTGGTGCCGCGGACGTACTCCATGGCGATGAACGCGAGCCCCTCTTCGCTCCGCTCGACCACGTCGTGGACGGTGACGATTCCGGGGTGCGACAGGATGCCGGCGCTCTGCGCCTCGCGGATGAAACGGGCGCGGAACTGCTCGATGTCGCGGTCGCCGACCGAGAAGCCGAGCCGAAACGTCTTCAGGGCCACCAGCCGCCCAATCAGCGGATCGCGCGCGAGGTAAACGATGCCCATGGCGCCCTTGCCGAGCTCCTCGCGGATCTCGTAGCGCCCGAGCTGTGGAGGAGGAGATGGGGGCATGCGCTGGTTCGTCTCGTCTTGGGAAACAGGGATTGTAGCAGCATCCGGCGCGCGCGCCAGCGGGGCCTTGGGCCGGCCCTAAACTCCTCCGAACAGGCCATTTAACCCGAGTCGCAGAAACCTCTGTGCTATCATCCGCAACCTCGATTTCAGCCGCGAATGCACCAGCCATCCGATCCGCGCTTCGCACCGCGATTCATCTGATTGCCAAGGAGGCACCGGGATGCAGGTCGACAGCTCCGACAAGATTCGCAACCTCGCGTTGGCGGGTCACAACGACACCGGCAAGACCACCCTCGCGAGCGCGCTCGCCTTCACCGGGGGAATCACCACCCGGCTGAACCGCGTCGAGGACGGCAACACGTTCACCGACTTCGACAAGGAGGAGATCGAGCGCGGCATTTCGATCGGAATCGCGACCTCCTTCGTCCCGTGGCGCGGCCACAAGATCAACCTGATCGACTGCCCCGGCTACGGCATCTTCTTCACCGAAACCCGCGCGGCCCTGCGCGCCGCCGACGCCGTCCTGCTGTGCGTCAACGGCGTCGCAGGAGTCGAGGTCAACACCGAAAAAGTCTGGCAGGCCGCCGCGGAAGGCGAGATGCCGGTCGCGATCCACCTCGCGAAGATGGACCGCGAGCGCGCCGATCTCGACCGCTCGCTCGCCAGCCTGCAGAAGGCGTTCGGCCGCGCGGTCCTGCCCGTCCAGCTGCCGATCGGCAAAGAGGCGGGATTCTCCGGCGTGATCGACCTGGTGCGGATGAAGGCCTATCGCTATGCGAAAGACGGCAACGGCAAGGCCGATCCGAGCGAAATTCCGGCCGAGCTGCTCGAAGAGGCGCAGGCCGCCCGCGCCACGCTGGTCGAGGCGGTCGCCGAAACCGACGACGAGTTGATGATGGGCTATTTCGAGCAGGGGACGCTCTCGCAGGAGAACCTGGAGCGGGGGATCAAGCAGGCGATCGCCCACCGCCAGCTGTTCCCCGTCCTGCTCGGCGCCCCGGGGCACGGCATCGGCTCCTCCGCGCTGCTCGACGCGGTGGTCGATTTCCTCCCCTCCCCCGTCGGCCGCCATTTCTCGGCCTCCGGCGGCGACAGTCACGTCGAGCTGGAAAGCGACGCCGCGGCTCCCCTCGCCGCGCTCGTCTTCAAGACCCTGTCCGATCCGTTCACCGGCAAGATCTCGATCCTCCGCGTGATGTCCGGCACGCTCCCGGCCGACGCCGCGGCGTGGAATTCGCGCGTCGGCGACACCGAGAAGGTCGGCCATCTGATGGTGCTCCAGGGCAAGCAGGGCACCCAGGTGCCGCGTTTGGTCGCGGGCGACATCGGCGGCGTCGCGAAGCTGAAAAGCACGTCAACGGGAGACACGCTGCTCGCGCCGAACGCGAAGGACAAGACCCTCGCGCTCGACTGGATCTCGATCCCGGAACCGGCGATGAGCTTTGCGATCGAGCCGAAATCGAAGGGCGACGACGAAAAGATCGGCGATGCGCTGCACCGCCTGATGGACGAGGATCTGACCCTGCGCTCCAGCCGCGATCCGGAGACCCACGAGATCCTCCTGTCCGGCACCGGTCAGCTGCACATCGAGATCGCGGTCTCCAAGCTCAAGAACCGCTACCACGTCGAGGTCAACCTCCACCAGCCGAAGGTGCCCTACCGCGAGACGATCACCAAGCCGGCCGACGACCATGGGCGCCACAAGAAGCAGAGCGGCGGCCGCGGCCAGTTCGCCGACTGCAAGATCAAGATCGAGCCGATGGGGCGCGGCGAGGACTTTGCGTTCGTCGATGAGATCTTCGGCGGCGCGATCCCGCAGAACTACCGGCCCGCGGTCGAGAAAGGCATCCAGGAGGCGCGCCGCCGCGGCTATCTCGCGGGCTATCCGGTGGTCGATTTCCGCGTCCGCCTGCTCGACGGCCAGTACCACGACGTCGATTCCTCCGAGCTGGCGTTCAAGATCGCGGGCTCCCTGGGGTTGAAGGACGCCTTGGCGAAAGCGGGCGTCACGCTCACCGAACCGATCATGAAAGTCGAGGTCGACACGCCGGACGATTTCACCGGCGACATCATGGGCGACCTGTCGCACCGCCGCGGCCGGCCGTCGGGCATGGAGACCACCTCCTCCGGTCAGATGATCAAGGCGCAGGTGCCGATGGCCGAAATGCTCAACTACGCCCCGGCGCTACGCTCGATGACCCAAGGGCGCGCGAGCTTCCACATGGAGTTTTCGCACTACGAAGAGGTGCCGCGCCTGGTGCAGGACAAGGTCGTCGCCGAGGCGAACCGTCACCGGAAACACGAAGAAGAAGAATGATGCAGGACCCGAAACGGAGAGAGCTTTGATTCCAGCCACCCAAATGCGCGTCGGCATGTGCATCCTGTTCGAAGGAAACATCTGCCGCATCATGAGCGTCCAGCACGTCACCCCCGGCAACTGGCGCGGATTCGTCCAAGCCAAAATGCGGGGATTGAAGACCGGCAACAGCTTCGAGCACCGCTTCGGCTCGACCGAAAAGGTCGAGCGGGCGATTCTCGACACGAACCAGATGGAGTACCTCTACTCCGACGGTTCGGGCCACCATTTCATGAACCAGGAGACCTACGATCAGGTGACGCTCGACGACGAGACCCTCGGCGACTCGATGCTCTACCTGCTGCCGAACACCGTCCTCCAGGTCGATTTCTACGAGGAAAACCCGGTCGGCGTCGAGCTGCCGAACACGGTCGTTCTCGAAGTGGTCGAGACTGAGCCCGGCATGAAGGGCGCCACCGCCAGCTCGTCCTACAAGCCGGCGAAGATGGAAACCGGTCTGATGGTCCAGGTGCCGCCGTTCATCGAACCGGGGGTGAAGATCATCATCGACACCCGCGAGAACAAGTACCTGTCGCGGGCGTAGGGGGACCCCTTCCCCTCCTCAATCCTGGCGTTTTCGTAGGGGCGGCCCCCCGTGGCCGCCCTGGAATCGCGCGAACCGGCCGGATACAAGCCACGACCGAAGGCCGAAAAACGCGGGTGTCCGCCCCTACACCAACACGCTCTCGATCCAACTCTCCAGGCGGGTCTGACCGAGGCCCTCGACGTCGATGAATTCGAGGCCCATGCCGCGCGGGCGGAACCAGCGCCGGACCCAGCGAACGACGGCGCGGGCGTGGACCGGCTCGACGCCCGCGTTCGCCTCGACGAAGAAATCGAGATCGACCAGGGTGCCCTTCGGCAGCGGCCGGCGCGTCTCCAAGAACAGCCCGCCGATCGACAGGTCGCGCGCGATCCCGTCCAGATACTCCCGGGTCGCCCGCTCGACCTGAACGCCGGAGTACAGCACTCGGACTCCTCCCGCGACGCGGCGGTATTTTCTTCGGTCTCTGCCCATTCTTGCGGCTCGATGGTGTATTCGAGGATGAACTACGCGCCCCGGGTGGAAGAATAGCCGAAACCGAAACCTCCGACAGCCCCGCGGACCGCGCGGGTTTCGATTACCATCCCCCGCCATGACCCCCGACCAACTCGTTCTCGGCCTCACCTGGTACGTGGTGTTCCTCTTTTCGACCACGCTGCACGAAGCGGGTCATGCGTTCGCCGCCTACCGGATGGGCGATCCCACGGCGTACCACGGCGGCCAGGTCAGCCTGAATCCATGGCCGCACATCCGCCGCGCGCCGTTCGGCATGGTGCTGGCCCCGCTGATCTCGCTCTTGCTGTCGAAGGGTCAGTCGCTGATCGGCTGGGCCTCCGCCCCTTACGATCCCCATTGGGCCGCGAGCCACCATCGCCGCGCCGCGATCATGGCCGCCGCCGGTCCCGCGGCGAACCTGCTGCTCGTACTCCTCTCCGGCCTGGCCATCCGCATCGGACATGCGCAGGGATTTTTCGCCGCCCCCGACCAGGTCACCTACGATCGCCTGACCGAAGCGGCCGTCCCCGGCAGCCTCGCCGCCGCGTTCGCCGTGCCGCTGTCGATCTTCTTCACCCTCAACATCCTCCTGTTCGTGTTCAATCTGCTCCCCCTGCCCCCGCTCGACGGCAGCGCGCTGCCGCCGCTCTTCATGTCCGACCATGCGGCCCAGACCTATCTCGAATTTCTCCATCAGCCGCAGCTCGCTCTCGTCGGCATGATGATCGCCTGGAAGATCTTCAATCCGCTGTTGACCCCGGTGATCCATTTCGCGATCAACCTGCTCTATCCGGGCGTCACCTATAACTTCTCCTGAAAGTCTTCGGATGCTCAAGAAACTCGCCCTCACCTTCGTCGCCCTCGCGGTCTCCCTGCTCGCCGCCGAGCTGATGTTGCGCCTGGTCGGTGCGGCGCCCAAGATCTACCCGATCGAACGCGGCCGGTTCCGCCTGGCGCGGAATCCGAAGATCGGCTACGAGCCCGCGCCGGTCGACTACCGCGGCGACGGGGCGAAAGGCGGCGCCCCCGCAGCAACTCCGGCAAAGTCCGAGGAGCATCTGGCGTTCTACGACTACCTCGGCGCGAGCAACCGGCTCGGCTTTCGTGACGTCGATCACGAGGTCGCCAAGCCCCCCGGGGTCTACCGGATCGTCGTGATCGGAGACAGCATCGCGGCGGGCCTGAAAGTCGATCGCTTCGAGGACACCTTTCCCGCGATCCTTGGGCAGAGGCTGAAAGCCCAGGGCGTGAAGGCCGAGGTGATCAGCCTCGCGGTCTCCGGCTACAACACCCAGCAGGAGGTGGAGACGCTCGCCGAGAAGGGGTTGCGATACAAACCCGATCTCGTGCTTCTTTCCTATTCCCTCTCCTCCCGCGAGCACATCGACGGCGACATCTACAAGACGCTGCTCGAAGAAGAGCAGCAGCACGGCGGAGTATCAAGCGCGCGGACCAACCCCTACCTGGTGAATAGCGCGCTCTACCGCTTCTTTCGGTACCGGGTTTTTCCGCCCCACCGCGGTCCGGCCGATCCGAAACGGGTAGAACAGTTTCTCGCCGACGTCTCGACCGACCGCGTGGCGGAGTACTTCGGGGTGCTCGACGAGCTGGCCCAAAAGAACGGCTTCCAGGTCCTGGTCGCCGTCTTTCCCCGCTTCACCAAGAACTTCCACGCCTACCCGCTCGGCGACCAGCACGCTTATGCCAAGAACCTCGCGACCCAGCACAAGTTCCACTACCTCGACCTGATCGACCCGTTCCAAGCCTGCCGCGACGCCTCCCCCGAACCGATCGAGGTGGACAACTTCCACCCCAATGCCCACGGCCACCGCTGCGCGGCGGAGGCGATGGCGGGGAAGATTTTGGGGGAGATTCGGCCGAAGGAGTGAGTGGGGGCGGGCCTTCTGCCCTTGGGTCACTTCGTGTAGAGCGCGATCACCGCTTCCAGCTCGTGACGGCAGACGGCGCAGAAATCGACGTCGTTGCGGCTGAACATGACGCAGTCGAGCTGCGGCCGGTTGTAGATGTCGGAGTCGTGGTTCGCCCCCTCGAAAACGCCGACGAGCGGAGCCGCCGGGGCCACGGGTTCGGCCGGCGCGGTCGAACGAGGTTCCACGTCGTCGCTCTCTTCTTCGTTCGATTCGCCGCTCTCCTCGGCGGTCTCGGTGCCCGCCAACAGCTCGGTTGAGCGCTCCTTCTCCTCGCGACGTAACGCGTCGAAATCCGACTCCGGCCGGTGCTCGGCGCGCATCGCTTTCTCGCGGTCGCGGAAGGTGCGGCCGAAGCTCTCGTAGTCGTCGTTCTTCCAAGGCGTCTTGCCGGAAAGTCCGGGAGTCGCCAAATCGTGCCACTTGACCGTCGCCGCGTCGTCTTCGAGCGTGATGTTTCGTTGCCAAGGCTCGCTGTAGCTGAAGAATCCGCCGCCCGGGCTCGCCCAGGCCCAAGTAAAATTTTCGACCGCGAGCGCGGCAAGGCTCTGGCCGAGATGGTGGGCGAGCAGGAACGGCGCCCACGGGCTTTTCGCCGCGACCACCGCCACGTTGTTGAAAATGCCCGAACCGCCATAGACGTCCGAATTGACCAGAATCACCAGCGCGTCGTAGGGCGCGTTCGAGGCCGCGGTGCGCACCTGGCGATCCGAAAAGGTGGCGAGGTACGTGGCCACGCCAAGCGCGTCGTAGGTCGAGCCGAGCGGCGAGTCGCGATCGATCGCGGCGGATGGACGCGCCACGCCGGAATCCTGCGCCGCGGGCGCGAGCGCCCAAACGTTGAAATCGCCGCGCTGCGAGTGGAACGGCTCATGCTCGAACAAGTTCTCGGTGAGGCGGCGCACGTCGGCGACGAACTTGTCGCGCTCCTTGCTTGTATAGCCGTCGCCCAGGAACAGCAGGTCGAGCTTGCGCGACGACGGACCCTTCTTCTGGATTTCGATCACCTTACCCGGCGCGGCCGGCGTGCCGCGCGCAACCGACGAATCGAAAGGATCGATCGCGAACGACCAGAGTTCTTTGAAATCGTTCGCCCGGTCGCGCCGACGCACCCGCACGATCACCGGCTTCTTGGGCTCGGGGAAGCGAATCGATTCTTGAAACGTCCGGTATTGCCCGCGCGCGGCGGGCGTGCTCTCCCAAGCGTCGAACCAGGTTGAAAAACCACGCGAATAAAGCGGCGTCTGGGTCGCGCGATCAATCACCTCGAAGAAGTACTCGCCGAGCCCCGTATCGTCGAGCGGGTGCTTAGGATTGCCCGGCCAGGGGAGCGGCTCGACCACCACCCGATCGAGCGCGAACACCTCGTCGGCCCCGGCCTTGCCGGTGTGGTAATAATCGACGCGCATAGTGTGAGCCATAGACGGCGCATCGGCCCGTAGGCTTCCACCAAGCGCCAAGGCGCTCAGCAGCAGGAAAGTCGGAACCCGAAGCTTGGTCATGGAAGTCCTCCCTATCATCCTTTGACACAATCTACCGCGAGCCGGCAGGCGCCGAACCTTTGACACCGCCGCCGCATCGGACGCAACCATTCACACCGGAAGGTTTGCTTACCGACGGGCGACGAGGTCGCGAACATCCAGACCGATGTCGTTAGCGATCTTGCGGAGCAGCCGTGATCCTCCGGCCGTCCGAATGCTGAAAATTGATTGTGTGAGCCGCGCTGCCTAATTTCGGCGAACCCAAGGCTCTGGAGAATGGCGACGACCTCTCTGGGTTTGAGAACCGGAAGGTCGCCCACCTCAGGCAACCTTGAACGTTTGCGTCCCGACGAACTCCGAATGAAGCTTGGGCTCGCCATCCTCGAGCAGCATTGAGATCACCTCTTCGAGATTCGACCGAAGCTCGTCCATCGTCTCGCCTTGGGAGTGAGCGCCGGGCCAGCCAGGGACGTACCCCACGTAAAGGCCCGTGTCGGCGTCCTTCTCTACCACAGCGGTGAAATTCCACATGGTGGTGACGCTACCACTCCTCGTCTTCGAATCGGAAGAGACGGATCGAGGACACTGGGCTGTCCGAATCAGACCGGCCGCATCTCCCTGCCCTTGGATCTCGGTCAGCTGTTGGCTTCTTGACGTGGAGAAGACGTAACAGCCGAAGGCATTTCCTCTCGGTGGTACGCTCCGGTTCGTGCTCCCGTCGGCGATCAAAGCTCCCGCGGCCGTTGCGTCGTTTCGGCCGGCGGCCTGCCTGATTCTGATCCTCATGGCCGCACCGGCCGTGGCGGCGCCTCCAGCGCCCCAACCCTGCCGGTCGCCCGATGCCGGCCGGCCGAGCGTCGGCCTGGTGCTCTCCGGCGGCGGCGCCCGGGGGGCCGCGCACATCGGCGTCCTCAAGGTGCTCGAAGAGCTGAAGATCCCGATCGACTGCATCGCCGGCACCAGCATGGGGGCGCTGGTCGGCGGCTTCTACGCCGCCGGCTGGTCTCCCGAGGCGATCGAGCGCGAGCTGTTCGCCATTCGGTGGTCCGAGCTGTTCCGCGGCAAGGCGCCGCGCCGCAACCTGTCGTTCCGGCGCAAGGAGGAAGACCTCCGCTATATCGACTTCGAGGCGGGGATCAAGCACGGCAAGCTCGCCCTGCCGCACGGCGCCGCGGCCAGTTCGGTGCTGGATTTTCTGCTCCGGAGCAAGATGCTCGGCGTTGCCGGCATCCACGACTTCGACCGGCTGCCGATCCCTTTCCGCGCCGTCGCCTCCGACCTCGTCACCGGCGAAGAGGTGGTGATCGGATTCGGCGAGCTGAGCGCCGCGCTGCGCGCCAGCATGAGCATCCCCGGGGTTTTTCCGCCGGTCGAAACCGGAGACCGACTGCTGGTGGACGGCGGCGTGTTGAACAACCTGCCGGTCGAAGCCGCCCGCGCGATGGGCGCGGACGTGATCATCGCGGTGGACGTCGGCACGCCGCTGCTCAAGCGAGACCAGCTCGGCTCGCTCACGGGCATCGCGTTCCAGGCGCTGTCGCTCGCCGCCCAGCGGCGGGTCGATGCCCAAAAGCTCACGGCCGACGTTCTGCTCGAACCCGATCTCGGCAAGATCGCGTTGCTCGATTTCCCCGCCATGGCCGACGCGGTCCAAAGCGGCGAGCGCGCCGCCCGCGCCGCCGCCGCGCGCTTGGCGGATCTGGCGGCTCCCCAGGCCTTCGCGGAACAGCAGGCGCGCCTCCGACGCGCCCCCTCCGCCCCCGACACGCTGCGGTCGCTACGCATCGCCGGGACCCCGCGCGTCGATGAGCGGCGCCTGCGGGGGCGCATCGAAAGCCGCGTCGGCGAGCCGCTGAACCTCCATCGCCTGGGCGACGATCTGGGGAGCCTTCTGGAAGTCGGCGAATTCGACCGGGTCGATCTCGCCTTCACCCGCGGCGAAGGAGGCGTCGATCTCGCGCTCCAGCCGCACGACAACTCGTGGGGGCCGCTCTATCTGCGCGGCGGCATCAACTTGAGCGACGACCTCGAAGGGCACAATGCGGTGAACCTCCTGGTCAACGTCACCAAAACCGGACTGAACGCCCTAGGCGCCGAGTGGCGCAACGAGGTCCAAGCGGGGCGCACCCGGCGCCTGTTCTCGGAGATCTATCAACCTTTGAGCTTCGGCGAGCGCTGGTTCGCCGCGGCCAGCCTGGAATACAAGCAGGACCTTTCCGAGGTCTTTCTGGAGAACAAGACGTTCGCCGAGTACAAGGTGGACAGCCTGATCGGCGGTCTCGACCTGGGTCTACAGCTTAGCGAGTACGGCGAGCTGCGCTTGGGAGTGCGGCGGGGAGGAGCCAAGGCGAATCCCGAGGTCGGCCTGATCGATCTACCGAAGATCGAAGTCGATTCAGGGTACCTGCGGGCGCGTCTGGCGATCGACCGATTGGACAACGCCGCCGTACCGAGAGAGGGCGAATTTCTGGTCGTCGAGCTGGACCGCGCCGAGCGGTCGTTCGGCTCGGATCTGGCCTACGACAAGGTCGCGGGAATCTACTGGCATTTCGCCACAGTCCGGCGCCACACCGGATTCTTCACCTTGGGCGCCGGCACGAAATTCCGCGGCACCGTGCCGGCCTATGACGAGTATCTGCTCGGCGGTGTGCTGTCGCTTTCCGGCTATCGCGAAGGCGAGTTGCACGGCCAATACTTCGGCATCGCCCGCACGGGCTACCTCTTCCGCCTCGCCGAGCTGCCGCAGATCCTCGGCACGGGCGTCTATGCCGGAGGGTGGCTCGAAGCCGGCAACACCTGGCAAATCTCCGACGCCTTCGGAAAGGATCTGATCTACACCGCCACCCTCGCCACCGCAGCCGAAACGCGCGTCGGCCTGCTCTACTTGGGTTACGGAGCGGCGGACAACGGCCGGCATGGATTCTTTCTGAGTTTAGGGCAGCGGTTTTGACGAGGCGGGCGAAAGTGATCTGTAGGTGACCATTTGTTCGGTTACAGCCGTGCCTCCACGATCGCCTTCTCCGTGGGCTGCCCTTTTCTCAGCCCTCTGCGTCTCGAAAGTCCGCGCAGTGTAGCACCCGGCCCTCCGGGAACCGGACGCTACGGACTCGGCGCGAACCGCAGCCAATCCCCCGGGAGGGGCATCGTCCAGCGCGGACCCGAAGGGCCGCAGACGGCGTTCGTGGGACGGCCCGTCGGGGCATCACAGCCCAGTTCCTTGCAGATCGTCGTGAGGTACTTCTCGACCTTGGCGTCGGTGAGAAGCGAGACGAAGCGAACCGGCTCGCTCTGCGGGCGGAAGAAGTCATCGTAGTGCGCCACCAGGACGTGCCGCGGACGCAGCGCCTTCAGGATCGCGCTCGGTTGGCCCGGGGCCTTGTCGTAAGAGGCGATGCAGAGGACGGCGAGGTCGTACGGGTGGCCGTCCGGAAACGCCGGGGGCTCGCCGATTCCTTGGCGGTTGGCCGAGTCTTGGTAATAGAAGCGGTAGCGCACCGTGGTGAGATCGTCGGTCATCAGATCGATCACCAACGCGAAGGTCTGTCCGACCCGAAGATCGCGGAAGTGCCTGGTTTCCCAGGGCGTTTGCCAATCGTCCTTAACGCACCCGTTCGCCCACAGGTAATGATCGAACTGGGGCGCATGGCTGGAGA
>DATMZU010000103.1:0-27109 GCA_035607435.1 Thermoanaerobaculia bacterium | reverse complement strand
GGGGTGGGCCTACTCGGGAGGGTGGGACGGGGGCGAACTTGAGATCACAATCTGTGATCTCAAAGGCCGGTTTCGGCGTACGTCGTCAAGACTTGCTCTACCTGAGCAGGACACGTGCTCAGGTATCGGCTTAGGGGGAAGATCGGGACTGAATTGACGCACTCCGACCTGGGGTTGATCGAGACTTGGCATCGAAGCGAAGTCCAGCTACCCAAGCCTGCTGTGCCCGCAGGCAGGATCGATCGACCGGTAGCAGCGCAATCGCTGCGAGTTTGGGAACTGGGTTGCAGAGAATCTTCGCCACCGTCCCCGAGCCCAGATCGAGATGAGAATGCACATACTGAAACGTCAGCTATCCGCGCAATCCCACCAAAGTATTGGCGTAAGACAGGACAGCTTCAAGGATCTCATGTCCTTCGTCCTGGTGATTTTCATAAGCTTTTCCAACGTCAACGATGAAAGATTGGAGGAGGTCTAAATGCCCATAGATCTCCCATGACCGAGTCTTCTCGAGAATTTCGGAGGCAGGAACCCCAAAAACTCCCCTCGCCAATTCCTTGAGTATTCGTTCCCCTAAACCGTATTCTACATCGCCCCGCCTCAACCGCACGAATGCCGCCATCATCGCAAGCGGAAGCATTCCTGAATGCTCCGGCAGCTTATCTTGAAAGACTGCTATTAGCTTATGAAGGCGCTGGCCCCTATCAACAATCATGGCATCGCCAATCTGAAACGCCAGAATTTGCGAATCAATCCCTCCTACCATTATCAGGTTTCTGAGATTTTCACTCCAGCTTACCAGATCATCTGATATTTCATATGCCAAGCAGGTCCAGACCACCCATTTCAAAGCACCATCTATCACACTCAAGTCGCTGAAGAGCAAATCCCCAACTGAGACTGCCTTACTAAAGAATGCCCATAGACTAACGTGCCCGGATCCAATTCCACGCAGCAGAGTGCTATCCATGTGGATATGGTCAGGGCCCATCGCAATAATTAGGAAATTTGTTACGCTTACGCGCGAATTGTGATTAATGACGGCAATCGATCTTATTGTCAATGAACGACGAATCTCGTTGGGAAGTCGATCCGTTTGATCAAGAAGAAGCCCGCACGCAAGCGGCCAATCCCCGGCCTCCAGACAAGCCTCTATGAACCTCTCAAGATCAGCGACTGGAGACAAACCAGCCCACAAGAATGTAACTGTGTTCCAGCGGTCATCCGCGCGAAACTCGAAAAGTCGGAAGCGGTCTAAGCGGCCGCCCTTGTCGCTCTGATCCCCCTGAAGAATTGTTTCGGCAACGAGATACTCCCCTATACTCTTATGGACAAAGGAATAGATCCCAGGACCTATGATCAGGCCTGAGCGTTCGCGAAAAGCCGCGAGCAATTCCACAGAAGTAGCGCTAATTTTTTCATCTGTTAGATGCTTTCCTAACCACTCGACCAGCTCAGGCTCATCAATTTGGTCGCGCTCACTCAAGAAGAGATGGAGCGCCATACTTCGAAACACTCGGCGCTTCTGCTCGAGGGTGAGACTCACGTCGCTTGCTGCGACTTTTCGCCGATCGTCCCAGAGACCCAGCATCCCATCCACATAGCGCTTGTAGAGCTGCGATCTTCCGCTCGGCAGCCTCCCATCTAAATGATGAACAGTGAGAAGAGTCGAAAGTAGCAGCGGGTTACCCGTTAGAGGCCCCAAGGTAGGGTCCGCGAGCCAACCTTGAGCTAAGCTTCCGCAATCGACCTCCCGTTTCGCATCCGTAAGAAGGGGAGCGAAACGATACCAGCGGCCGATGTAACCGACGACTCGCGCTTTGTCGAAGGCTTCGATGTTCCAGATCTTCCAGGTTCCAGAGAGCCGGATCAGGTGATCGGTGGTGAGCGGGCGCGATGTGAGGACGAAGGGGCAGGATCGGGCCACCGCGACCAGCTCCGCGATCCAAGCGATAACTCCATCTCTCTCGGAGGGCCGAATCTCGTCGAACCCGTCGAGAATGAACAGAACCCGGCCTTCCCAGAACCAAGAGTTCAGGATATTTTGAGTCAGCTCCTCGGCGAAGTGTTTTCCCACGACGGAGCGGACGAGGTCTTGAATCGAGGGCAGCTCTCCTGTCGCGAGCTGTCGGAGTTCTGCTCGAACTGCGATCCCTGTCCAACGCGGGCTCAACGCTTCGCTCTGAAGCCACTTGCTCCAGGTCGACTTCCCCGCACCCGGAGGGCCGATCACGATGGCTTGTCTGTCTCGGTGCGAGAAGACTTTAAACGCCCCATCTGCCTGCCCGACGCTAATTGGACGAGGTTGGCCTTTCTCCTCGAGGACATCACTGATCTCCGGATGGACGAAAAGATCTGCGAACTTCGCCGCGATCGGGCTATCACTACGAAGTCCAGTCAGATCGAGGTCAAGCCCCACCTTTTGCGCGAGAGCCCGGCGCACAGTTGAGAGGGTTCCACCTGCTCGCCGCAACGGTTGATCAACAAGCTCGTCAACCTGCACGAACAGAGAGCGTAATTGCTGACCGATATCGTCGAGCCGGCGGAAGCTTTCCGACCAGGCTTCCATCTCCCAATCCTTGACCGCCGCGGGAATCCGGCAAAGGAGTTCGGCGATTCGGGGGCAGATCATTGCGTAGGAGTCGCGAAGACCTTCCTCCCGGATGACTTCGGGTAATTCCCGATCGCGGTAAAGATCCTCGAAGATCTTTTGGCCGTTGAGGGAGCCTCTGAAGAGGGCTTCGGGGTTTTCAGATAGTGGCTTCAGCTCGGCGACGCAGGTCTCCAAAAGGAGGCGCTGGCGTTCCTCCGAGATGCCTTCGTTCAATAGATAGGGGAAGATTGCCTCGATGACCTCGGATGTGGCGTCCTCGACACGCCGCTCTATCTTGCGGCGTCGAAAGAAGGGAAGAGCTGCGAGTTTTACACCTGACTGGATCGCGCTTACGAGAAGCTTCATAACGATACTTAGAGCAAATTCAGCTGGTCCCATCTTGATTCCTCCACAAAAAGATCGACTCCGACAGTTGATGCCGCGAAAATCGTCATCCAGGCCGCTCGATTGTGAATCACAATCTGTGATCTCAAAAACCCGATTATAGCGGGCTTCGCTACCTTGGCGGAGGGACGTGATCCTTACGAAGCGCTATGGGATTCAGCCGTAGATGCGTTCTTATTTCTTCGAGGACGAGAAGATCGCTGTTGTCGTCCGCGTCCAACCAACTCTGAATGCGTTTCGCCGCTTCCTTGTACCGGTCTTCTTTGCTCGCACGTGGCATGAGCGCTACCGTCCGAGGTGAATGAGAAGGCGTTCGCGCAACCCTGTCTGGGGCGATCGGGCTTCGACCTCCGAGCGAATCGCAGCCGCCCGAACCTGCTGTGCCCGCAGGTAGGAATCGACTTCGGCCCAGTGTCTCAAGTAGTAGGTGACGACCGCGTAAACGTCGTCGAGAGCGAGGACCGGGAAGTCTTGTGCGATCTCCTCGGGCGTAGCGCCGGCCAAGAGAACGTCGATCAGCGTGTCGAGCGTCACCCTAGTACCGGCGACCCGGATGGTTCCTCCCGTATCGGTCGAAAGGGGGATCGGCTCCACAGCTGCGGCGTTAAACATGGCTACAGAATACCAAAGCTTCGGCCGCTCGACCGATCAAAGGCCGGTCCCAGAGAGTAGGGGCCCAGTAGCCCTCCTGCCGATCTCGCAGCCAATATCGTCGAGAGGAGGTCGGCAGACTCGAAAGGCGACGGGTTGACCAAGACGGACGAGAAGGTGCTCGCCAACCCCCGAGCTACGCCGCGTGACCCGTCTCTGAATGGGGTAGCCGTGGAGCGTGCCGCACCGGGATCCTTCCAGCCGACGCCTCGCGAGCACGCAGTTGCTCGCACAAGGCGTGGAGGTCGCCGCCAACAGCTTCGACGATCCGTTCGCGTGCGGCACGGACCTCAGCGACGATCGGATCAACCCATGGGGCTTGCAGATCATCAAGGGGTATCGACATATGAGGATTCCTCTCCCATGAGTTCGTCGGGGGTGCATAGGATTGGCGCCTCGTAACCGGCCGCGCGACACGCAGCCTCTACGAGGGGGCGCTTTTCCGCGTTGGCGATATGCGCTGAGTTCCAAGTCAAGAGGTACGACACGCCCTGAGTGGCGGCGATCGCGATGTGCAACGCATCCGCTCGAGCCTTTGAGGGCAGGGCGGCATCCCTCAGCAATGCAAGAGCGAGCACCTCCGCCTCGGGAGTCGTCGCGAGCGATCGCAGCTCAGCCAGAAAGTCCGCCCGACGCGCAGCGGCAAGCGGATCGCCGTCGGAGCACTCCAGATGCACAAGTTCCGAGACCACCACCTCGAAAGAGCTGCGGCGTCGGCGCCACCATTCATGCGTAAGCTGCTGCCGCCCCGCCACGATCAAGTCCCGAGAGGGCCGTGCGGTGATGTAGCTGATGACCGACGTCTCCAGGTACACGAGAACAGCCATCGCCAAAGTGTACTCCAACCGAATCCTGAGGTCGGGCGACCAAGTTCTCCTTGCAGCCGTGAGGCATGACACGCAGCTCGGGAAGCCAAACCACACAAAAAGACAGCGAAGCCACGCAAAACCGCCCAAACCAGGCCTCTTGGCTGACGAAGCCACGCAGAAATTCGCTGAAGCCACCGAGAAGAACGCTCAAGCCACACAGACGAGAAGCGAAGCAACGATCGTAGGCGGGGAAGCAACACAGGAAGCCCCCCAAGCAGCCCACCGGACGGCAAAAGTTACCGAGCCCTCGGCTGAGGTCACCGAGAAATGCGCCAAAATGGCCGAGGAATCCGGTCGGGGCGCCGACGAAGGGGGTAACCTGCGTGGCTTGAGGGGTTTTCTCGGTGGCTTCAGTGAATTTCTCGGTGGCTTCAGCGAATTTCTCGGTGGCTTCGGGGGTTTTCTCAGTGGTTTCAGTGAATTTCTCGGTGGCTTCAGTGAATTTCTCGGTGGCTTCAGGGGTTTTCTCGGTGGCTTCACCGTTCCGCTCTGTGGCTTCGGGATTCGCCTCTGTGGCTTCACCGTTTCGCCGGGTGGCGTCGGCGTTCGTCTCGGTGGCTTGAGCGTTTCGCCGGGCGGCTTGAAGGATCGGCGCGACGACCTCAAAGAATTTCTGTGGGGCTTCCCGCCCCACGAGGTCGGCGGCGATCTTGATTTCGATCGACCGAAACAGATACCGGCGTAAACGGCCCGCGGGGACTCGGCGTCTTCTCTCGTGCGTGGCAACCGATTCTGTGCGTTAGAATGCGCAAAACAATTCGCAAGCGGCCGGCGGCCACTTCCCTGTCGCCGGAGGAGGACTGGATGAGCTTCCCGCGCATCGCCCTGGTCGTCGGAGTCCTGCTCGCCTTTGCGGGCTGCGCGGGGCGACCCTGGCGCTCCCCTCTCGTCCGTCGCGTCTATGTCGAGGTCGAAAAGAAGATCGTCGCCGAAGATTATGCGCCGGAGACCGGCGACGGCGGGCCGGAGTCTCCCGCACCGGCGGTGGTCCAGCCGGTCGCCGACCGCATCCTCGCCCTGCTCGGTCCGGAACGGGTGGACTACCCCGGCGCGGTCGCCGCCTACGTCGCGTCGAGCCGGCTTTCGCGGCTCACCAAGGCGCTGGACGAGGCGGGGCTCGACTATTCGCTCGGCCTCGGGCGTGAGATCCAGCTGCCGCAGTTCGAGATCGACCCGACCGACCGCTCCACCCGCGTCGCTCCCGGCTTTCCCGCGTCGTTCCCGGCCAAGCCGGTGCCCGAGCGGTTCATCATTCAGTTCGCCTACCCCGTCAAGGACGAATGGCGGGAGCAGCTCGTCGGCTGCGGCGTCACGCCGCTCGCGGCGTTCGCCCAGCGCGCGTTCCTGGTCGCCGCGCCGAGCCGCGAGGCGATCACCGGCTGCTCCGCAGGCCGGTACCTCGCCTGGATCGACGCCTATTTGACCACCGACCGCGTGGCGCCCGCTCTCCTCGCCGCGGGAACCGCCGGCTTCACGTTTCAGTTCGCGGAGGGCGCCGACTTGGCGCGGAAGTCGAGCCTCCTCGGGCCGACGATGTCCCTCGCCGCCGAGGGGGAAGGGACCGGCGCGCCCGGGTTCGTCGCGGCGACGGCGAACGCCGCCGCCTTCGGTCTGTTCGCCCGCACCGATCAGGATCTCCTGAGCGCGAGCTACACCGGCGTCGCCGAATGGAGCGACGAGCGGCAGGGACTGATCGTCGCGGGGCGCGGAGGTTCGGGGGGAGTCCTTGCCGGGCCGGGCTATCGGCAGTGGCTCACGGACCGGAAGCTCTCGATGCTACCGAACCAGCAGGTGGTCGCGATCTTCGATTCCGGTTACGACCGGGGAGTGCGTCCCGAGGACTGGACCAGTCCGGACTTGAAGGACCATCATCCGGATCTAGAAGACCCGGAGCGGCTGGTCCTGCTCAAGGGGATTCCGAACGAGAGCGCCGTGAGCGACCGCCTCGGACATGGCACGATGGTCGCCGGAATCGTCGCCGGTTCGGCCAACCCGATCACGCTGCCCGGACCTTTCTTCGGCGGCGGCACGGATGCCCGAAATTATGCCTACGGCACGGGGATCGCGCCGAACGCGAAGCTCGCGATGATCGTGTTCCAGCCTCAAGACCTCACCCGCGTCGATAGTCAGAACCGCGCGCTCCAGCTCGTCTTCAAGGCCGGCGCTCCCAACGGCGCCCGGATTTGCAGCCAGAGCTGGAACCAGTCGGTGGCGGGCGGGACCCCCGCTCCGGCCGGCCTCAACAGCTACGACGCGATGGCCCGCTACTTCGATACCCGGGCGCTCGACGCCGACGTTGCGACCCCCGCCAAGGAACCGATGACCCTGGTCTTCTCGGCCGGCAACTTCGCCTACGTCTACCCGACCGGGCCGTCGCGCTTCAACACGGTGAGCAGCCCGGCGACGGCCAAGAACGTGATCGCGGTGGGCGCCACCAGCAGTTGGCGGCCGGTGTCCGAAGGGCCGCCGATCGCCTGCGCCTACACCAACCCGGGACGGCCGCCCGAAGAGGACACGCCGCGCGCGGACGTGGTCGGTGCGTTCAGCGGCCGGGGCCGGTTCTTCGGCGGCAATACGGGCACCGAGGTCCTCCATCGCACCCGGATCAAACCGGACCTGGTGGCGCCCGGAATGCGGGTGTTCTCGACCGTACCGTTCGGCGGGGCGCCGAGATACAACGCCCCGGTCGGCTGCAAGGCTTTCGAGCCCTCGAACGAGACCGGCTATTTCTATACCTACGGCACCGGCACGAGCTTCGCGGCACCGGTCGTCTCCGGGGTCGCGGCGCTCCTGCGCAAATGGTTCCTCGATAACCGGCAGAACCCGTCGCCCGCGCTCCTCAAGGCCGCGATGATCGCAACCGCGGACGACCTGGGGCATGTCCCCGGGCAGGACCACCGGCCGAGCCCGCTCTACGGCTGGGGGCGGGTGAACCTCGACCGGCTGACGGATCCTGCCGTGCAACGCTTCTGGAACGACAACGGGGCGATCACGTTGACCACCCTGGCCGTCCGCCAATGGACCCGCGCGATCGGCGACCCGGCGCGCGACCTCTACATCGTCCTCGCCTGGTCGGACCCTCCGGCCGACGTGGTCACCGGTCCCGACCCGAACGCCCAGGCGGCGCTGGTCAATGATCTCAACCTGACCGTCGAGTTGCTCGACGCCGCCGGTCGGGTGGCCGGGAGTTGGTATGGCAACCTGTTCCGCGAGAACGTGAACGGGCAGGACACCGGTTACTCGTCGCGTTTCGGGACGCCGCTTCCCGAAAACGCTCCGCGCGACGCGATCAACAACGTCGAAGCGGTGTTCATCCCCAAGAACGCGCTGACCGCGGGGCGCAAGCTGCGGATCAAGGTGAAGGGGCAGAACGTGCCCGGAGGGCCGCAGAAGTTCGCGCTCTACGCCTACAACATGAAGCCGAATCCTTAGTAAACTCCTGGCGGGAGGGCCGATTGCGGGCATGGAAGATGCAGTAAGAAAATGCGTGAACTGCGTCGGTCGGAGTTCCGAGTGAAGGAGCCCAGAATGAACTTGCCGAGATCGATCCCCTCCGTGGCCCTCCTGTGCGCGATTTTCGCCGTCCCCGCTTTCGGAATTTCCGCAACCGGAGTTTCCGAGGCATCCGGCACCGACGTCCGGCCGCTGGTCCGGATCGTGGACGACTTCACGCTCAACCCGCAGCCGCCACCGGCGCTCGCCTATGAGCAGTTCACCTTCGTCTCGCGCAGCGGCTACGTGTCCTACCAGGGAAGCATCACGGCCTCGGGCGGCTCACCCGACGGCGCGGTGGGCCGCGGGATCGCCAGCCCCGAGGAGCGGATTGCGATTCGCGACCTCCTCACCCGCGGCCAGATCGGCCTTCAGCGGGACTGCGTCGAGGTTACGGCCAGCAGGGTCGGCCATCGCGAGATCACCTGGTGGGGGCAGAACGGGCGGCGCAACGAGTTCCGCTACGTCTTCGCTCCCGACCTCTCGTCCGGCCTTCCCGCCTGCGCCCCGCGGGTCGCCGAGATGCTCGAAGACCTCGACTACCTGACCGGAACCATCGTGGTGAAGGGCGAGCTCCTGGTCACTCCGCCGACGCCGTAATCTCGATCGAATGGCGGAAAACGGGGGCAGACCAAGCCGCCCCCGAGCGGCTTCAAATCGCCGGGAGAGCCTCGGCCCAGGCTTCGATCTGATCGAGGTAGACGTGTCCTTTCGCCGCTCCGGCCAAGCCCAGCGCGCCCACGCGGATCTCGGTGATCGATTCGTCGTCGTTGTCCACGTTCAGGTGCTCGGCCACCAGGACTCCGTCGATCCACGCCCGGAGATAACCGCTCGGCGCATGCGTGGTCGCCGAGCGCTGCCAGTCGAGCTCCAAGACGTGAGGCGCGTCGGAGATCGCGACGGGCGTGCTCCGCGGGACTCCATGGTCGTCGCGCGACTGAATATGCACCACGAACCCCGAGGCGTTCCGCTTCAAGAATGCGAGGAACGGCCAGATCGCCGATCCCGGTTGCCGCCCGAGCGCAAGGTTCAAGAGGGCGCCGGTCTCGAATTCCGTCGAGTTCGGATCGAACCGGAACTTGAGACCGTGACGACTCTGGCCCTGGAAACCCACCAGGCTCAAGAGCCCGCCGACGTTGGGGCCGATATCGACGAGATGGACGTCGAGCCCTCCCCTGCCCGCCAGGGCGGCGGCGGACAAAACGCTCAGGTTGGTTTCATTGATCGGAGTCCAAACGGAATCCAACGCGCCGTTGTCGAAGCCGTCGGCCGCCAGGCAGTCGTATCGCGCCTGCCCCGGAATCTGGAAGACGGCGAAGTTGTCGAACGAATGGGCGAGACCGGGGGAGCCCGAGGTCACCGAGGCCGGTACCGCGTCAAAGGTGAAGGTAGGGCCGCCCCCCGAGCTCGGAACCAGCTGCCTGCTCAGACCCTGCTCCTCGATCGCCAGCGCTCGCCGGCCATCGATCCATAGGGCGGCCCCGGCCGCCGCCGACTCGGTCGTCAGCCAATTCAACAGCTCCAGCCGGTGAGTCTCGCGCGAGACGGTCGTCAAGGCGATCGGGTCGGTGCCCGGCGGCAGGCTGTCTCCCGGCGAAAGACCCACCTGCACCGTGTCGCCGCTCTCCTTCACATAGACGGAGTACTCGAAGAAATGGTCGTGATCGCCATCGGCCGCGAGGAACCGATACCAGATCCCGAAGGGGCACTCCTGTCCGGCTCCCCCGCAAGATCCGTTCTGCCCTCCTCCGCCGCCCGGAGGATGCCAGCTGGCGACCGCACCTCCCCCGGCGGTTGCGCCGTTGCCGTCCGGTCCCTCGGCGGTGGCACTCGTAGATCCCCCGCCGGATATGGCGGTGAACCGGAGGCCGAAGCTACCCGATAGCGCGCCGAGCTCGCAGATCGCCTCGGGATCGAACCATCCCAAGTCCCAGTCGGAGTGTCCCTCAAAATCCTCGATCGAGGGCTCGCCGTGCCGCGTCGCCGCGACCCACTGGACGGTTTTCGGCAGATCGGCTCGTCCCGACGTGGTGACGACGATGCTGTCGATGCCGAGGTCCCAGAAGCTCGGATTCGGAGTGTAGATGAGGCGGTCGCCGCCGTCCGTAACCACTCCGTGGGTGGCCGGTGTCCATTGAATAGCACCGGAGGTGAGCCCAAGATCGGCCTTCAGCAGGAAGGCGTTCGGGGCTCCCAGGAGGACCAGCGGCCGGAGCGACGGGCAGGCCGCCTGCAACCCTCGTGCGCTCGCGAGAGCCAGACCGAGTATCGAGAGGATGCGCAAAACTTGACTTCTCATGATTCATACCTCCAAAGATGTTCCTTGCGTCGCCCGACTCTTCCGGAAGCGGCGGCGGGCGCTAGACTGCAAGACGGCCGGAACATGAAATAGGGCCGCTTGATCCCTATGGCGGAAAATCGCGAGCGATGGCATCAGGTCCGCAACTGGTTCGAAGAGCTGGTCGAGTTGCCGACCGCGGAGAGGGCGGGGGGACTCGCGGCGCTTTTCGCGCGAGACGCGGCGCTTGCGCGCGAGGTCGAGGCCCTCCTCGGGTGGCACGTCGAGGCGGACCGGTTTCTGGACGAACCGCCGGGCCTGCCGGCCGGCCGGATGGCCGGGGACGAACCGCTCGCGGCGCTGCCGGAAAACCTGGGACCCTACCGCATCCTCGGACCGTTGGGCCAGGGAGGCATGGGCACGGTCTACCGCGCCGAGCGCGGCGACGACGCGTATCGGAAACCGGTCGCGATCAAAGTTCTCGAAGGCCCGTACCAGCGCCCCGAGCTGGTTTCGCGCTTCCGCACCGAACGGCAGATTCTCGCCCAGCTCGACCATCCGAACATCGCCACCCTGCTCGACGGCGGGACCACTCCGGCCGGCCAGCCCTACCTGGTGATGGAGCTGATCGAAGGGATTCCGATCGATCGCTACTGCGACGACCGGCGCTTGGCCGTCGAGGCGCGGCTGCGCCTGATGGGAAAAATCGTCGCGGCGGTCCAGTACGCCCATCGCCATCTGGTCGTCCATCGCGACCTCAAGCCCGCGAACATTCTGGTCACCGCCGAGGGCGAGCCCAAGCTGCTCGACTTCGGCATCGCGAAGATCCTCGAACCGAGCGCGCTCTCGCTCACCGTGCTCGCGACCGAGCTGGGCGTCGCGCCGCTCACCCCGGAATATGCGAGCCCGGAGCAGATCACCGGCCGGCCGATCACCGCGGGCTCGGACGTCTATTCGCTCGGCGTGCTGCTCTACGAGCTGCTCACCGGCCGCTCGCCCTACCGCTCGGCCATCCGCGGCGCGGGTTTGGAGCAGATCTCCCAGGCGATCGTTCGCGAGGAGCCCGAGCGCGCCTCTCAGACCGTGCTGCGGCCGCTCCCGCCGGGCGCGCGCGGGGTGGAACCGGACGAGGCGGCGAAGCGGCGCTCGACCGAGCCGCGCCAGCTCTCCCGCCGGCTGGCGGGCGATCTCGACACGGTGCTCGCCAAGGCGCTCACCAAGGAACCCGAGCGGCGCTACGGTTCGGCCGAACAACTCGCCGCCGACCTCGAAGCCCACTTGGACGGCCGGCCGGTCCAGGCGCGGCCTGACACGTTCTTTTACCGCAGCAGCAAGTTCTTGCGCCGCCACGCGTGGGCCTCCTCCGCGACCGCCGCCGTGTTCCTCGTGCTGGTCTCGCTCGTGGCGGTCCTCTCGATCCAGCGCCGCCAACTGCTCCGCCAGACCCACCGCGCGGCGACCGTCTCGGCCTTCCTCTCCAACGTCTTCGCCAATCCCGATCCGGCGCAATCGCGCGGCACCGCGCTCTCCGCCCGCGAGCTGCTCGACCGCGGCGCCCAAAAGATCGAAGGGGAGCTGGGCCGCGAGCCCGAGGTCTTGGGCGACCTGCTGCTGACCATCGGCCGCTCGTACAAGGGGCTCGGGCTCTACGCCCAGGCGACCGCCGCCCTCGAACGCGCCCTCGCCGAACGGCTGCGCGCCGAAGGATCCGACAGCCCCGCGGTGGCCGACGTGCTGCAAGATCTTGCCGAAGCCCAGACGTTCGCGGGCGATTTTTCGGGCGCTGAAGCGCACCTGCGGCGAGCGGTCGCGATCCGGCGCCGGCATCCGCCGATCGCCAAGCCGGGGGTCGAATCGCTGGTGCAATTGGCGCGCGCGCTGGAGCTGAAAGGCGAACGGACCGAGGCGGGCCATCTGTTCGCCGAAGCGCTCGCCGCCGCCCGCTCCTTGGGCGATCGCGCGACGATCGCCGGGGTGCTGCATCGGGTCGCGATCTTCGATCGCCAGGAGCGCCGTCCCGAGATTTCCGAGCAGAGCTTCCGCGAGGCGCTCAAGCTCCGGCGCGCCACCCTCGGCGCGGATCATCCGGACATTGCGGTGACGCAGAACGATTTCGGCCTGTTCCTCTTGGAGCAGGGGCGCTTCGACGAAGCGGAAACCCAGCTCCGCGAAGCGGAGACGATCGAACGCCGCCTGTACGGAGCGTCCCATCCGGATCTCGCGATCACGCTCAACAACCTGGCGCTGCTGCGCCAACGCCAAGGCCGCCCGGAAGAAGCCGAAGCGTCGTTCCGGCGCGCTCTCGCGATGCTTTCGGCGACCACCTCCGCCGAGCATCCGCTACGCGCGACGGTCGGCCAGAACCTGGGCGACCTGCTGCTCGAAGAGGGGCACTCGGAAGAAGCCGAGACGCTCTATCGGCAGGCGCTCGATCTGCGCCGCCGGGCGCTGCCTCCCGGCCATCCGGACACCGCCGTCACGCTCAACAACCTGGCGCGGCTGGACGGCAACCGGCAAAACTGGACGGAGGCGACCGCCCTTCTCAAGGAAGCGCTCGCCACCAGCCGGGCCGCCCTTGGGGCCCGCCATGCCCAGGTGGCGACGATCCTCAACAATCTCGGCGATCTGGAGCAAAAGCAGGGAAAAGAGCACCGCGGCACGGCTCGCGACTACTACCGTCAGGCGCTCGACATCGCGCGCGGCAACCCGGCGACGCCGCCGCTCGATCTCGCGGTGGCGCTCAACAACCTGGGCTCGCTCGAAGTCGAGATCGGCGAGGTGGCCTCGGCGAAAATCCGGTTCAAAGAGGCGCTCGCGTTGCTCGAATCGAATTTCGGCAAAGATCACCTGAACGTCGCGATGGTCCGCCTGTCGCTCGCCGAGGCGGAGCTTGAAAGCGGCGACGTGGGCGCGGCGACGCCGGGGGCGGAGAAAGCTCTCGCCGTGCTGGAAAAGAGCTTGCCCGAAAACGACCCTTGGGTGCTCGCCGGCTATCGAACGCTCGGCAAGTCGTACTTGCGCGCCGGGCGTTTCGTCCCAGCCGAGTCACATTTGACTCTCCTGATACGTAAGACCTCTATAGGATCGAAACCGCCCGGGCCCAAGGATCTCGACCTGCTCGCCGAGCTCTATAGCGCCTGGGGGCGTCCGGAGGAGGCGGCACGGTATCGTCGGTAGCGGCTCAGGCAAGCCTCCTCGCTCCTTCGGGCGCCTTCGGCAACAGCCAGTCGCTGCGGGGCTTGCCTGAGCCACTACCTATCGTCCGGAGGATCGGGAGAGTCGTGATGAAACCGAGCGAGGTGACCGCGCTTCTGTTGAACTGGAACGAAGGGAGCCAGCAGGCTCTTGATCGCCTGATGCCGCTGGTGGAAGACGAGCTGAAACAACGGGCGCGCCGCCAATTCCGCAACGAACGCGGCGATCACACGCTCCAGCCGACCGCGCTGGTCAACGAGCTGTATTTGCGCCTGCTCGACCGCCGCCAGGCGAGCTGGCAAAGCCGGGTCCATTTCTTCGCCTTCGCCTCGCGTGTGATGCGCCGCATTCTGGTCGATCACGCCCGAGCCCACGAAGCGGGAAAACGCGGCGGCGGAGCGATCACCATCACGCTCGAAGACAGCCTCGCCCTGGTCGCGGGAGCCCAAGTCGATCTGCTGGCGCTCGACCAGGCGCTCGACCGGCTCGCCGAGCTGGACACCGACCAGGCGCGCATCGTCGAGCTGCGCTTCTTCGGCGGGCTCTCGATTCCCGAAACGGCGGCGGCTCTGTCGATCGGAGAGGCCACCGTCAACCGCCGCTGGGCGAGTGCGCGGGCCTGGTTGTACGGCCAGTTGAAGCCAATCGAGGCGTGAGTTGAGCGCCAAAGGCGCGCCCAATACCAGCCTAGGGCAACGCCCTAGGTAACCGGTTCGGCCCCACGATCCTAGGGCTGTAAGCCCGCCCCATTCGCTGCGCCGGGGCGTTGGATGGGGCGGGCCTTCAGCCCTTCTTGTGGGTTCTCGCTTCGTTTCCTAGGGCTTCGCCCTAGGCTGGTATCGGGCCGCGCCGTTGGCGCTGAGCCTCTTCGCCATTGGAGGCGTGAGACCGTCGGGCGAGGGCGGCCACGGGGGGCCGCCCCTACGAGAGCACGACCTTCGGAAAGCCATAGGACCACCCGCCGCAATGTAGGGGCGGCCCCCCGTGGCCGCCCGGGCTTGCCCTACCTTCCCCGCAATTCCGCCTTATCGACCACCATCTCGGTCAGCTTCGCGGTGCGCGAGATGGTCCGGTGGATCGCCTGGAGGAGTGCGATCCGGTTCGCCCGGACTTCCAGGTCGGGGTCCATCACCAGGACATCGACGAAGAACTTGTCGAGCACGGGGGCGAGGTCCGCGGTGCGGAACAACACCCGTTCGTAATCCCGCTCGGCGAGCGCTTCGACAATCTCGGCGCGCAGCTCGGCGAACGCGTCGAACAGTTCGCGCTCGGCGGGCTCGACCAGGGCCGAGGGTTCGAGGTCGTGCTCCGGGGCGTCCTTGACGATGTTGGCGATCCGCTTGGCGGAGAGCACGACCGAGAGGAAACGCTCCTCGCCGCGTACTTTTTTGAGCGCCGCCACCCGCGCCTTCAAATCGGGCAGGCCCGCGACGCTTCCCGCACCGCCGGCCCCCGCGCCGAGGGCCGCTTCGATCTCGTCATAGGCATACCCCTGAAGGCCCAGGACGTGGCGAATCCGGTCGTGGAGGAACGGCCGCAGCAGGGCGAGCACCTCGTCGGCCGAGCGCTTCAGCTTGGCGCCGTAGAATCCGACCGCCTCCTTGGCGACCGCTTCGAGGTCGAGCGACAGCGATCCTTCGAGAGCGATCCGCACCACCCCTTGGGCCGCGCGGCGCAGGCCGAACGGATCTTTCGAGCCGGTCGGGATCAGCCCGAGACCGAAGATGCCGACCAGCGTGTCGATCCGGTCGGCGAGCCCGGCGATCCGCCCGACGCGCCCGCGCGGGATCGCATCCTCCGTCGAGGCCGGCTGGTATTGATCGTAGATCGCCTGCCAGACCGCCTCCGGATGGCCGTCCTCTCGGGCGTAGATTCCACCCACGATTCCCTGGAGCGAGGTGAACTCTTTGACCATCTCGGTCGTGAGATCCACCTTGAGCAGTTTCGCCGCCTCGACCGCCTGGGCGATCTCGTCGGGTCCGGAGCCCAGACGCCGGCCGATCGCCTCGGCCAGCCGGCCGAGCCGCTCCGCCTTTTCGCCGTAGGTGCCGAGCCGCTCGTGGAAACCCAACGACGCGAGCCGGCTGGCCTTCGGCGCGAGCTTGCCCTTGCGGTCTTCGCCATAGAAGAACTTGGCATCGGCGAGCCGGGCGGCGACCACGTATTCGTTGCCCGAGCGGACCCGGCCGATCGGATCGTCCGGCCGGTCCATGACGGTCAGGAACGCGGGCATCAACCCTTCCGGCCCTTCGACCGTGAGGGCGCTCTGATGATCGCGCAGGCTGGTCGCCAGCACCTCGGCGGGCAGCGAGAGAAACGCCGCATCGAACGCCCCGGACATCACCCCCGGGACCTCGCAGAGCGCCGCGAGCTTGTCGAGAAGCGGGTCGTCCTCGACCAGCTTGCCGCCGAGCGCTTCGGCCTCGGCCGTCATCGCCGCATGCAGCCGCTCGCGCCGTGCGGCGTGCCGCACCTCGATTCCGAGCGCCGTGAGCTTTTCCCGATAGTCGGCGGCGCCGACGACCGAGAAGCCGGCGGGCGACAGGATCGGATGGCCGATCGTCGAATCGCCCGACGCGACGTCGAAGAAAGTCATCGGCACCACTTTGCCGTCGAGCAGGGCGAGCAGGCCCTGGACCGGGCGGACCCACGGACCGTCGCCCGCGCCCCAGCGCATCGCCTTCGGCCAGGAGATCCCGGCGAGCACTCGGGGGATCAGCTCGGAGAGGATCTCGCTCGTCGCGCGCCCGGTGGTGTGCTGCTTCGCCGCCAGGTACTCCCCCTTCTCGGTGGCGATCCGGATCAGCTCCTCAGGCGCCACGCCGCAACGCTTGGCGAAACCGAGCAGCGCGGGGGTGGGAGCCCCTTCCGCGTTGTACGCCGCGCGCACGGGAGGTCCCAGCACCTGCTCTTCACGGTCCGCCTCGCGCTCGGGGAGCCCCGAGAGGATCAGCACCAGCCGGCGCGGCGTATAGCCGGTCTCCACCTCGCGCGGACCGACGCCGCGCGCCATCAGCTCTTCGAACACGCGGGTCGCCAGCTCACGGGTCCCCGGTTCGAGCATGCGCGCGGGGATCTCTTCGCTCCGCACTTCGAGCAGGAATTCGCCCTTCGGGATCTCGGTCTTTTCCGCCATGGTCAGGCCTCCTTCCCGGGGGCCGTCGCAGCCGCCGTGCCGAGGGCGCCGCGCAGCAGTGGAAATCCGAGCCGCTCGCGGCTTTCGACATAGCCTCTAGCGCAGGCGCAGGCCAGATCGCGAACCCGCTTCATCAACGCCACCCGCTCAGTGACCGAAACCGCTCCGCGAGCGTCGAGCACGTTGAAGGCGTGGGAGCATTTGAGGGCGCATTCGTAGGCCGGCAGGACCAGGCCCGCCTCCAGGCAGCGCTTCGCCTCGCGCTCCTGGCCGTCGAAGATCTGCTGGAGGAAGACCACGTCGGCGATCTCGAAGTAGTACTTGGACAGCTCGTACTCCTCCTGATGGCGGACCTCGCCGTAATCGACGCCGCCGGGCACCCAGCCGATGTCGTAGATGCTCCGCGCCTGGGCGAGGAACATGGTCAGCCGTTCGAGGCCGTAGGTCAGCTCGGCGCTGATCGGTTCGAGCTCCAGGCCGCCCGCCTGCTGGAAGTAGGTGAACTGGGTGATCTCCATCCCGTCGAGCATCACCTGCCAGCCGAGCCCCCAGGCACCGAGCGTCGGCGCCTCCCAGTTGTCCTCCTCGAACCGCAGGTCGTGTTGGGTGAGATCGAGGCCGATCGCCTCCAGGCTCCGGACATAGAGGGCCTGCACGTCTTTCGGCGCGGGCTTCAGGATCACCTGGTACTGCTGGTGCTTGCCCAGGCGGAACGGGTTGTCGCCATACCGGCCGTCGGCCGGCCGGCGCGACGGCTGAACGTAGGCGACCTTCCAGGGCTCGGGGCCGAGGACGCGGAGAAACGTATCGGGATGCATCGTCCCGGCGCCCACTTCGAGGTCGAGCGGCTGTTGGATCACGCAGCCCTGCTCGGCCCAAAAGCTCTGCAACCGGAGGATCAATTCTTGGAGCGTCTGCACGGTATGCCTCTCTCCCGGCCGGCAAGCCGGCTGGGCACTATGTCTTTGGCGATTCGGGTCGATCTCGGTCGGGAACGCCAACGCGAAGCGCGATTCTAATCGAAGCACCCACGTACGAACCCAGGGCGTTGCCCTGGGCTAACGGGAGGCGACCTTTCAGGCCGCAAAATGCACCGCGTTCGTGGGGTTTGCGGCCTGAAGGGCCGTGTCACCTCAGCCCAGGGCAACGCCCTGGGTTCGAGGCCGGTCGGTGCAACGCCCTGGGTACGCTACGGGGGCAAACGGCTGGGGTGGCCGCCCGCCCCCTTTCAATCTACTCCGGCTTCCAAACCGGCATGCGGCCGGGGGTCCAGGGGGCTCCGGCGGCGTCGAGTTGTCTCTCGATCTTCGGTAGATCCACCTCGACCAGGGTACGCAGCTTGTCGAGCACGGGACCGGCCTGCTCGGCGGCGATCCGGTAGTTTTCCTGGTGAGTGGCGGTCGGGGCGGAGGTCGAACCCCAGGCGCCGAAGAGGATCTGGTTGATGCGGTCGGAGATCCCGGGCGGCACCGGCTCGTTCCGTCGCGAAATCGTCGAGTCGCCGGAGAGGTCGATCTCCAGATCTTCGAGTCTCCCTTCGATCGATTCCAGCTCGGCGTACAACGCCGGATCCGCGCCCGCCGTGACCTCGACCGCCTTCTTCAGGTGATCGATGCGGGCCTTCGTCTCGTCGATCAAGCTCCCCGCGCCCATCACCGCCCGCTGCAACCGGGCGACCTTCGCATGGAAGGCGAGCACCTGACGCTGGTCGGCGGCCGGGAGAGATCCGAGCCCGAGCGGCTCGACGCGGAAGGTCCGCGCCTCCCCGAGCGGGGTCAAAATGCCGTCCACCCGCTTCGCGAGCTGCGCCTTGTAGGTACCGGCCGGCGCGAGCGGCCCGTCGAGTCCGTCGTCGTCCGAATCTTCGAGCTCAATCGGCGATTCGGCCGGATAGCGGAGATTCCAAGCGACGCGATGGAACCCGGCGGTCGCGTCGCCGATCAGGCGGCGCACGACCTGGTTTTGATCGTCGGTGACCGTGAGCACGATCTCCGGCGTCGGCTCCCGCGCTTCGGCCCGCAGATCGTTCCAGCTCGGGTAGGGATGGGCGTCATCCCGGGCGGCTTCGCCTTTCTTCGCTTTGGCGTCCTTCTCCGCCTTCTCGCTTTTCTCCTTGTCCGCTTCTTTCTCACGCTTCCAACGCTGTTTCTCCTTGGTCGTGAGCCCTTCCTTCAGGTAGTAGGTGAAGACCGCGCCGAACGGCGGATTGGGCGCGGTAAAGAAGGACGAGCCGCGGAAGCCGGGGCCGGGCTCGCCGCCGGGCGACGCTTCGATGTACATCTTGGCCGGGCGCAGGCCGAACAGCTCGGCGTCTTTCTCGATCGTCGCGGGGGTCGCTTCGCGTAGCGGCGTGAGGTCGTCCAGGATGAAGAAGCCGCGGCCGAAGCTCGCGATCACCAAATCGCCTTCGCGTTTTTGGACCGCGATGTCGCGCACGGCGACCGTCGGCAGGCCGCCTTTGAGCGGCAACCAGCGCTTGCCGCCATCTTTGGTGAAGAACAGCCCGAACTCGGTCCCGGCAAACATCAAATCGGGGCTTCCCGGGTCCTGCTTCAGCGCGTACGCCGGGCTGGTCTTCGGCAGGTCGCCCGCGATCGAAACCCAGGTTCTCCCGCGGTCGCCGCTCTTCAGAACGTAGGGGTTGAAGTCGCCCATCTTGTGGTTGTCGAACGCCACGTAGACCACGTTCGGATCGGCGACGTCCGCCTCCAGCCGCGAGACGTAGGCGTTATCCGGCACGCCGGGGAATTTCTCGATCTTCCGCCAATGCTCGCCGCCGTCCTCGGTCGCCTGGACCAGGCCGTCGTCGGTGCCCACGTAGAGCACCCCTTCGGCGACCGGAGATTCGGCGAGCGAGACGATGTTGCCGAAGAACGAGGTCGAGGCGTTCTTCGCCACCGCGTCGATGCCCCAGACCTTGCCCATCACGGGCAGCAGGTTGCGATCGACCTGACGCGTGAGGTCGGGCGACACCGGCCGCCAGGTGTCGCCGCGGTCGTCGCTGCGGAACAGCCGGTTGGCGGCGAAATAGAGCCGCGTCGGAGAGTGCGGGCTGATCAGGATCGGGGCATCCCAATTGAATTTGAGCGGCGGCTCTCCCTTGCCCGGCTGGGGCTGGATATCCACCTGCTCACCGCTCTTGCGGTCATGGCGGACCAGGCCGCCGTCCTGCGATTCGGCGTAGACGATGTTTGGATTGACCGGATCGACCTGGCTGAAGAAGCCGTCGCCGCCTTGCGTCACAAACCAGTCGCCCGAGACACCGCCGTGGATGTTGTTGGTCCGCGACGGGCCGCCCAGGCTGAAGTTGTCCTGGGTGCCGCCGTAGACGTAATAGAACGGCTCGCTGTTGTCCACCGCGACGCGGTAGAACTGGGTGATCGAGAGGTTCGGGGTGTGGCGCCAGACCTTGCCGCGATCGAACGATTCGTAAAGGCCGCCGTCGCAGCCGACGAAGAGGTGCCGGGTATCTTCCGGGTCGATCCAGACGACGTGGTTGTCGACGTGCTTGTTCTCCTCGCCGAGGTTCGCGAACGTCGTGCCGCCGTCTTCGGAGACCTGGAGAAAGGTGTCGATCGCGTAGATGCGGTCGGCGTCCTTCGGATCGACGAAAAGCTCCTGGTAATACTGAGGCGAGGAGGCGACCGTCTTGATCGTCCGCTCCCAGCTCGCGCCGCCGTCCTTCGAACGGAAGAATCCCCCCGTCTTGCGCGCCGCTTCGATCGTCGCGTACACCGTGTCGGGAGCCGTGGGTGCGACCGCGATGCCGATCCGCCCCATGTCTTCCTTCGGCAGGCCATTCGAGAGCTTGGTCCAAGTGGCGCCGCCGTCGCGGGTCTTGTGAATGCCCGACTCCGGACCGCCGTCGATCAGGGTCCAGACGTGCCGCCGCCGCTGGTAGGCCACGGCGTAGACGACGTCCGGATTGCGCGGGTCGAACGCGAGGTCCGAAACGCCGGTGTTCTCCGAGATGTCGAGCACTTTCTTCCAGGTCTTGCCGCCATCGGTCGTCTTATAGAGGCCGCGGTCGCCCCCGGGCGCCCAAAGCGGTCCCTGCGCCGCCACCCACACGACGTTCGAATCGCGCGGGTCGATCAAGATCTTGCCGATGTGCTCGGACTTGGCCAACCCCATGTTCTTCCAGCTCGCCCCGCCGTCGGTCGATTTGTAGACGCCGTCCCCCCACGAGACGCTCCGCTGGCTGTTGTTCTCGCCGCTGCCGGCCCAGATCGTCAGCGAATCCTGGGGATCGATCGCGATGCAGCCGATCGAATTGACCGCCTCTTCGTCGAAGATCGGCTTCCAGGTCACCCCCCGGTTCGTGCTCTTCCAGATCCCCGCCGCCGCAGCCGCGAGATAGAGGGTGCTCCGATCGTTCGGATCGACCGCGAAATCGGTGATGCGGCCCGACGTGAGAGCCGGCCCGATCCCGCGCAGCTCCAGCCCCGAAAAGGCGTCCCCGTTCCAAGGATCTTTCTTCTCGTCGGCTTTCTTGGCGCCTTTCGCCTCGGCCTTCTTCGGCTTGGCCTTTTCGTCCTTCTTCACCCCCGCCGTCGCCTCCTGCTCGCGCTTCGCCGCCGCCTCCCGCTCTTCCTTTTTCTGCTGGTCCTTCGCGATCTCTTTCTTCTTTAGCTCTTCCTTCTTCGTCGGATCTTCCTGCTGCGCGCTGGGTTCCTGCGCAAACGCAAAGGGCACGAGCCCCGTCCCGAAGAGGAGCCCAAGAAGGGCTGCGAGGGCGATCACTCTCTGTTTCAAGGCGCTGCTCCTATCAGTGGTTACGCAAAGGTGCCTGCGAGAGGCACACGGGCTCCCGGAAGCATACGGCGGATGAGGGTGGAAGGTTCTGGGGGGGAAGGAGTTAGGACTTCAGAGAACACGGCCGTCACAACGTTAATAGGGCGCTTTCGCTCGCGTCGCTTCCGCCGCATAGGTGAGAGCGGCGTCGATGTGTTCGGGCCGAAGGGACGGAAAGCTCCCGAGAATTTCCGCGCGGGTAGAGCCTTCGGCGAGACTGTCCAGTATGTTGACGACGAGCACCCGGGTGCCGCTCGCCACGATCTGGCCGCTGCAAATTCCTGGGTCGGAAGTCAGGTGGTCACGCCATTCGGTCATGGTCTTTGCCTCTCTCGAACCGGATCGATCCTAGCAACCGGCCGCATCGAAAAGAAACGGGCATCCGCGCCCCTCTACCGAACCGCCATCCCATCCGGCTCCCGGCCGGTCTCGATCACGCGTACGACATCCAGGCTTTCGGTGTCGATCTCGATCACCCGGTCGGATTGGGTTGCCGCGACGTAGGCGCGCCTTCCGGAGGGGGAGAAGAGAAGGCCGACCGGTGCGGGACTGGCGACAAAGCGGTCTCCGAACAGGCGGCTTTGGGCTTCGGCGACGACGGTGAGGTCGAGCTTCTTGCGGATCGTCTCGTGCTTGGCTTGCGGGTCGATGGCGACGATTTCGCCCGTTTTGGTGGCGGTGACCAGGGCGCGTTGGCCGCGGGGGGAAAAGGCGATTCGGATGGGATAGCCGGGACAGGGAACCGTGGCGATGACGGTCAGGTGGTCGGCGTCGATCACGGAGAGGGTGTCGGCTTCGCGGTTGGTCACCCATACTTCGCGCGTTCCGGGGCGGAAGGCGATGCCTTCGGCTCCTGCTCCGGTGGGAATGTCCTTCAGTTTTTGGCCGGTCTGCAAGTCGATCGCGGTCACGCTGCCCGAGCCGATGTTGGCGACGAAGGCTCGCTTCCCTTCCGGGGTCACCGCGACCATGTGGGAGATTTCCTGACCCGTGGCGACCGTTCGCACGACTTTGCCTTCGCGCGGTTTGACGATCAGCAGCTCGCCGCTTCCTTCCGCGGTCACCGCGAGGTCCTGGGGGCCAAGCCAGGCGAGGCCGTGCGGTTTCTTGGGCGCGCCGAGATCGACTTTCGCGACCACGCGGCGGGTGGCCAGGTCGATCACGGTGAGGCTCGAACCCGGTTCCGCCCTTGTGCCGTAATCGCTCACCACCAGGGTTGCTCCGTCCGGCGAGATCGCTGCCTCGTGCGGGCCGTTGCCGGTGGGCAGCGTGGCTCGGCTGCGTCCGGTCGCGGGATCGATCAGATCGACGCTCGCGTCGGACTTGTTCGCCACCGCCAGAGTCTCGGCCGGTTCGGCGAGCCAGCGCCGGAACCAATCGACCGTCCGGGCGTAGCGCTCGCGCTCGCCGGCCGGATTCAGCCGGTGCCCCTGGTCGGCGAAGATGTAGAGTTCGGTGGGGACCCCCTGACGGCGTAGCGCCTTCCAGAATTCGTAGCCTTGCGGCGCGGGCACTTCCGAATCGCGCTCGCCGTGGAGGACGAGGGTGGGGGTCTTCGCGTGGGCAATAAACGTGATCGGCGAGCTGCGCGTGTAGATCCACGGATCGTCTTCGATGGTCGCGCCGAAGAACGGCACGAGCCAATCGTCGATCCGGTTCTGGCCCGCGTAGCTCTGCCAATTCACGATGCCCGCCCCGGCCACCGCGGCGGCGAAGCGGTCGCTTTTGGCCACCGCCCACATCACCATGTAACCGCCGTAGCTCCAGCCGAAGATCCCCACCCGCGCCGGATCGATCGGCGCTTCCTTCGGCGCGTTCGCCACGGCGACATCCACTCCGCGCTCGATGTCGCGAAAGTCGCCGTAACCGAAATCCTTGACGTTCGCGGCCTGGAATGTTGTGCCGTAGCCGAAGCTACCGCGCGGATTCGGCATCAGGACGTAGAACCCCGCTTCCGCTAGGACTCCCGCCATCGTCGGCCAGCCCGGCCGGTGCGCCGCGGACGGACCGCCGTGGACGAGCACGACCAGCGGCAGGCGCTTGCCCGGCTGAGGATGCGACGGTGAAAGGAGCCAGCCTTGGATTTCAAAGCCGTCGCTCGTCCACTTCAGGTCTTTCGCCTCGCCCCAGAGCGGGTGGATGTCGGCGTTGCGCTTCGTGATCTGCCGCCAGGCGCCGATCTCGCCGGCCCAGATCTCCGGGGGCTTCTCAAACGAATGACGGATCGTCGCCGAGGTCCTTCCGTCGGCGGCGAGCGCCAGGCCGGGGCTTCCGCCGAGCGACAGCGACTCCGCGCCGTGCCATCGGCTCTCGATCCGGCCGGTGGAAAGATCGACGGTCGAGACGCCGGTCGAGCCGGCGACGTTTTCCACCCAGAGCAGGCGATCGGCGCCAGACCAGGCGAGCCAGGCGGGCGACGCGGCGAGCCCTGGAGTCAGGCACCGCGCGGCGGGGTGATTTTCACCTTCGGTTCCCGGTCCGGCGGGCGCCGCATCTACCGGCAGAGTCCAGACGTCGCCGCCGGTCGAGCCCAAGTCGCTCATCAGCCCTTCGAGCCAGGCGACGTTCCGCCCGTCGGGCGACCAGCGCGGCGAGGACACTTGGAACTTGGGCGTATAGAGCACCCGGCCCGCGGGGGTATTCGATTCGAATCGCCAGAGCTGGGCCACCCACCATTTCGCGTCCCCCTCGCCATGGGCCGCGGTGGCGACGAACGCCGAGCCGTCGGGCGAGGCGTCGTACTCGTAGACGAACAGGTCGGCCGGCGAGGCCCAACGGAGCGCACCGGTCGCGGCGTCGAACCGGGCGATCCGCTGGACGTCCAGATGCTCCCCGACCACTCCCGCATCGCGCGGATGCGCGGCGAGCGGCCCTGCGGCTTCCATCCGTCCTTCGATCGCCAAAGCGGTGAGGCTGTTGCCGTCCGGCGCCCAACGCAGATCGGCGAGCTGACCGGAGAAAGCGGTCAGGCGCCGGAGCGGCGAGCCGGCCAGGCCGCCTTTCTTCCCGGCGGTTCCGGAGGGCGAAAGGTCGGCGAGCCAGATCTGGACCTGAGGACTACGGCCGTCGTCGGCGAGGAATGCCAACCGGCGGCCATCGGGAGAAAACGCGGGGGAGGAAGCGCCGTCACCGGGCAGATCGATCGTGGCGGGCGTCCCGTCGCTGGAGGTTGCGGATCCGAGCGTCGCGGTGCGGAGCGTCCACCGGCCCGAAGGGCGTCCGTCCGCGCCGAAGAGCGCTTCGACCCAGGCGACGCGCCGGCCGTCCGGCGCGATCGCGACTTCGCGAAGGGTCGTTCCGGCGTGGAGCGCGGATTCGATGCCGCTGATCGTCGGCCGAGTCGAGGCCGGTGGCTTCGAACCGGCCGCGCCGACGGGCAGCACCGAAAGCCAGATTCCGAGGAGCCCGAGAGCCCTGAGACGCCCATTTCGCAGCATCAGCCACCTCCGCCACCCGATAGGTTCGAACCGGGGCGGATACTAGCGGATGCGACCTCCCTCGCCGCCGCGGAACTTGAGATCGCGATCGACCTCGGCCTCTCGCAGGTAGGTGGCGAGCCGTTCGACGAACGCGAGCGTGACTGCCTCCCGGCGCGTCGCCTCCTGAAACAAAACCAGAGCGGCGAGCGCCTCGCGGTGAATGTCCTGCGCCTGGAAGATCGGGATCATCGCCTCGGCCAGAGCGCGAACCTCTTCCATCCGCCCGGCGCGCAGGTAGAGCGCGGCGAGATCCATCGAGACCATCGCGGCGCCGAAGCCCATGCCCCGGTCGAGGAAGGCCTCTCGTGCTCCGAGAAAGGCCGTTTCTGCGAGCTCTGTTCGATCAAGGCCCGCCGACACCATGCCTTCGAGCCAAAGGCGCCGGATTCGATCGACCGGGTGACCCTGGCGAGCGAACAACTCGGCGTCCTCATCGAGTAGCTCGGAGGCCTCGTCGTGGCGTCCGCATGAGGTGAGATAAAGCGCCAGATTGTGCCGAGCACAGAGATAGTCGTTGACCTCACGGGTTGGGCTTATCTGCCGGAGAGCGACCTTTACAGCCGAGATCGCGCGAATCGGATCACCGCGGTAGTAATGGACATCCGCCAGGATCAACATCACCTTCGCCGACCGCTCCTCTTTCCCTACCAGCCGATATAGCGCAAGCGCACGCTCGAGCAAATCTTCGGCTTGGTCGAACCGCCGTTGGTCCTTGCGCAACGACCCTTCCAGATCGTCGATCTCGGCGAGAACGGCGAGATCGGTGACGTCCTGGGAATGGAGCAGAAAACGGACGTACTCGAAATTGCGATCGGCCGTGCGCAGGTCCCCCTTGGCGCGGCAAGCGTTGCCCATTGCGGCGGCCGCGAGCACATGAAGGTCGAACGTATGGGCCGAGCGGTCGGCGATGGAGAGCGCGAGCGCAGCCAGATGGTAGGCCTCATCATGATCGTCGCGCAGACATTCGCGGGAAGCCCCAAGCAAAAGACGCACGAGAGCCGGGCCGCGAAAGCGAGAACGCGACCGGGCGACCCGCGCGGGCCGCGCACCGACCGGCAGAGCAAGCAGTTCGGCAAAGTCGCGCGCCGCCCGCTCCTCCGCCTTGGCGATCTTGGGGGACGCCGCCGCCAGGAGCGGTACCATCAGCTCGGGGACGAGCGGCCGGTCACGCCAGGGGGTCTCTTCTCGCCAAGCGGCGACCTCGCGGGCGCAGAAAGGACAGAGAGCGGTCAGGTGTTCCAAGCCGACCCGGGCGAGCAATCGGGGCGGCAGATCGCCGCTCGCAACCGCGCGCAACAGGTCTCGCGTGATGTGCATTCGAGGTCCCTCCCCAAGATGGAACCGCCGATTCCGGGGAATCGACATTGAACAGGCTATTACCCAACTAGGTGAGAGATCTTCGTTTTTCGTGACAAGAAAAAGGGACTGCGAACGGCAACCAGACCGTTCGCAGCCCGACTCGGGAGAATTCAGCCATTAGGATCCATAGAGGCGCCCCACGTGGAGATGTGCGAGTTTCCATCCGGAGCGACCTGCGGCACAGGTTGTAGGGGCTGACCGTTCGGATCGATGGAAGCACCCCATTCCGACGCAGCCCACACCGCCTGGGGCTGGCCCTCCCCGCCGAGAAAGCCGCGGAAGAGGTGTTCCAAACGACCGAGCCAGGAACCGTCGGCGAAGAGCAGGCCTGCGAGGAGTAGCGAAGAAGCGGAGCGACGAAACATAAGGCACCTCCCTCATCGAGGGTGCTGCCGGCCGCGCCTCTCTGGCCCGGCGGCGCGACCCTCACAGCAAAAAGGTGCCGTAAACGAGAATTTCCAAGTAGCAATCCGCCAAACCGCCTGATCTGACCCGGAAAAATGCCCTGCCGCCGGTTCCGGAAGCCGGCCTTACGCCGTTTCGCCGCCCTCTTTCCCCCGGATTACAGCTGCGCCCGTACCTCCGCCAGTCGGCGGGCCAGCTCGTGGGCGGTGGCGGGACGGCGGGTCCGCGCCCGGTGCAGCGTGCCGCGGAACAGCTCGGCCAGCGCCTTCGGGGTGTCCGGCCGTTCGGCCGCCAAATCGGGGACCCGCACCAGCTGGATCCGCACGCTGATCTGCCGGTCGTCCTCGCCTTCGAAGACCTTGCGCCCGAGGAGGCATTCCAGCAGAACGACGGACAGGCTCCAGAGATCGCAGGCCGCGTCCGGTGCACCCCCGTTCAAAATCTCGGGCGCCA